>NZ_JACJSH010000005.1:0-251253 GCF_014698055.1 Nostoc sp. FACHB-133
CGAGTTCTGTCAAAGAGATTGTTGTAGTGACCCATGCTACGAAGCGGTCTTTCTTGACCAAGGTTGGGACGGTCTACTACTATTTCTAAGATACAAGGTTGGGTGAAGCGGAGCGCAACCCAACATTCTGATACAAGGTTGGGTGCAGCGATCGCGTAACCCAAGATGAATAAGGTGGTAATGTTGGGTTGTGTTTCACTCCACCCAACTTACATAAATATATCTTTTAAAAAACTCTTGATTTCAACATAGATGAGGTTTAATACACTATTTTAGTCTTGCCACACCACTACAATACCTAATTTTTTTCATAAATCAAATCGGATTCCTATAGGATTATCTCAGTGATAACTATGAGAAAAATATTTCCTAATTCAATTGAATGATACAGCTTGGTACAGATAATTGGCGAAAAATTCCAACTTATCTGGTGAATTGATTCACAACAGATGTACTCTGAATACGCCATTTACCTCGTTCTCGAATCAAATCATACCGAACTCTCAATTTATCGTTAGAAGAGTTTTTAAACTGACCATTTTCATATAACTGCGTCACTTCATTGACCGTAGCTTCTACTGCGGCACGATCTGCAAATAAACCAATTTTCTCAACCGATTCTATCTTCAAACTATGGTCGAACTTGCGGTAGCGATTGTCTAACCTATTCTGTTGAGCAATCAGTCGCCATTGAGATAAAGCTGAACCAGTTAAAATTTGCTCTAAATTATTAATCTCATGATTTGACCCTAAAGCTGCGGCTTTGGTAGATAACCAAGTGTAAATAACTTTTTCTGCCTCTGCACTTGTTAAAGGGCCTTCTCCTAATTCTGGTTTTCTATTTGGATCGGGAATAGGTAGCGGTGGTTGGTTTATTTGTACAAACAACTGTAGATCAGGCAAAGAAGGTTGAGGAAAAAACAGATTTTTTAACCATCCAAAAGTTGTTGTAGCTAATACCCAAAAAACTAATATGCTCACCAAAGAAATAAACACTCTCCATACCAGCCGTGTTTTACCTTCTATGGTGTTCGCAAAAGTTCGCCGCCGTCGGGGACGACGAGAATGAGGACGATTATCTGGTATACGCTCTCGGCTAGCAGATGGAGTGGGTTTTCTCCGTCTACGCTTTTGGTTATGACCAGATGCAGCACTCTTAGCTGAACCGTTCAAATGCTGATTAGTACCTCTGCTCATTCTTTCAGCAGCAGGAACCTCTGATTTTACACTTCCCGATGAATTCCACATAGGTGGTGAGAAGTTTGGATATTCAGACGTTTCTTTTGTTGGTGTTTCTGGCAAATCCGGGTTAGGTAGTCTGCCGTGATTAAATGACGCTGAAGTCTTAGTTGAATTGTTATGAAAATGACTATTTTTTGCCTTGGTCTGGGGAAAATACTGGGGGTTAATTACAGCCCATTCATTAGTTGTTTCGGCATCAGTTGGCAGTGCTTCTAAATAAGCTTGCACCTGTTGGTTAGCAAAATAATCTTTTAAAAAAGCTTGCTGGTTTGCTAAATCTCGAAAATGGGGAAAGACTTCGTGTTGCAGCCACTGTTCTGCATATAAACACAGCCCTGGTAACAAATCTGGAGAGTCTTGAGATTTTTCCCGAATAAAAGCTAAAGCTTCGTACTCCTGACTAAGTTCTAAAACCCGAGTTGCTTCTTCAGTTTGTCCCAATAGTAAGGCACATAGCGACTGTTCTAAATGTACATCTTGGCGCTTGCCCAGACGCACGAGCATTTGCCTTGCTTGACGAATTAAAGCAGGTTGCCGTTGAGCAAATCCTCGCGCTATCAAGGCATAAACAGCTAAGTAAGTGGCAACAGCAGAAGAACGTTTGCTTTGAGCTTCAAATAACTTGTGCTGTTCTGCAACTGTTAAGTGGTTGCGTAACTGCTGGATAAATCGCAGAAAGTCATCTATGTTTAAACCCGATTCATCATTGTTCGTGCCATCAATGCCGCCACGATCTTCTAAGAGATTTTGCAATAATTCTAAGCCTTGGCTTCGTTCGGCAGTCTTTTCTTGAGGTAATGCGAGCAACTCCAAAATTCGATATGGCCGCAATTTGTAAAGATCAGCCTGAATTTCTGCCTGAATACTGGAGAACAAACCTTCCCGTACTAGCAGTTCTTGACCAGTTTCTAGGGATATGGCGGCATTTTCGTAGTGACCTTGCTGCCACTGTTCCCGACCCAATTCTAGGCAGGCAAGAGCAACAGTGAGAACGACATCTGGGTGTTCAGCACTTTCATAAATTTCTTCGTCTGCTAAGTTATTGCTCTTTCCTGCACTTGTAGCACTATTTTTATTTACTAAGTACGGACGACCTAGTTTCAGTACAAGTTCGTATTCCCCCAACTCTTGCAAAATTAATAAAGCGCCAACTAATTCGTCTTGGGTAATTTCGATACCAAGACTCTGGGTATCACTACCTCTTTTGGTGCTTTCTGTACGATTTTCTTGTGCTACTGCGGCAGCAGCAAGATTATCAGGGTCATAGGCGTGGGCAAGATAAAGCTGATCGTAGGTACTGCGTTGTTTTGGATCTGATAAAACCACGTAAGCTTCTTCTATGAGTTGTTTACGAGAAGAAATTGCTGCCTGAGAATACTCACGTCGTGGCAATTGTACAATGCGATCGCTGTATGCCTGTCGCAATTGTTCTTCACTTGCCGCTAACGGTAGTCCTAAAATTCGGTAGTAATCTAGCGGAATTCGCACAGCCTACTTCCCCTGCACCGTGATCAACATAATTCACCTAGAGCTTTCCAGGCCTGTAAAACCGTGCCATAAAAATGCCGTATAGAATTTACTCTACAAGTGTATATTGCAACAACTCGTTTTGTAACTTCCCGAAATTTTGAGTCACATTCTAGTACTAATTTTTTGCTTTCGCCTAGAAAGCCTCAATTGTTTGTCTTAATTCTTAGTATTTTTGTTTAACACGACTATTATCAGCCTTCGATACCACAAACCACAACTACCGCTTTTAATCACGGCATAAATGTTGTGGTTGCAAGAATCTATTGATAATTGATTTTTTTGGGACTTTCCCAGTATGAAGTAACAAAAATACTTATTATTGGGGATTGACCCTGATAACAGGAGAACAAAAATAATATCATAATTAACCTTTAATTACAATTACCTATTTGGGTATATGGACTTTTGCTTCATTTTTTCTAAATTGTTAATGGATATGCAGAAAGCAGTCTATCTTGATTGCTAGTCTATGAAGGGGAATATTTAGGAGTGCTGAGTTTTGAGGGCTGAGTTCTGAGTAAGATGTAGTACTTGTGAATCTTTTCCTAAGTACTCACTAGTCGTAACTGATTTGATGCCTAATCGGTCTAATTTTACTTTTTACTCAGCACGGGCTAAACCTTAGCTTTCCGCTAACGGTACTCAGCACTGTTTTGGTGAGAGAGAAAAACCCAAAGCGGTAAATATTGCCGTTAGAGTCAAATCCTCACGGGGCATCAGCTGAAAAGTTAAAAATCAAAAATTAAAAATTCAGCTATTCCCTAAGACCCTTTTTTGGTGCATAAATAAAGTTTGTTGAGTCTTACAAACGCTAGCCTGTTAAAAGCCGAGGTGTTATCAGACCAACTTATTTAAGACCGTAACTTTAAGTTGTACAACAGGGATACTCAAAAATAATGGTTCAAGAGCGTACTTTACCCACATTTAATCCTGCTACTACGCAAATTACTAAAGAAGAAGGGTTATGGTTGTATGAGGATATGGTTTTAGGGCGCTTGTTTGAAGACAAGTGCGCTGAAATGTACTACAGGGGCAAAATGTTTGGTTTTGTCCATTTGTACAACGGTCAAGAAGCTGTTTGTACAGGTGTTGTACAGTCAATGCGACCGGGTGAAGATTACGTTTGTAGTACTTACCGCGACCACGTTCATGCTCTGAGTGCGGGAGTACCAGCAAGAGAGGTAATGGCAGAATTATTTGGCAAAGCCACAGGTTGCAGCAAAGGGCGCGGTGGTTCCATGCACATGTTTTCTGCGGAACATCGTTTGCTGGGTGGCTATGCTTTTGTGGCTGAGGGAATTCCTGTAGCAGCTGGAGCGGCTTTTCAAAGCAAATACCGCCGCGAAGTACTGGGAGATAAAAATGCTGACCAAGTGACAGCTTGCTTTTTTGGTGACGGTGCAGCTAACAATGGTCAGTTTTTCGAGACGCTAAATATGGCAGCCCTCTGGAAACTGCCAATTCTTTTTGTAGTCGAAAATAATAAGTGGGCCATTGGGATGTCTCACGAGCGGGCAACTTCCCAGCCAGAGATTTATAAAAAAGCCAGTGCGTTTAACATGGTAGGCGTGGAAGTCGATGGCATGGATGTTCTAGCAGTCCGAGCCGTGGCTCAAGAAGCCGTCGCCCGTGCCCGTGCAGGTGAAGGCCCAACATTAATTGAGGCGCTTACCTACCGCTTCCGTGGTCACTCCTTGGCTGACCCAGATGAAATGCGGAGCAAAGCTGAGAAAGAATTTTGGTTTGCCCGTGACCCAATTAAGAAGCTGGCTGCTTATTTGCTGGAACAAAATCTAGCGAATGAGTCAGAAATCAAAGCTATTGATCGTAAAATTCAGGATGTAATCGACGAGGCAGTTAAATTCGCCGAAAACAGCCCCGAACCAGACCCCAGCGAGTTATATCGTTTCGTGTTTGCAGAAGACGAATAAACAGTGCTGAGTTATGAGTGCTGAGTGCTGAGTATTTTTTATTCTGCTCAGGACTCAGCACTAGGTACTCAGTACTACACCTTACTCAGGACTAAAATTTGTGTTTAGCATTGCAGTTCAACAGCAACAGTACAAGACGTACATTCTTTCTGATGAAGCCGCTAGTTCTCAATTGGAAGTCGTACCAGAACGCGGTGGTATCATCACCCGTTGGCGCATTCAAGGACAAGAAATTTTCTACTTAGACACTGAACGCTTTACTCATCCTGATTTGAGTGTCAGAGGTGGAAACCCAATTTTGTTTCCTATTTGTGGCAATCTCCCAGACAATACTTACACTCACAACGGACAAAAATATACTCTAAAACAACACGGTTTTGCCCGTGAATTGCCGTGGAAAGCAACAGAACAGGAAACTGGAGATAAAGCTAGTCTCACTGTCGTTCTTGATAGCAATGAGCAAACCAAGGCAGTTTATCCTTTTGATTTTCAGCTGGCTTTCACCTACGAACTTCAGGGTAATACCCTAGAAGTCCGCCAGCAGTATAAAAACTTGTCATCCACACCAATGCCCTTTTCGGCTGGTTTCCATCCCTACTTTTTGTGTGGTGATAAAACTCAGCTAGAGCTGGAAATTCCCTCTAAGCAGTATCAAGACAATCAAACTAAGGAATTTCACTCTTTTGACGGCAATTTTGACTTTAGCCGTGATGAAATTGATTTTGCTTTTGGACGGCTAACGAGTAAATCAGCCACTGCGATAGATCGTAGCCGGAAGTTAAAACTTACCTTGGATTATGATGATTTCTCTACCTACCTGGTATTTTGGACAGTCAAAGGCAAAGAATTCTACTGTCTAGAACCGTGGAGTGCCACCCGTAACTCTCTTAATACTGGTGATAACCTGACTGTGTTAGCACCAGGAGCTAGCCACACAGCATCTGTAAGGTTGACAGCTAATTTTTTCTAAACCCCTTTACAAATCTACAGATGTATATGCTATGATTGCAAAGTTGCGAAATGCAGCGAAAGGGTCGCTAACTCAACGGTAGAGTACTCGGCTTTTAACCGATTAGTTCCGGGTTCGAATCCCGGGCGACCCATATAAAGTTTTAAGTCATACTCGCCTCTGCTTTCATATCAAAAGCAGAGGCGATTTTTATCGATGAAGGCAGGAGGCAGGAGGAAAACTGCCCGACGCTCATGGAGCGGACTCACTCATAGCGTTGCTATACCGTACCACTTCCCTACAGGACGCTACGCGAACGTGGAAGCAAGCTGCGCGGAGCGTCTACATGAATTGCCCCTACAACGTTTAGTTTGTGTAAGTCCTATTTGTAAATCCGATCGCTCTGGAGAACAAAAATTTTCGGTTAAGCGATCGCTATCTTAGCCAAGGAAGTGCGATCGCCCATTATAAAATCTGTTAGTTAGCAGATGTATGAATTTGGTCATTTGCCCGCAATTTGGGTCTTTTTATTAAATTCAAATTTCACATTGGTGAGTTTTTCTGATACTTCCCATAGTTTTTTAGCGATCGCTTGGTCTTTAGATAATTCATTTGATTCGACTTTTATTGGATAGCCACGTATCTCCATAAACCCATTGGGGCCGAAATATTCTGCGCCTTTTAAGCCTGCTTCGGTTGCCGCCCGCAAAGTTGGTAATGCACCCATTGTGATGTCTTGAGCAAGGATGCCGTTGAGATATTTCACAACGGCACCCGCAGTTCTCTGCAATTCGGTTGCTGTCCAGCCCGGATGCGAGGCGGTTACAAGTGTGTCGATACCGTTATCTTTGAGTTTTCGGTCGAGTTCGTAGGTAAAAAAGATGTTGGCAAGTTTGCTGTCGCCGTAGGCTTTCCATTTGGCATAACTTCTCTTTTCCCAATTCAAATCATCAAAATCTATTTTGCCTATACTATGTGCGCCGCTCGAAACATTGACAATTCGTGAGCCTTCGGTGTCGATCAAACGTTCCAAAAGCTGTCCCGTCAAAGCAAAATGTCCGAGATGATTAGTGCCGAACTGCAATTCAAAACCGTCCGTCGTTTTTGAATACGGCGGAATCATCACACCCGCATTATTAATCAGTAAATCCAGACGCACATAATTTTTCTGAAAGTTTTCAGCGAAATTTTTAACTGATGCTAAATTCGCCAAATCAAGTTCCATCACCTTTACGTCGGCATCTTGATTCTGTTGAAGAATTTTTGCCAATGCCTTGTTTCCTTTGTCCAAATTGCGAACCGCAATGATTACAGACGCTTGTTTATTAGCTAAAACCCGCGCCGTTTCATAACCGATGCCACTGCTCGAACCCGTTACAATTGCTACTCTTCCTTTTTGACTCAGAATATTTTCCGCGTTCCATTTTTCATTTTTCATTGTATTTACTCCTGTTTAATTAATCGAATGTTCGTTTAATTAATTCTCAAAAAAAGAATTAATTCGTTACTGCATCCCACGCAATTTTATAGGTGGTTTCTAACATTTTTTCATCCAAAATCAAAGCACCACTAAAATGCTCTTTTATCAATCCAGTCAGAGGTGCAAAGGTAAAAGCGGTAAAAATTTCAAGGGAAATATCCTTAAAAACTTTCTCCTCTTTACCGCGATTGAACAAATCTAGCATCGGCTTGAAATAGCTTGAGCTTTCATCTTTGCAAATGCGGTCAACCATCGGAGAATTAGCAAATTGCTCCGTAAAAGCAAATCTGACCGGATTTTTAATCGCGTATTGATAATAATTATTCCAGATCATTTTAAAGGCTTTCTCCACCGATAGGTTCTGGTTAACACCTTTCAAAATTTCTGCACTCATTTCCTGTTTCACGAACAAATATATTTTATTGAGAAGATTTTCTTTGTTTTCAAAATAGACATATATTGTCGCGGGCGAAACATTCGCGGTTTTTGCAATCTTCGACATCGAAGTATCAGCAAAACCATTTGCAGTAATCAGTTCGATTGCCGCATCACAGATTGCTTGATTTTTTTTGTCGTCTTTGTGCCTCATAATTTCTATAATAAACGAACATTCGGTTATAGTCCAGTGAATAACTTTGATGATACCAATGCCTGCGGTGGTAGCAGAGCTTGTCATACCACTTCCCTACGGAACGCTACGCGCAGGGTCTCGTAGAGAAGCGCGGGCTACGCCTACACGATCTACGCTATATTTATTTAACCTGAGTGTCCAACAAAGACTCACGTTAATTTATGTAAACCATGCATAGTTTGATACCAAATGCAATAGTTAGGGAAAAACACCCTGATAGCATTTGTCAGAAGTTAGTGTGTTTAAGTTGAAGCGATCGCTTTGAGATGACCATTTGGGATACTAGGCTACCAGAGCTACTAGCTGTAGGGTAACTAAATCTACAGCGATACAGAGCAACGATGGTTCATAGTACAGGAGTATAGAACATAGTTATAGTAACGATGGCATAAACTTTTTCAACATAGATACACGACACTAGTTATAATTTCCTATAAGTTGAAAAAACTCTTAAGATTTAGCGTAATAAATACGCTTCTCTCAGACCGACTAGCTGACAACCACATTAGGAGGACTATCTATGGCGCTTGTACCACTGCGGCTGCTGTTGGATCACGCAGCTGAAAACGGTTACGGCATCCCAGCTTTCAACGTTAACAATTTGGAGCAGATTCAGGCAATCCTGAAGGCTGCTGTAGAGACAGATAGCCCCGTCATTTTACAAGCTTCACGCGGCGCTCGTAATTATGCTGGCGAAAACTTCCTCCGCCACCTGATTTTGGCAGCGGTAGAAACCTATCCTCACATTCCCATTGTCATGCACCAAGATCATGGGAATGCTCCTGCTACCTGCTACTCAGCAATTAAGAACAACTTCACCAGCGTGATGATGGATGGTTCTTTAGAAGCTGATGCTAAAACTCCTGCTAGCTTCGAGTACAACGTCAATGTTACTCGTGAAGTTGTAAATGTAGCTCATGCTTTGGGTGTCAGTGTTGAAGGTGAACTCGGTTGTTTGGGTTCTCTAGAAACTGGTGCTGGTGAAGCTGAAGATGGTCACGGGTTTGAAGGTACACTCGACCACTCACAACTGTTAACCGACCCCGATGAAGCTGTTGACTTCGTAGAAGCAACCCAAGTAGATGCTTTGGCTGTTGCCATTGGCACAAGCCACGGTGCTTACAAATTTACCCGCAAGCCGACTGGTGAAATTTTGGCCATCAGCCGCATTGAAGAAATTCACCGCCGTCTGCCTAACACCCACTTGGTAATGCACGGTTCATCCTCTGTACCTGAAGATTTACTTGCACTGATTAACCAGTATGGTGGTGCAATTCCTGAAACCTACGGTGTACCTGTAGAAGAAATCCAAAAAGGTATTAAGAGTGGTGTACGTAAAGTAAACATCGACACCGATAACCGTTTGGCTATTACTGCTGCTGTACGTGAAGCTTTGGCTAAAAAACCAGAGGAGTTTGACCCCCGTCACTTCCTCAAGCCTTCTATTACATACATGCAGAAGGTGTGTGCTGAACGCTATCAACAATTTGGCACAGCTGGCAATGCAAGCAAGATTAAGCAAATTTCTTTGGAAGATTTTGCTGCTAAGTATGCTAAAGGTGAACTCAATGTTGTTACCAAAGCTGCTGCTAAAGTTTAATTCTGACAACCAATAAATAGGTGCATAGTAGTGCTATGCTCCTAAAAAATTGAAGATTCTAATATTGACAAAAACCGGGTAATTACCCGGTTTTTTATTTTATTTGTAAGGGTTGGGAATGGGGAATGGGGAATGGGGAATCGGGAATCGGGCATTGGTCAAGAATCAATAGTTGGCTTCTCCCCCTGCTCCCCTGCTCCCCACTCCCAGTCCCTAAAATACCCGATGTTGCAAAGAAGGCATTTGACGACGGACTTGTTCTAACCTAGTTGGCTTGATTTCTGCGATCGCAATTCCCGGTTTTTCTCCAGCATCGGCTAAAATTACACCCCAAGGGTCGATAATAACGGCGTGCCCGTGGGTTAGACGGCGACCGTAGTTATTCCCCGTTTGGGCAGGAGCAATGACATAGGCGGTATTTTCGATGGCTCTGGCTTGTAGTAGTACTTGCCAGTGGTCTTTGCCAGTAAAGGCGGTAAAGGCGGCGGGAATAAAGATAACATCGGCTCCCTTATCTGCCAAATGACGATACAGTTCAGGGAACCGGACATCATAACAAATAGAAAGCCCTAAATTACCGAGTTTTTCTGAGAAATACACGGGTGGTAGTTCCGTACCAGCCACAACAGTGCTGGATTCCCGATAGGTGTTGCCGTCGGGGACATCAACATCAAATAAGTGTACTTTGTAGTAGCGGGCAAGTTCTTGACCGCTTGGATCGATAAGTAGAGTGGTGTTATAAACTTTGCCTGTATTGTCTACAGGAAGTGGAAAGCTGCCGCCCAAGATCGTAATTTGAAAGCGTTGGGCCATTTTTTTGAGAAATTTTTCACTTTCAAGAGCGATCGCATCGCCTTGCGCGAGTTTATCTTTTTCTTCGCCCATATAGGAAAAGTTTTCTGGCAAGCCAACCAATTCAGCGCCTTGACGCACGGCAAGCTCTATTAATTCTTCTGCCTGAGCCAAATTTTTGTGTAGATCGGGCACACTTGTCAATTGAATAGCGGCGGCTAAATAAGACTTCATAGATTCAACAACGAACAGTTGATTTATGGAAGATAGATTATCAAAATATATCGCTACTTCAACATATATGGAACTTAATTAGAAATACTTCAGCCAAGATTTTCTTTAACAGACTTATTTTATTGCTGATTTTAATCTTCCTCTAGGTTCTGGCAAACTGAGTAAGATTGGCATTAATTTATGATCAAACCCTGATATAAAGTTATCTGCTGTGGATATTTCTATTCTCGTTCAAACATTTATCGCTGTGTTTGTCCTAGCAGATGCTGTGGGCAATATACCAATTGTTTTAGTTTTGACCAAGGGCATGATGCCAGACCAAAGAAACAAAGTTATAGATAAAGTAATTATCGTTGCGATCGCAGTTCTTTTGCTATTTGCTTTTGCTGGGCAAATAATTTTAAATTATTTGGAAATTAGTATCGGCTCTTTGCGAGTAGCAGGAGGTGTATTGTTGCTGTTAATTGCTTTACAAATGCTGCGGGGAAAATTAGATCAGCCAATTATTGAAGAAGGACGCAATGTCGCAATTACTCCACTAGCTTTACTACTACTAGAGGAGCCAGGGACTTTGACAATGGTAATGTTGCTGATGTCGAAATCACAAAGTCCACATATTGCTGTGGCGGTGGGTATCTTCGGGGCGATGTTTATCACTTGGTTGATTTTGCGTTTAGCAAATATGATTGACCAGTGGATTGGTGCAGAAGGTGGAGTGATTGTGACTCAGCTTTTGGGTTTTCTGTTGGCGGCGCTAGCAGTGGAAATTGGTAGTACGGAAATTAGAGAATTATTTTTGAGCTAGAAAACTCTTAAAAATATTCTTAGATTGTATACAAATGTAAACAAGTTTGAAAAACGAGAAATTCCCGCCTCTCAAACTTGTTTGTAAAAATTAACCTAAAGCTAGAACAACATTGATAACTCAAAGGGATTTTGTTACCAATTGAGTTTCAAAGATACTTTTCTAAAGTGGAAGCTAATGTACTTTTAGGTACAGCACCTACCACCATATCTACTTTTTGTCCATCTTTAAAAATCATTAATGTAGGAATACTGCGGATGCCGTACTGACTAGCAACTTGAGGATTTTCATCCGTGTTGACTTTGACGACCTTGATTTGACCTTTGTACTGTTCGGAGATTTCATCGACAACAGGAGCTACCATACGGCATGGTCCGCACCAGGGTGCCCAAAAGTCAACTAAAACTGGTACATCGCTGTCGAGTACTTCTTGCTTGAAACTAGAATCGGTAACTTGTGCGGCTGTTGACATGCCTAAAACCTTCGCCAATAATATCTGAACTTGGTGAAAATTCTACCATAGCAAAAACCTCAGCTTGGGAGTCTAAGGATGTACATTTGCAAAGAAGCTCTCGAATTTATTTACAAACATAAGGAACCGCCCGAACAGTAGTCCGGGCGGAGTGTGGTGTGAGGAGTGAACGGAAACATTCGTCTCCGCTATCTCTATTGTAGGCGACATATCGAATTTTTCCAGCAATTGTTTAGGGGGCTGGAAAAATTTATTGAAGAATTTGGGAGTGGAAAGTGAGAGTAGAGAGCAAGGGAGGCAGGGGGAGCAGGGGAAGAAAATAACCCATGCCCTATGCCCCATGCCCCAATTTTATTTCCCCATACCTAATTGTTGAGCTTTTTGGTAAACTTTACCCTCGGTTAATAGGGAAGGGGCAATTACAACTTCCACTTGCTGCATTTCTTTAATATTTTTGGCTCCTAAAGTGCCCATACTCGTCTTTAAGGCACCTAAAAGATTGTGAGTGCCATCATCTAGTCCGGCTGGGCCAATGAGTATTTGCTCTAGGCTACCGGTGGTGGCAACGCGAATGCGGGTGCCACGAGGCAACACTGGGCTAGGAGTCGCCATACCCCAATGATAACCTCTTCCTGGGGCTTCTGCGGCTCTGGCAAAGGGTGAACCAATCATTACACCATCAGCACCGCAGGCGATGCATTTACAAATGTCGCCACCGGTGATTAAACCGCCATCAGCGATAATGGGAATATAGTTGCCAGTTTCGTTATAGTAATCATCTCGTGCTGCTGCACAATCTGCGATCGCAGTTGCCTGTGGCACACCCACACCCAATACCCCACGGGATGTACAAGCAGCACCGGGGCCAATTCCCACTAGTACGCCAGCCGCCCCAGCTTTCAACAAATTCAACGTCACATCGTAAGTCACACAATTCCCCAACACCACAGGGATGGGCATAGAACGGCAAAATTCTGCTAAATCAAGTGGTATTATCGACTCTGGTGACAGATGTGCAGTAGAGACTACTGTAGCTTGAACAAAAAATAAATCGGCCCCAGCTTTTGCTACCGCCTCACCGTATTTACTTGCACCGGCTGGAGTTGCGCTTACCGCCGCAATGCCACCTTGTTGTTTAATTTCCTGAATACGTTTTTCAATTAATTCCAGCTTTATTGGTTCGGCATAGAGTTCTTGCATCAGGGCAACAAATTCATCTTTCCCCACAGAGGCAATCCGATCTAATATTGGCTCTGGGTCAACGTAGCGAGTGTGAATCCCCTCTAAATTGAGGACACCTAATGCTCCCAACTGTGACAAACGTACAGCCATGCGAACATCTACTACCCCATCCATTGCACTGGCAATTATCGGAATTTCTCGCTCAATATTGCCAATACGCCACTTAGTATCTGCCAAACTAGGATCTAGTGTTCTGTTACCAGGAACTAGAGCAATTTCATCTATTCCGTAAGCTCTGCGAGCTGTCTTTCCCCGCCCAAGTTGAATTTCCACGCTTTAACTTTTATTCAAATCTGTTTAAGCTAGGGTATCAAATTGTGAGATAAGTTGGGGCGTTTTTTTCCCTGAGCTACACAGATAAATTCCATTTACGCAAGTCACCACTCAAAACTTTGATGGACGCAAAGTATTCACTAAGCAACCAAATGAGCAAAAACAGTTAATTGGTTTTTATATTGTGTTGTTTGAGGGTTAATGTTGCGCTAGTTTTGCGAGCGCTGGGGTTTCATTTGTCTATGATTACTTAGTTAGTATCACAATTATTGGCATTAATGCTCTTAATTTACCTATCTTGATTTACATCAAGCTCATATAAATTCCCACTGATGATTTACCGTTTATTTTTAGCTGCATCCACACCAGTGTAACCAGTTGCTATCCAAAGTATGGCTCTTGCTCCATCGCGGATAGATTTTTCGATAGATTCAGGGGGTTTTTCTGAAGGGACTGGCACTGGTTTTAAATAAATACCTCGACTACCCAAAATAATTTCGCCGATGACACAAGCCCGGCGCATGTGGAAGTCTGAAGTAATCAAATAAACGCTCTTAATACCACGAGCTTGCAAATCATCTACTAACGTAGTAAAATTAGTAACTGTATCTACGGCTTCATAATCCAGGTGTAGACGCTTGGGATCAACACCAGCTTTGGTAAAGACTCGTTGGGTGAATCTAGGTGGACTACCCCCAGTAATCCAAATTGGTATATTTGGATGCTGGCGAACAAATTCGGCCGTAAACTTCTCTCGCTCTAAACGTCTCGTTGAACCACCCAACACTACAACTGCTTGCGGCTGTACAAATTGGTTTTGTACTTCTTTGTATCCCCACCAGATGATTAGTGGTAAGACAAAAGCCATAAAACGAAAAGATTTACCTGTAAAGAGTAGCTTATTCAAGGCTCGATAACTTTTTTTACTGAGTCAAAAATTTCCTCTAGCTAGAAGAAAAACAATAGTTGATAGTAGAGTAGCAAACTCCTCAATAATCCGCCCAAAAATATAAATTTGGGTGACTTTCATGTTACAACGCGATTAAGCGGGTTTGAAGTTTTTCCTTTAATTGATGGATTATCCTAACCTGTATCGGAAAATTCATCAAAGGGTTCTAGCACCTTGTCGAAGAACTCCATTTAGGTTATCTCGAAAATCTCCTTCCTTTTAGAAGAGACTTTGAAATTTCCCCCTTCGCGACATGGGAAGGGAGTTAGTTTTTTCGTGGGTTTTCCAGATGACCCTAAATTTCGCGTCTCTACACGCTGTATTGAAATATGATTGGCATCTTATCCTACTCGCTAGTTGCTGCTTCTAGCCAGATTTCCACATCATCCGCTAGCAACTTCTGTGCAGCATCCAGCATTGATGTTGCTATGTCTTTGAGGTCTTCGCGGTTGTTCAAGTAAGTTTTCAAGGCTTCCATTGGGTCGATGCTGCTACTTGCACTCAATTCAGGAATGCGGGGCCTGGCTAATTGACTTACTAATTCTGCTTGAATGGTGTAGGTATGAGCCGGACTTAAAGCAGTATTTAGAGAGGAACTGTCAATTAAATCCATCTGTTCGGAGCGGAGTTTGTAAATTAGCCGCACTACAGCATCTTGAATATCATACTTAGCGATCGCTTTCATTAACACTGCTTGCGGCTCATCTGCTTTGGAGACATCCACCTCAATGGTACGAAAAGTCCGAACTGTTAAGGGACAAAATTCCCATTCAGCTCTTCCTCGCTCCAGTTCTATCATTACATAGCCTTTATCTTCTTTTTCTTCACTAAAATCTACCCGCTCAATACTTCCCGGATAAATCACCGGCGGATTGTTAGATTTATTGAGGTTCTGGTGGCGGTGGACGTGTCCCAACGCTACATAATCAAAACAAGGTCGCGTTAGCAAAGATAGGGGTAGAGTAAAGCCTTTACCCACTGCCAAAAAGCGTTCTGCCCCCAAGCTAGCATTATCAGCCATCAAGTGAGCCAAAAGGACAGTTGGGACATCGGGGTCAAGACGGCGAATTTCCCCTTCCATAACAACTCGCAGACGTTCCGTTAACAGTTCGTTGACTTCTGCTAAAGACGAACCTTCAGTCTCTTGGCGAGTCATCAGGGTAGAACGAGTCAACCAAGGGAGAGTAATTACCTGCACTTTGCCATTGCGGGTTTCGATGCAGTGAGTAGTTAATGTGTCACCCACAACAAACCCTGGCACTCCCAAAGTGCGGTAAATATTTAAACTCGCTCCTCCCTGTCCTTGGGAATGTTGGTCGTGGTTGCCTACCAACAATACTGTTGGAATATTGGCATCCATAAGACGGCGAAATTGGCTGGCAAAAGCTTGTTGTACATAAGGCGGGGGTGTCGCATCCGGGAAAGCATCACCACCAAATATCACCATATCAACAGCATCTGTCAGCGCTCGGTCAATACATATAGACAAAGTGTTGACAAAATCCTCCAATCGTGTATTTAATCCAGTGGCAGGATTAATTCGTCCGTGGGAGAAACCGCTTCCCATGTGGATGTCGGAAAGATGGAGGATTTTAATCATATTTGTTTTCGTCCTTAGTCATTTATCCTTTGTCTAATACTAATGACAAATGACAAATGACCAATGACCAATAACTAAATATGAATTCCGCATTCTGTTTTATCACTTCCCCGCCAACGTCCAGCGCGTTCGTCTTCACCTTCGCCTACTTTGGTGGTAATGGGTTGGTCGCCGATGCTGGGATAACCTTTGTCATGGAGTGGGTTGTAGATGACTCCGTGTTCAGCTACATAAACCCAACTGTCTTGACGTGTCCAGGTAGCAATGGGATTTACTTTCAACCGACCTTTACCATCAAATTCAAATATGGGCATATTCGCACGGGTTACTGCTTGGTCACGGCGGCGACCGGTAATCCAAGCGACGCTGTTGAGTTCGTCTAGACCCCGTAACAGTGGTTCAATTTTTGTAATGTGGTGGAATTTAGCAATGTCTGTATCCCAAAGTTTGTCGCCGTATTTGGCTTCAAAGGCTTCACGGGTTTCTATGTCTGGAGTTTTGAAAGTTTGCAAGTCCAGATTGTAAATTTCTTTGGCTTTGGCAACTAATTCTAGGCTTTCAGGGAAGTGGTGCAAGGTGTCGAGGAAGATTACAGGAACGGGATGCTTCAGTTCACTGTAAAGAATATGGGTAATTATCATGTCATCCACGTTAAAGGCGCTGGTTTGCACCAATCCCGTTGGGATATTCTCTATAGACCATGCCAGTATCTCTTTAGGAGTGGCAGTTTCAAATTGCTCATTTAATTTTTCTAAGTCAAAAGCGATCGCTTGGTTTCTAGATGCCGTAGAGACTGTCATGATAATCTTCTATTCAAATATTTCTACCTTGATTAAGATTTATTTTACTCCATAAAGGCGCGTATTCCGCTCGGAGTTCAGGTATTTATTCTGTTCGGAAAATACTACATTTTGGAACTGGAGAATTGGAAGTGGGTCAATACCGTTCGGTTAAGGAATTTTTTGGTTGAGGCAGGCAGGGGGAGAGAAGAATTACTGAACAATAACTCTCTTTCCTCCCCTGCTATCCGAACCCTATTGGGAAGTGGGGAGACTAGAAGACTAACCCATCATAAGTAAAAACCGATACTTAAGTTGTAAATTAATTTTTTGTTAAGAAACTTTACGGAAATTTAAGTTTTACAGCGCTTTTATAGATATTTATACTGATTTTGATATGGTTAAGGAACTATTAAAAAAGGATTTTTACTTAAATGAACGATTCAAAATTCAGCAATCCATTAGGTCAATCTATAATTATGGGCGCTTTAATGATGTTAACTAGTGTTGGTGTTATTACAATAATGAACTTTTTCTAAGATTCGGAATTTCTAATTTTAGCAATAAGACTTCATAATAGTCCTGCTCAAAACTGAGTAGGATTTTTATTTTTTATCTAGATATATCAGTGTATGTTGATTTTCTTCTGTGACTTTTGGCTCAGAAGGATTTTTAAGCCGTGTTTTTACATAGTTTTACATCAGAGAGCTTAAAATTGGTATCCGTCTAATGACCGACTGGTGCTTTTGCTCCAGCACCGCCTTTACCCAAGAATAGTAATAGGGGTAATGAGCAAAGGAACCCTATCCCTACCACTCGAAAGCAATCTGCATAAGATAAAACAGCAGCTTGAGTGTCTACTGTTTGACTTAATAAAGCTAGTGCTTGTTGCTGTGCTGTTGCCGCATCTATGCCTTGGCTTTGAAGTGCCCCATTGAGCAAATCTAAACGTTGATTGGTTTCTGGGTCATAAGGGCTAAGTTTTGCTAACAAGATAGCTCGATGAAAAGTTTGTCTTCGGTCAAGCAGAGTAGTAAGTAGGGCAATGCCGATACTGCCACCTAGTTGTCGAGTCAGGTTGTAGAAACCAGATCCAGCAGAAACATCTTGTTTCGGTAGCGGGCCTAAAACTGCCAAACTCAAAGGGAGAAACATCAACACAGTAAAAGCCCCACGCCATACCAATGGCCAAAATAAATCATCTGTGCCCGTTTGTGGGGTAATTGCTGCCAGTTGAAACATAACTCCAGATGATCCGACAGCGCCCATTGCAATTAAAAATCGGGCATCAATTTTACTGGACAGCTTGCCTAATAGAACCATAACGATCGCAGAGGCTAAAGCACCAGGCGCTAACAATAGTCCTGTCTGCGTTGCCGTAAAGTGCAGTACACTCTGAGCAAATATCGGCACTGCAAAGAGTGTGCCATAAAGCCCCATACCCACTACTGCTGAGAGAACGCTTCCCGCAGCTAAAGAACGGTGACGCAAAACTCTCAAATCAACGGCAGGATGGGCTATTTTCAACTCGTACCAAATAAATAGCCCTAATCCGATAATACTGGCGATCGCTAAGGTGGTGATAAAACCGGAGGAAAACCAGTCTTCTTTCTCTCCTTCTTCTAACAAAGTTTGCAGACAGCCGATCGCAATAATCAAAAACCCAATGCCGAACCAATCGACAGATTGGCTTTGTGTCTCGCTTTTGTCTTTGTCTTTGGGCAAAAACATGAAGGACATTGCTACTGCAACGATCCCGAAGGGAATATTAACAAAGAAAATCCACCGCCAGCCCAAACCATCTACCAGGAATCCTCCTAAAGTCGGGCCGATAGCCGGGCCAGCAATTACACCTACTCCAAAAACTGCCTGTGCCAAACCCTGTTCAGCAGGTGGAAAAGTCTCGAACAAAATTGCTTGTGCTTTAGCTAGCAACCCGCCACCACATAAACCTTGAAGAATTCGGGAAAGAACCAGCATCGGTAAATTGAATGCTAACCCGCATAAAACCGAGGCGATAGTAAAGCCAATCAACGAAAAGATAAAGTAAGTTTTGCGTCCAAAGTAATCTCCCAGCCATGCAGATAAAGGAATCAAGACGACATTTGCGATCGCATATCCAGTTACTACCCAACCTACCTCACTGACAGTTGCACCCAAACTAGCTTGCATATCCGTCAGGGCAACGTTAACGATACTAGTATCAATTACTTCTAAAATTGCACCAAGAGAAGCTGTCAAAGCGATCGCCCACTTCAATGGCCCGTGAACATAACCAAATTGATCAAAACTAGAACGTTTAATATTGGTAGCCATTGTCAGAGCGATTCCCAAAGCAAAAATTAAATATCTTATACATACGCTACGGTAGCGTATCATATAGGAATGGTCAAGGGAGACTTCAACGAAAAGCGGCAGAAATACTTATGCTAAAGATGGATAGTCACTTTTGCTATTTTCGTGCATGAAAACTGGGTAGTAGGGCTTATTCGTTTCCCAGATGGTACGTTCTATGCCCAAAGGTAGAAGCAAATTGCCAAGAAGATATTTCTTGGGGATGATATTTTTATGAGTAACCAAATCAACAGCCCTTCTGGACGACCACGCAGCATCCACGCCAACCAAGCGATTCTGCAAGCGACCTTAGACTTGCTTGCAGATGTAGGATATCAGAGCATGAGTATAGAAGCGATCGCTTCTCGTGCTGGAGTTGGTAAAACGACCATCTATCGGCGTTACACTTCCAAAGAAGAACTAGTTGCAGACGCGATAGAAAGTCTGAGAGATGATTTAGCGATCCCCGATACTGGCAGCTTTTGGGGAGATATGGATATTTTGATTGAGAATGCCGCCAAAAAGATAGATAGTCCCCTTGGTCGTCAGACACTCGCTTTAATAATTAGTACAGCGTCTAGCAATCCTCAGTTTGCAGAGGTTTACTGGACAAAATATACAAAACTCCGACGTGAAGCATTCTCTAAAGTACTTGAGCGTGCCCAATCTAGAGGTGAAATACACAAGGATGCAGACGTAGATTTAATTATCGACCTGGTGAGCGGCTCATTATATTATGCACTGATCTTTAAACCCACAACTGAGCCAGTAGAAGCATATATGCGCCGCACTATGAATCTTCTTATAAAGGGAGTAGAGGGCAGGGGGCAATGGGGATAAGGGGAAAGAATAACCTATGCCCAATGCCCTATGCCCAATGCCCTATGCCCAATTCCCAATTCCCCACCTTTAACTTGTTAGCAAAATAACTTTTCACGAACGGTCGTAAATGAGATGATGGATTAATTAGAGAAAAAGGTGAACAATTGTTATTTTTCTCCTTCCGCTTCTGGTTGCAGAATAGCATTACAGTACTGAATGAGGGTTGTCAAGCGATCGCTAATCGTCTGAAGTCTCGTCTGTGCAGTCGATGCTTGCCGCGCTCCTTGCAAAAACATCACATCTATCGCCAACAAACGCAATTGCTTGCTCATTTCCGTTTGATAAGACTGTACTCGCCAGTTTTCATCAGCCAAAGGCACAATCTGCTGTCCGAAAAATTGCTGCAACGAGGCTACACGCACTCGCAGTTCAGGCGCAGCAATTTGGGTCATTGTGGCATCGGAGCGTAATTGCTCTAGCAAGGTTACGAGTGCCAAATATTTCTCAGGGTTTAAAGACATCCAGTGCTAGTTAAGATAGTATTAGTGTCAAGTAATTTTTCTTTTACAATAAACTTTCTTAAAGGCTTATTAGCACTAAAAGCCTCAAATCAGGATTTGAGGCTTTGTTTGCCATCAATGGATTTTCAAGGTTAATGGGCGACAGCATTTTCTTAGGGTGATGCTGCGACTTTTATTTATCATTCACTTATCTACCGATCCTATCCAAACCCACTTGTATGAGCAGTCTAGCTATAAATTCATCAGTTGATCTAGCCATTCCGGAATGGTTAAAAAAATGTTTGAAGGAGTCATCGACAAGTAACGGCGAAGTAGAAGATGACCGAAGGCATAGTGATGCAGTTTTAATTGGTCGCGCATTTGAATTTGCTTACCAACTGCATCAAGGTCAATACCGCAAATCTGGAGAACCATACATTGCTCATCCCATTGCTGTAGCCGACTTGCTGCATGACTTGGGAGGTAGTGCTGCTATGATAGCAGCTGGATTTCTCCATGATGTTGTTGAAGATACAGAAGTTACAAGTCAAGAAATTGAAGAACGCTTTGGCGCAGAAGTGCGGCAATTGGTTGAAGGTGTAACAAAGCTTTCTAAGATCAATTTCACCAGCAAAACCGAAAGCCAAGCCGAAAACTTCCGGCGGATGTTTTTGGCAATGGCGCAAGATATTCGGGTCATTGTGGTGAAATTGGCAGATCGTTTGCATAATATGCGAACTTTACAATATATGTCAGAGGCCAGCCGCCGCCGCAGTGCCCAAGAAACGCGAGATATATTCGCGCCTTTAGCCAATCGCTTGGGGATTTGGCGAATAAAATGGGAACTGGAAGATTTGGCTTTTAAGTATTTGGAACCAGAAGCTTTTCGCCAAATGCAAGAGCTTGTTTCTGAAAAACGGACGGCGCGAGAAGAGAAACTGGCTAGAGCTACGAACATGTTGCAAGAGCGTTTGCAGCAAGCCGGAATCCGCTTTCAGGATATTAGCGGTCGTCCCAAGCACCTTTATAGCATTTACCAAAAAATGCACCGCCAGCAAAAGGAATTTCATGAAATTTACGATTTGGCAGCGCTGCGGATTATTGTTCAAAGCAATGAGGAATGCTATCGGGCGTTGGCGGTGGTTCATGATGCTTTTCGCCCAATTCCTGGGAGATTTAAAGATTACATTGGGCTGCCAAAGCCTAACCGTTACCAGTCGTTGCATACTGGGGTGATTGGACTAACTGGCCGTCCTTTAGAGGTGCAAATTCGGACAATCGAAATGCATCATATCGCCGAGTATGGAATTGCCGCCCATTGGAAATACAAAGAAACTGGAGGTTCTAGTATTAGCCATTTGACAGGGACAGATGACAAGTTTACTTGGCTGCGGCAACTGCTAGAATGGCAGACCGATCTCAAGGACGCACAAGAATATCTTGATAGTGTCAAGGACAATCTATTTGAAGATGATGTCTATGTCTTCACCCCTAAGGGGGATGTTGTTCCTTTAAGCCCCGGTTCTACCACTGTAGATTTTGCTTATCGCATTCATACGGAAGTTGGAAACCACTGTTCAGGGGCGCGGGTGAATGGGCGAATGGTGTCTCTGTCAACCCGACTGCAAAATGGCGATATTGTAGAGGTTCTCACTCAAAAGAACTGCCATCCGAGTTTGGATTGGTTGAACTTTGTTAGAAGTTCGGCGGCAAAATATCGGATCAAACAATGGTACAAGCGATCGCGCCGCGAAGAAAATGTTGCCCGTGGACGGGAATTGTTAGAAAAGGAACTAGGTAAAACTGGTTTTGATAGTTTGCTAAAGTCCGATGCAATGCAGATTGTCGCCGAAAAGTGTAACTACCACAGTGTGGACGATTTACTTGCCGGTTTGGGTTATGGTGAAGTGACGTTGAACTTGGTGCTAAATCGTTGGCGAGAAGTGGCAAAGGGACAACAACCAGTTTCCACAGTGTCGCCATTTATCCCCAAAGAACCACCTACTACATCAAAAGCTTTGCGAGATGCGCCTCCAACTACTTCCCGCGCCAGTGATTCGCCTATTGTTGGGGTAGAGGGATTAGTATATCATTTAGCTGGATGTTGTACCCCAATTCCTGGCGAACCTATTATTGGTGTGGTGACGCGAGGTAGGGGGATTTCAATTCATCGCCAAGGCTGTCATAATCTAGAGACTGTGGAATATGAGCGCTTAGTACCAGTTAGATGGAACCCAAGCGCCGAAAATAGTGGTCGTCCACACACGTATCCAGTAGATGTTCAAATTGAAGCCCTTGACCGTGTAGGGGTGCTAAAAGATATTTTGTCACGGTTGAGTGACCAAGGAATCAATGTCCGCCATGCTCAGGTGAAAACCTCTGTTGGTCAACCTGCATTGATGGATTTAGGAATAGATATACGCGATCGCTCTCAATTAGAGCAAGTGTTCGTCCAAATTAAGAAAATGAGCGACATTTTGAATATCCGCCGCGTTGGTCAAATTGACGAATAGATGATTGGTGGGGTGCGTTAACGGGGTTTGACGCACCAGATGGCGATCGTTTTTAGAAATCGAACCGCAGAGGCGCTGAGGACGCAGAGAAAAGAGAGGAGGAAATGAATGTACCGTGTGATTATTTAGGCGATTGCATTAATTGCTACTGGTGACAGACTGCAACATTTTTTCTCGTTTCTTGCGGGCAATTTCTTGTAAATCAACAGTTCTATCAGTCTCATCTACAATTTCACCAGTTATCACCTCAAGCACATCTTCTAAAGTGACGACACCAGCGACACTTCCATATTCGTCTACAACTACTGCAAGATGTTCACGAGCTTCTATAAAGTTTTTTAACAGTTTATCTGCTCGAATTATCTCAGGAACAAAGTTGACTTTTCGAGCTAGACTAGCGATTGTTTGATTGTTACTTCCTTCAACCATCGCTGTCAGTAAATTCTGTTTGAGAGCATATCCAATAATTTCATCCAGAGATTCATTTATTACAATAATCCGAGTATGTTGAGACGCAATAATATTTGCTTTCGCCTCAGCAAGAGTCATATTTCCATAAATATATGTCAGCATGATTCGGGGTGTCATTAAGTCAGATGCTGTCACATCATTTAATCTAAACACTCGCTGGATCATTTCTGCTTCATCGCTTTCGATAATTCCTTCTTGATGCCCAATTTTCGCCAATAGCTTGATTTCAGCCTCATTCGTGGTTGGTCGTTTTTTCCCTTTGGCAAAGGGTGCAGTAACATTTTCTAGAATCCAGACTAAGGGTGTGAAAGCAATAGCAAGTCCAGCTACAGGTAAAGCCGCAAGTATGGCGAGTTGCTCAGAATAACGCTCTCCAATTGTCTTTGGGATGATTTCACCAAAGATGATAATTAAGAATGTCAATATTCCTGAAAAAACACCAAGCCATTTGTCTCCTAAAACCTGAACAGCAATACTACCTGTAAGAATACTACCAATGATATTGAAAGTATTATTGAGGATTACAAGAGCCGCAATCGGTCGATTCATATTTTCACGAATCGCTAAAAGTCTCACTGCGGATGGACTATTGGATTGTGCTAATTGTCTGACTCTCAGGGTTGAAACAGAAAACAGGGCTGTTTCTACACTAGAACAAATTGCTGAACCTAAAAGGATAACAAACACAATGATGAGAAGCTGTAGCATATAGTTTCCCAAATATGGGAAGCGAAAGTTGAGCTTAACTGATAGCGAAATGGGTTACTATCTTGTTATCTTCTAAGTTTACCGTTTTCTTCTTTTAAGCTCATCGCGTAGAAAGGCTTAATTGCTTTATTCGTATAGCACTAGATTTTAATTTTGTAAATATTTATACCATTTATTTTTAAGGCTGCACCAAATTCCCTTGGTTTCTTTCTTTGGGTTATGAGAACGAGGAGCGAAGATGCCTTATCAGGTCTATAATTTTCCGTTATGTTGTGTTTATTGGATTCCCAAATCAGTATTGAAGAACTATTCCAACTTACTCTTCAATAATTAATTTCTGAATGCAACTCGGTTTATTTTTATCATCGATTTTGATTAAACTAACTATTAACTGAAGGTTTGGTTAATTACTCTCATAAGTCGTTTATATTTTCTTGTATAAAGACAAAACTTGTGGAAATCTACTCTGAGAAAGATCAGAAATTACCTTATTTGTACTACTATTATATATTGGAATGCAAGAGTGATGACGTTTAAATTGCTGTCATAGTGCAACTTTGAATATCTTACGGTTGAATAGGCTAATGCAATTTTTAGAAAAAGCGTTGTGTGGCAAGTTCATTAATCACTAAGCTTCAGTTATAATAGTAGATAAAAAGATGAATTATGCCAGTACTTAATATCCTTCATTTAGTTGGGTCTGCACACAATAATTTTTACTGTGATTTATCACGTCTTTACGCCCAAGACTGTTTGGCTGCAACAGCAGATCCATCGCTTTATAACTTTCAAATTGCATACATCACACCCGATCGACAGTGGCGATTTCCTGACTCCCTCAGTCGAGAAGATATTGCATTGACCAAACCAATTCCTGTGTTTGATGCCATACAATTTCTAACAGGTCAAAACATTGACATGATGTTACCACAAATGTTTTGTATTCCTGGAATGACTCAGTACCGTGCCCTATTCGATCTGCTCAAGATCCCTTATATAGGCAATACCCCAGATATTATGGCGATCGCGGCTCACAAAGCCAGAGCCAAAGCAATTGTCGAAGCAGCAGGGGTAAAAGTGCCTCGTGGAGAATTGCTTCGCCAAGGAGATGTTCCGACAATTACACCCCCAGCAGTCGTCAAACCCGTAAGTTCTGACAACTCTTTAGGAGTAGTCTTAGTTAAAGATGTGACTGAATATGATGCTGCCTTAAAGAAAGCATTTGAATATGCAGATCAGGTCATCGTAGAAGCATTCATTGAACTCGGTCGAGAAGTCAGATGCGGCATCATTGAAAAAGATGGTGAGCTAATAGGTTTACCCCTTGAAGAGTATCTGGTAGACCCACACGATAAACCCATCCGCAACTATGCTGATAAACTCCAACAAACTGACGATGGCGACTTGCATTTGACTGCTAAAGATAATATCAAGGCTTGGATTTTAGACCCTAACGATCCAATTACCGAAAAGGTTCAGCAAGTCGCTAAAAAGTGTCATCAGGCTTTGGGTTGTCGCCACTACAGTTTATTTGACTTCCGAATCGATCCAAAGGGACAACCTTGGTTCTTAGAAGCCGGATTATATTGTTCTTTTGCCCCCAAAAGTGTGATTTCTTCTATGGCGAAAGCAGCCGGAATTCCTCTAAATGATTTATTAATAACCGCTATTAATGAAACATTGGGTAGTAATAAAAAGGTGTTACAAAATTGATATTAAAAAGATAAACGGTGTAAGCCTGCACTCATAAAAGTATAAATAATTACTTCTATTTTAGAGTGCAGGAGGCGATCGCAGAAAAAATCAAGAGCATGGACAAGCTTTTCGCTATTCATGCTCAACAGGTTTACAAATGCCATTTTTGCTTCTTACGAATCACTCAGTCGCCCCCTAATTCCACGAGTTTACCGATATTAAAATCGATTTTTACCCAACCTTTGAGTCGTTGCAAATTTTGTAGCAAAAGTAAAGTAATCTGCCAATGGTGCAAAGTTAAAAATGGTATCGGATCATCCAGGCGATAAATGGCATCTGTACCTCTGACTAATCTCCCAAACCAAGTTTGCAATTGTTGCCCAGAGCGAATCCCAGTCAATCGCCAGATTTCGTGATATATCCAGTAAGTGGGCTTGCTATCTGCAAGAGGTTCCAAAGGTGCAGCTAGAGGAGTTTTACCAAGATAGGCTTCTGCAACACCTGGGTGATTGTAGAACATTGTGATCGCCGAATGGGTGCGAGGATTACATTCAATGGCATAAGCTGTACCATCTTCAGCTTGGATAAAGTCAAGAGATATTTGTCCAGTCAGCCGCAAACTTTTGACAAAATGTTGTACCCATTCTTGAATTTGGGGATTTTCGACATTTTCATAGTTAATCTGAAATGCTGAAGAATTTGAGCAGCAATGCAACCTTAATTCACCGTCTCGGACTGTGCTATGGGTGCATAATTCTTTCCCAGGAATAAATTCTTGCATAATCCAAGGTTTTTCTGGGCTGATGGGTAAACTCTTGACAAACGCTGCTGTCTCTTCTGGGGTATCACAAGGAAGTTTGGTTAAATTTAAGCGGCGAACGGAGTCGTAAGAAATACTCTTAAGAATATATTTGCGCGTTTCTTTACTAAAATCGAAGTTGATAACTTGTTCAGGATCGGTAATTTTAAAAGATTTGGGGACTGATAAACCAAGCGATCGCGCCTGATCGGTAAAAGCAAATTTATCATCCAGCATCTTGGTTATATCAGCATCGAAGTGGAAAACCTCACAATATTCTGAGAGTGCAGACTTTGCCAAAGAGTCGTAATAACTAGCTACAGGGCTGCATACGGGTACATAAACGTCAATCTTCTCTCGTTTGACAATTGCCAATAGCGCCTGAGTATAGCCTTCTGGGTCGTCTTGTGGTGCAGGAACTGTATAAAAATGACTCACAGCATTTGAGAATCTATGCCCTGATAACCAGTATTTATGACCTTCAATCAGAATAACTCTATGTCCGGCTGCATGGAAGGAACGGGCAAGTTGTAATGCTTTGGTCATCTTGCCGCCACTAACCAAAATATTCTGGGGATGGGCGGCTACGGCAGGTTTTTTTGTAAACGGCCTACACATCAGAGATATCAAGACTATCAAAGCATTAAGCGGCAAGGCTATCAGCAGTAATGTTAGAGTCCCAATAGTCTTGAATAGAGCCACTATTTTTATCCTCACACCCTTTGATGGCGTTGTGGATTGAGGAAGAGATAAAGAGATTGATTGTGCCATAAATTATTTCATTGACAGTAGAATGCGGTTCTTTTGTAGGGACGCACATCTGTGCGTCCCTAGCGGATATTGCATCCAAAGGAGAACTGCTATAACAATTGCCTTTTTGTGATGCCTTGAATTGAGAAGCGTCTGTTATACCAAGCGTCTAATCAGGGTTATGCCATCTCGTATGGGTAACAGAACTTGCTCTACACGAGGGTCTGCGGCGACAATGCGGTTGAATTGAGCGATCGCTTCGCCATTGGCTGTACGCTGTTCTGATGGCAGGTAAACTTGTCCTTGCAACAAAGTATTATCTACACAGATTAATCCGTCGGGAGCTAGTAAATGGCTATCCAAGATAATTTGGAAGTATTCTATATACTCCTTTTTATCCGCATCAATGAAGATCAGATCAAAGGATTCTTTTTTAGCCGCCAGCTTGTGCAGGGTCTCTAGTGCAGGTGCTACTTCTACAAAAATCTTGCTGCCATGGGGAGACTCTTGAAAGCAAGTTTGAGCAAACTCGGCCACGTAAGAGTCTACTTCACAAGCAATCAGTCGCCCATCATCTGGTAACGCCTCTGCCATTGCCAAAGCTGAATATCCTGTGAACATTCCCACTTCTAGGATGCTTTTAGCCTTGGTGATATGCACAAACATCTTTAGTGTTTGTCCTTCAAGATGTCCTGAGAGCATTTCTTGCTCTAATTGACGCACTGTTTCACCATCACTGAAGCGTTTACTCCAGTCTTCAATGCTTGTCTTCTGCGCTAGTGCTGTCAATGCGGTCGATTCAGGGGTAGTGCAATCATCCAGATAGGGATCTAAACCTGCTGCTAATTGCAACCCTTGGCGCAGAGAGGTCAGTATCTCTGAAGGAATATTACTTTCCTCTGCCATTCTGAGGGTTTTTTGTAGCTGTGCTACCAGAATGCTATGTGGCGTTATCGGTTTTGCGGTATCTCGTCCTAAAATACTGGTCATGTTTTCACACTCCCAATAGTTTGGATTCTTCTTGAGTTTCTATGTAAGCGTCAATGCCATCTCCGCCACGAGGGTATGTAGCACACAGACGTTTATGTTCAGCTAAAGCTGCATCTAGTTCTTCACGGGTGAAATCGTTGACAAAGAAGCACTCACCAATGGGTTTAGGCATAGCTGCGCGTTGTTTCCCGTCTCGCGTCAAGCTAATAGATTGGGTAGCATACCAGAGCAAATCGCCATCTAGTAGAGGATGATCGATTGATAAACCTATACGACTCATCAAGCTCAAAATGCGATCGCGTTCTCCTGATGTAATGTAGCCACGTCTTGCCGCAATGGTTGCAGACAAAGCCATATCTATATTGACGGCATGACCGTGAAACAACGGTATCATCGGAGCTAATTCTAGAGTCGGACTCCAAGTGTGACCATAGGCAATGACGCGATCGAGGTCTAACTCATGCAAGTTTGGAGTCTCCAACTCCAGCATAGTTTTTATTGCCTCGTAATTGAGTTTATGTGCGATCGCTTTCAGTTCCTTTGTGCCATTCACATATCCAAAGTGAGTGGAAAGCAACTCTTCGCCATACTCATACAACAATTCAAAGACTTCAGAGTTCGCCACAACAGCAATTTTGACCAACTCTGCCATCCCATTACGAACTTGAGCCGTTGGTAATGTTTGCAAGAAGGAGAAATCGAGGATAACTTTCAAAGGAGCATGATATGCACCCAAGCGATTTTTTAACTTGCGGTGGTTGACTGCAACCTTAATCGCCACACCTGCATCAATCAAACCAATCAGCGTTGTCGGAACCCGAATATAGTTACTCTTACGACGGTAAGCAGCGCACGCAAACCCAGCTACATCAGTGGTTAATCCACCACCCACTACTAACACTGGTTCCTTGCGGATTAAACCAAAGTCAGAAAAAGCATCAACAATTTTCTCAAAGGTTGCAAGGGTTTTTGTAGGCTCAGTAATCACAATGGGAACTACGGTCAGATCAATACCATAGTGTCTAAAATATGACTTGATTTGCTTGCCATATAATCTGTTGACATTGGCATCAATTACAGTCAGACAACGGCCAAACTTCTCATAGCTGTCTGCAATTTCTCTGTTACTGATATCAAATGCACCATTGACATAGACAAGACTAAACTCAATTTTTTCGTAACCTTCCACGCGAAATTCAGCTTCTGTTGCTTCAAACGATGCTTGAACATTACTCATTATTATTGACCTTGATAGAACTGAAAAATTTGTGAAAATTCAGACAATATTTGAGGTTTACCCTGATGTATGGCAATAACAAATTACGCTCATGAATGCCAAAACTTTTAGGCATTCTAAAGCCAGCTTTTACTAGAAAAGCTTATTATTATTACCGAGCGATGCCACTAAATAGCACCGTTATTGATCTAAATTCTGTAAGCTAACCTCTAATTTAAGGTTGCCCCAAGACTAATCAACTAGTCCCATTAAAAATTTATCGTCATAACGCTTGCGCTCTTTTGGGATTGTTGACCTGAATTCAGCAAGTTAAGCTTAAATTTAGATTAACTTTACTATTAACTCTGCTATATCTATCTATAGATATAGAGGTTTGACAACTGTTTTAATTCGCAAAATTTCTAAGAGAGAAAACTGTATAAATAGTTTATCTCCAGGCTTCCATTTAAGATTACAGCCCTGATTAACCTTCAGTTCGCTGTTTTTTAGCATTAGTCTCGAACCTTTTATCGCTAAACTTGCTACGCTCTGCTTTACTCAGAGTGCCAGTGGACTTCTAGTTTATTTTAGTTAACTTTCTGTTCAGTATTTAATATACCAACGTCAGTAACTTTTGAAAACCCAAAATTTTAATTAATCAGAGTTACTAATTACACATATCAGTCTAACTCAATACATGAGTCATTTTATATTTACAAATCTTAAAAAAGAGTTAAATTGGCTTTTTCGTTCAAAATTATAGGATTTCAGCTTAAATTAAGAGATGACTTTCTGTTTAATAACATAAAAAGTGATATGTGTATTCTACCAAAAGTATATAAAGTCAATATTTTTTATACTAAAAAGTTAATTCTACCGATGTAGTATATACCTCAGTAATGATGGATGATTAATATTAATGAGTGTGTATATTCGTTTTAATCCCTATGCAACAGTTATTTCCCGGAGAGGTATTCGCCAGCACTGCTGATTTTGACATTGGTATTCGCCAACTGATACCCAGATACGATGAGATGTTGGAGGTAATTAGCCGTTGTCTACCTTCCACAAGTCTGCGGATATTAGAATTAGGTTGTGGTACAGGCGAACTTAGTCTCAAAATACTCAAACGCTTTCCAAATGCCCAAGTAATTGCTCTAGATTACTCACCTCGAATGTTACAATTTGCCCAAGATAAAATCACAGCATCTGGATATCAAAAACGTTGGGTTGGTACACAAGCAGACTTTGGTGATTGGGCAAATAATCCAGAAAAATTAGATATTGGTAGCGAATTTGATGCCTGTGTCTCATCCTTGGCAATCCATCATCTCCAGGATGAGATGAAATTAAAGTTATTTAGCCGAATTGCTGCTAGCCTCACTCAAGATGGCTGTTTTTGGAATGGAGACCCAATTTTACCGGAATCATCAGCCTTAGCAGAAGTTTATCAGGCTGCACGAGAAGAATGGTCAGTTGAACAGGGAACTAATTTAACAGAGATTCGTGCAAAGCTTGGTGCGAGCAGCACTCAAGGCTACTCTAGTCAAGACCAGCTAGCTAGCTTAGATGCTCATTTACAGATGTTGAGCAAAGCTGGATTTAAAACAGTTGCAGTACCTTGGAAATATTATGGTCTGGCGGTGTTAGGTGGCGGGCTATGAAAATTTTGGGTTTTGGATACTGGATTTGGAATTTACCTGTCCCTAATCGATATTTATAGGATTAGCAGACTTATGGTAACAAAACAGTAATAAATAACATTATTTCCCTTGATTAGAACTAATATATAGACGCTTTAGGTCTGTAAAGGAGGTCTTGCTAACTCACGCAAAGATTTTGGCTGAGACTTACGGTATCTAAGCTGTCCTTGTGTTTTGATGCAATATTTCCACATCAGAAGTACCCATGAGGGTACTATCAATCCTCTACAGACCTATCCGAAAATACAGAGTAGAAAATTTTCTTCAGAAAAGAAACCAGGGACACGCAATTTGGATTCGTTTTTCTGCTCCTTTCTCCAGTGGGGTTAAAGCCACTGTTTGCCATCACTTAGTTTTAAAAGGAGAATATCTTGGATGGCTCGAAATAAAAAGAAATCAGCCGGGTTTAAGTATGAGCATCCACTTGTGTCTAGATGCCCGATTTGTTGTATTATCCCGCCCCATATACTGGAACATGTCGTTGTAAATGGCAATCCTCAACAGCGTAATTGGGCTTTTCGTACATTAAATGTTTCGGCACAATTTCGCGGACGGAGAGATGTCATAGGTACTGTCTCATTTGCACCTTCTCCGGGTGAAAAGCGCCGTACCATCTACGATGCAAAATATGGTCAGCAACTTCCTGGTACATTAGTGCGCGGTGAAGGCGATCCTCCCAGCAGTGATGTAGCAGTGAATGAAGCCTATGATGGTGCTGGTGCTACTTATGACCTGTTTTATGAGATATTCGATCGCAATTCCATTGACGATAAAGGTCTACGTTTAGACTCCACCGTGCATTACGGCGTTAAATATGACAATGCCTTTTGGAACGGCGACCAGATGGTTTATGGCGATGGCGACGGAGAACTGTTTCAACGCTTCACCAAGTCAATTGATGTAATTGGGCATGAGCTAACTCATGGTATAACCCAGTATGAAGCAGGTTTACAGTACTATGGCGAACCAGGGGCACTCAATGAATCGTTTTCTGATGTCTTCGGTTCCCTGGTGAAACAAAAGATCAAAAATCAGACAGCACAAGAGGCAGATTGGCTCATTGGCGAAGGTCTTTTAGTACCAACTGTTAAAGGCGTTGCCCTGCGATCGATGAAAGCACCGGGAACAGCTTATGACGATCCAGTATTGGGTAAAGATCCTCAACCAGCCCATGTAAAAGATAAATATACTGGTACTGATGATAACGGTGGCGTGCATATCAACTCAGGAATCCCTAACCATGCGTTTTATTTAGCAGCTGTTGAAATTGGTGGCTATGCTTGGGAAAAAGCAGGCAAAATCTGGTATCTAGCTTTACGCGATCGCTTGAAAGCCAAAGCAGATTTTAAAAAAGCTGCCAACGTCACAATTCAAATTGCTGGCGAACTCTACGGTAATGGTAGTGATGAGCAAAAAGCTGTACAGAACGCTTGGCAAAAGGTAGGAGTTATCTAGGAGTTATGAGTGTTGAGTGAGGAGTCAGGAATAAATAGTCAATACCTTCCACTCCCTCACTCAACACTCAGGACTGATAAATCTGTTGTGTATTGTTGCTAAAGTAGGGTGTGAGAACTATCGTCTCCCATTTTAAGTATTTATCCCAACTAAATAACACAACGGAGAGCAAAAAATGCGGATATCCTTTGAACGCACAGGTGGCTTTGCTGGAATCAGCAAGAAGACAACCGTTGATACAGACACTCTCTCGCCAGATAAAGCTGCGACACTTCCCAGACTGGTGGAAGTTGCAGATTTATTTAGGCTACCTGAACTAATTACCTCGCCAAATCCCCAGAGCGATCGCTTTCAGTATAAGTTAACAGTGGAAGATAACGGTAAGCAGCATACAGTGACTGTCAGTGAAGCAGCATTGCCAGGAACTTTAAGACCACTGATTGAATGGCTGCAAACAATGTCACAAAAAAGGTAATTTGCTGAATTAGCAATTAAATTTTTAGATAAAAATCCAGTCAACGCCATCTAAAAATTGAATATCTCAGGAAAATGTAAAGTCGTGGGTGAAGAGAATATAAATTTTAATTCCGCAGAAGAAAACCAAACTGATGATTTTTTGCACGTAGCCTCTGTAAAAGAGGATTGGGGTGGAGACGGCAGAGGGCGCATGAATTTATCAGGAAGGCGTACAGCAATCTCGAAAGAGTATGTACCCCGCCAGTACCAGTATTTTGATACGAATACTGTATCAGAAGAACACGCATGGCGCGTCAGCGGAATGCCAGAGGATGTAGTCGCTGGAAACCGTCGATTAATTACTTGGCATGACAGTGGTGCATCAACGTCAAGAGTTGTAATTCCACGGCAATTTAAAGCACCGTCTGGCTTCTTTACTTCTGATTTGGAGATTTTCGTGCTTAGAGGTGCAATCCAGATAGGAGAGTGGCAGTTAAGCAAGCATGGCTACTCCTTTATTCCCGCAGGAGTGAGAGTAGGCCGTTGGAAAGTGCTAGGTGATGAGGAAGCGGAAATCCTCTGGATGGAAAACGGCTCTCTCAAGTATAAATATGCGCTAAACGATCATCCAGATGCTAGACTGCGTGACTTCATCCCAGCATTGGATAGCAAATTGCTACCATGGGGCAATACAGAAACAGTTCAATTTGTACAAGCAAATAAGAAGTGGCTAAGGAAGGATAGTAACGGGGGTGGAGTCTGGCTGCTTGCTATCTTGCCACATTATGATGGCAAGTCCCCAATGATTCAATGTTATAACGAGGAAGGGTATTGCCTAGCTGGATACTGTGATATTGGAGACTACCGATTTCTAAAGGATTACTTTGGCTATATCCCCAGCTTTACTACCTCTCCTTGGCACAGAACAGATGATGGTTGCTTATTCTTTATCCGCGTTGATAGAAATCTATTACAAGTTTCAACAGTATTATCATATCCACACTAATAAACATATAGTTTGTAAACAGCAAGGTTTCTATATGGACACTATAGAAGGTCTTTTCAAATAGCGCCCAATAGGTGAACCTAGAACCTCTCCATTGTTATAAATAAGATTTCCACGTAAAAAAGTACTCTTTACCCTTCCAATTAACTCTACACCTTCAAAAGGCGTATAACCTTGTTGTGACTCCGACTCAGCAGCACGTACCACAAAGCTTTCATTGGGGTCTACCAGCACCAAATCAGCATCATAACCAATAGCAATATCGCCTTTTTCTAACAACCCAAACCGCCGCGATGGGTTCCAAGATAGCAACTTAGCCATCTGGTTGTAAGACATTCCCCGCTTGCTACCTTCACTAAATACACCAGAAAGTAAATATTCTGTACCACCAAAACCAGACTTTGCCAACCAAATATTATTCGGATCTTTAGCACTTCTTTTCTGTTCAGCAGAACAGCAAGCATGGTCGCTAACTATCCAATCTACTTGATTGTTTAATACTGCTTGCCACAAGTATTCCACATCAGCGCGAGGACGGATAGGAGGGTTAACTTTTGCCCAAATACCATTAGGAGTATCGACATCTAATAGCAAATGTCCAACAGTAACTTCTCGCCGAAAATTGATATGGGGGAAAGCAGTTTGCATAGTCAAAGCTGCTTCCATTGCTTTACGCGAACTTAGGTGCAACAAATTGATATTTGCACAGTTAGTCTCGTTTGCTAAATAAGAAGCAATACAAATTGCTAAACCTTCTGAATGAGGCGGACGCGCTGCACTATAAGCGTGTAATCCGCTCAGACTAGAATCGTTTTCAACTATTTTGGTATAGGCATTGAGAATTTCTGCAACTTCACAGTGCAAACTCAAGCTGATAGTATCTCGCGCTTCTGGATGTTTTTCCATCAAGCGAGTTAGACCGCGCATAATAAATTCAAAATGTGCGAAGTCGTATCTTTCTTCTTTGTTAATCATCAAAAAGAGGTTTTGCTGGTCTGACAAACCATGCAACCCATATCCGCCATAAAACATGAAGATTTTAAACGAAGATATACCGTATTCCTCAAACAGTAAAGGTATTTCGTCGATATGCTGGCTAGCTATAGGTGCGATGTGATAGGCGTAATCTACAAAAAAATTACCTGCGGATAAAGCCAATACCTCTGGAAAAAAATCGCGGTAGGAGCCGCCTTTGTTGAGATAATACTGCCCTGTACGGATGTAATTTAAGCTGGTAGTTACGCCTCCCATTGCGGCTGCTTTGCTTTCGGTCAGAGCATCTTTATCAAGGGGTTGATAGATACCGACGTGCATGTGGGCATCCACGACTCCAGGAAAGCCTAGCAGGTTTTTGCCATCAAATACCTGTTTGCCTGTGTCTGCGCTAATATTAGAGGCAATCTGAGCAAATTTTCCATCCTTAATGCCTAAATCAAGTAGTTCGATTGCATCCTGATGAGGACGAACTACTCGCACATTTTTGATAATTTGATCTAATAGGGGAGTTTCAGACACAGTAGACCTCACACTAAAATGAGTTTAGTCAGGAATTCCAACATTGAATCTGGACGAAGACCAAATCCTATCATTATATATAACGGTTTTTTATGAAATCATCTTCAGGAGAAAAAACAATGGAAAGCTTTAATGAATATAATATAGACCCAAATCAATTTACTTTTCTCAAAATCTTTGAAGATAACTGGCAAGTGATTAGAGAAGAATTTAAACGCTTTATTAACCAGGCATCTGATGAAGAGCTAAAGTTAACTTACGATATTCTGGGGCCTAAAAGTAAAACGATTAAAACCAAGGGTAATGCAAAATACAGCGCTTTTGGTATTTTATTTCAAGGTCTTTTTATTGAACAATATATTCAAACTTATCAAATACAATATCCTGATTATGGGCCAGATGAGGCTTCAAAAAAAGCACTTTTATTAAGAGAGAAGTATTTTCCAAATTTAGCTAATTTGATAAAAAATGTGAATTTTATTGATGATGATATCATCAGAAACGTCTATTATGGTACATTCCATCCGGGATTAGATATTAAGCTGCATGTAAACTATAACCCTCATACAAATCGTGGGTATTTGGGATTAATAGTTCCAGAGGGAGATGTGGCTATGAAAATATGCCACGAGCAACTTTATTGGCATGAAGGAAAATTCCTGGTTTTAGATCATAGCTATCCCCACTGTCCACATAATTACACTAATTATGATAGAACTGTTTTGGTTGTAGACTTTTTTAAACCGGATAAGCCTAGAGATGAAGTGATCCGATTTGAGAAAGAGCAAGTCACACAACGGATGCAAGATAATCCTTACAGTTTAGGTGTTTTTGGTAAAAGCGATAAAGCTAAAGAAGAAGATTTTATCAAATATGGTTTAGCTCATCAGTTAGAGTGGGATAAAGCTTTATAAGCTTAATTATGATCTTCAAACTGCTTAGGAAGGATAATTCGCCATTTTCAAAATTCTCTCAAGAGTCTCCCATACCCGTACACTCGATCTTGGATGTTGTTATGTCGTAAGGCATACCACCAAATTGCCGCATTAATGGCAATAACCGGCTTTCCGAGCCACCGCTCCGCTTCGTCGGCAAGCTGGAGAATACTCAAATTGGTACCCATCTGCACGATCGCATCTACGTCATCACCATCAAGTTCTTGAAGATAGTTGCGAAGATCATTTTCGGAGACTTCAGCGATCGCTATTGCAGTAGGACAACGTAGTCCTTTCAACCGGACGACCTCTACCTCAATATCACTGAAGAAGCCGCATAATCTGTCGTCAGCTACAGCCTGATAAGGGGTGATGACGGCGATCTTGTTTACTTTGAACGCTTCGAGAGCCGCCTGACACGCCGAGCCACCCGCAGCCACTCCAAGACCAGTATAATCCTCAAGCCGTTTCACAAACGCTCTGTTCCCCTTAAGTCCTTCCCAAAAAGTCTCGGCACTCATTGCCATGATCAAGTAGTCGATACCAGCTGTCATCACACGATCAACCGCGAAGAAAATTTCGTTGTCGATCTGCTCTAGAATACGCACCATCTTTTCGTCACTACTCAAGTCCTGGTCGCGAATATGAATCCGGGACATGTGGGATGTAACACCTCGTACCGCCATTGCATGAAAATCTGGTTCGACGATCGTGTTTGTGCTGGGCGCAAGCACGCCAAATTTTTTGCGCCACCCTAACGCATCTGTCATTGTTGAATACCTGTGGATATCGCTTATGTCAAGGTATACCGACTATACATGAACTTGTCCCCAATTCTGATGTAACTTCTAGCAGATCCTTTATTGTCTAAAGGTTATTTTCACTTGTGGGATAAGTATATCGCGATCGCCTAATTACTTACCCTGCTTGCTGATTGTATTTTCAGGAGTGGGATTTGTTGCGATCGAGTGCAGCCTGGAGACGTGCCTGATCTTGTTGAGTAATATCTGGGTTATGCAGTATCCAATAACAGTCTAGGCGGTCATTCGTGCGAAACAAAAGTAATGCTCCGCTTTCTGTCCAGAACGGGCCGTGTGGAATGTGTGCTGGTCGCCAGTAATAGCCATCTTTGCACATTGCCGTATAGCGTCTATTAAAAGGATCATCGCTCATAGACCAATGTCCAAGCACATCTCCACTGATGACATAAGCCTCCTCAGTAGTAGGATGACCAGCATAAAAATTGCCTTCAGTCCACATCGGTACTAAGCCTAAAATCCACGTGGCGCGTCCGGTTTTTTTATTGGTATACAGGCTTTTACGTGCTGAACCAGGAGGTAAAAAGGTTGTGCTTTCCCATTTCATCGCGTGGAGTTCTTGCAAAGGAACATACTCAGTCATCCGTTCATGGGTCTGCATATTCACATGATATACAGAAGTTTCCGGGATTTGCTCAAGGCTTGCGTAGTCTTCTGTGATATAAGTGGGGGTAGCATTTGGCATCCACAAGATGATGGTGTCTTCTTCCGTTTTCCAAGGGCCAGTAGGTATGCCATCGGGGATGAAAGAGTAACTGAGATTGCGTAGTCTAAACCCACCTTGGCAAAGTGTGCCGGTTAACACAAAAATTTCCACATCAGTAGTAAAATGACCAATCGGTGCGCTCCAACCCTTTTTCAGGACGACTCGCTGTGTAGATTCACCTGTACTTTCGTTGACGGATAGAACCTGTGCAGTACCATGTTTACCAATAAAAAAGTTTTCTACATTAAAAGGCACTTGTGGAAAGTTAAGAACTGAGTTGAGTGATTCTTCAGTTTCTACATGTTTGCGCCCTGTAGAGATGTTATTGTTCATTTTAATACCTGTGTCTGGGTGGGGAAGATTAACATTATTATCGAGTGAATATGAGATTTTATGAATATATAGCAAAGGCAGGCGATCGCATCTTTTACCTGTTATACATGAACCAACACAGTTTCAAGGCATAGAATCAATACCCGAAGCTGTAGAATATCTCTTGCGTGGTCAGAATTGTGGCAAAGTAGTTGTGAGGTTTTAAGTCACACAACATTAGTCTATATCTAGTTAGGGTGGGTGAGAATGACACAAGACTCAGAAAATACTTTAAAAGTTGCTCGAAAGGCATTTGAGCATCTTACGTATGGTATGGCAACTGGAGAGTGGGAAGCATTGTTAGATATGCTCACAGAAGATTTTACCCTTTGGTTTCCAATGGGTAAATTCCACGGTTTGAATGTCGGTAAACAGCGAGCTAGAGAATTTTTCGAGTACGTTTTTGAAGCCTTCAACCCTGGTTTGAACCTGACTGGTTTAGACCGTGTTACTAGCAATGAAACAACGGCTGTTTTTGAGTTTCGAGATGAGGGACTTTTGTTTGGACAGCTTTACAAAAATCGGGTAGCGGTTTCTTTTGATGTGCGTGGAGACAAAATTTGTGGCTATAGGGAATACTTTGGCAGCGATGGTAAATCCTATTAAATAATTCGTAATTACGAATTACGAATTATTTAGTTTCTCTCTGGGTTGAGTTTGTTGATTTCTTTGCACTTAGCTTCTGCGGCTTGATATGCTGCCAAATAGTCCTGACCACCCAACATCACATCACCATAATATTCATAAGGTGGATCGCCATAGATTGGTAATGGTTCATCTTCTGGATAATCTTCTTTCGATTCTTCAATGATGGCTTTCAATTTTTTAACCGTTAGCCTTTGTGCCGCAAAATACCAGAGTTCTTGGGGATTTTTGTTCAGGTGCGGTAATGTGGGATCGATAATGCGTACCTCAGAAGCATCGCCTAGTTCAATCCAACTGTGTTCAATCGGCCTGTATGGCTTTCCCACAAAAGTTAAAAATCCTTGGACATACCTTGCTCCCTCAGTAGATAATGCTGCTTTGTAGGCATTATCAAACGGAGTGCTAGCTCTGCTGTTTATGCGTTCAGCAGTTTTGATTGACAGCGTTTCATCCAATAGTTTGTTCATCAATAGCAAGGATTAGAGCAGCCATGAGAATATATTACCACTCATGGGCACTGGGGAATGGGGAATGGGAGATGAGGTAGAAATAACCAATGACGAATGACAAATGACAAATGACAAATGACAAATGACAAACTCTACTTTGTATTAATCACCATCTGTAAATTTCTTAACAAGTCGCTTGAGGTGTAGGGCTTGGACAAAAGGGTTTTGACACTATTACCAAGGATTTTAATCATTTCATGATTGGAAGCTAATCCACTAACACCAATAATTTTGATCTCTGGATTAATTTTTTTCAATACATTGATGGTTGTTGGCCCATCCATGTTTGGCATCATCATATCAATCAAGACTACACTAATTTCTTGTTGATATTCTGTATATAGTGCGATTGCATCAATACCATCACTAGCTACTATAACTTTATAGGAATTTTTTTCTAACCAGGTTTGAGTAACCTCTCGAATTGAATCTTCATCGTCAACAACGAGAATCAATTCTCCATGCCCCGGTGGTAATTCATCTCCAGCTAATTTACTATCTGTCTCCATTGTTTGCGTGACGGGTAAGCAAACTTGAAACTCTGTGCCTTTGCCCACGTCAGTCACTACATTCACAAAACCGAAATGGCTTTTTATAATCCCAAGCACTGTTGAAAGACCAAGCCCTGTGCCTTTTCCGACTTCTTTGGTTGTGAAAAATGGCTCAAAAATTCTATCTACTATTTCTCTCTTAATTCCTATGCCTGTATCACAGACGCTAATCATTACATAAGAACCTACCTTAGCATCAATATTCATTTTGGCGTAGTGACTATCAACCCAGAAATTCTTCGCAGAAATCTTTAGGATACCGCCATTAGGCATGGCATCATGAGCATTTATACATAGGTTCATTAGCACTTGGTGTAACTGAGTAGCATCACCAAAGATATTCCATAAGTTTTGCTCAGAAACATCAATACGGATTTCAATAGCTCTGGAAAATGTTTGCTTAATAATATTTTCAATTTCTGAAATCAAATACCGTACCTGTAAGGTTTTAAAGTTACTTACAGAGCCGCGTGAAAACCATAACACTTGTTTAACTAAATCTGCGGTGCGTTTAACATTTGTTTTCATAATTGTTAGCCATTGCTGACTTTTTTCATCTGGAAGCTGTGCCTCTAAAAGTTGCACTGCCATCAACATAGGTGTTAGTGCATTGTTAAGATCGTGGGCGATACCACTTGCTAGAGTGCCAAGGCTCTCCATTCGCTGGGCGCGGAGAAACTGCGCTTCAAGTTGTTTTTTCTCTGTAATGTCGGAGTTGACAATTAGGACGGATTTAGCTTGTCCCTCATTATCATTTACCAGTGTCCATCGGCTAGCAACGATAATCTCTTGGCCTTGTTTGGTAACTTGATATAACTCACCTTGCCACGAACCATGTTCAACTAAAGTTTTCTGGATGTTTTTGAGTTGGCCAAAACTTTGCTTTTGATACAAAAACTGATTGGCATTCTTGCTCAATGCTTCTTCTGCCATCCAACCGTACAGATGTTCAGCCCCTTTATTCCAAAATTGAATTTTGTTAACCAAATCTTGAACGATAATTGCGTCTGTGGTGATATCGAGCCAAGCTGCTTGCTCACGAATTTTTTGTTCTGCATTTTTGCGTTCATGTAGCACAGCTTGCTGTTCGGTAATATCAATTACAAAGCCCGCCATCCGAGCAACTTTGCCTGTAGAGTCTAAAAAGATATACCCGTTATTTTCAACTGTGATATAAGTGCCATCTTTGCGAGCGACGCGAAACTCAAGGTGGAATCGCTCTTTTGCGGATAAAACGCGGTTAATCTCTTCATTGAAGAATTTTCTATCATCAGGATGAACTAACTCTAACCAACGCTTCAAACCTCCTAACATCTCAGGCATAGAGTAACCTAATATTTGCTCTACATTGCCACCATATTTAATATCGTTGGTATCCAAGTACCAGTCGTAGAGAATTTGACCACTCGCTTGAATTAGTGCTTGGTAGCGATTGTTCCACTCATCTAATGCAGCTGAATGACATCGCAGTTCTTCTTCTACTCGCTGGCGCTCAAAGATTTCTATTTCTAAACGTTTATTTTGCTCTGTGAGTTTTTTTGTGAGGTTTCGTAAACGTAAATGGATATTTACCCTAGCTAAAACCTCTTTATGTTCTAGAGGTTTAGTTATGTAATCTACTGCCCCAAGATTCAAACCTTTGACTTGATCTATCTTATCGGTTATGGCAGTTAGAAATATTACTGGAATATCTTGAGTAGCTGGATTTGTTTTCAAAAGTCTACAAGTTTCAAAGCCGTCAATTCCTGGCATTAATACATCCAATAAGATTAGGTCAGGTAAGGCATTCTCTGCAATTTCAATGGCATTCATTCCATCTTCAGATACTAAAACCTTCAAGCCGTAATACTCCAAAAGCTTGAATAATATCTCTAAATTAATAGGGGCATCATCAACTATTAAAATGACATTCCTTTCATCTTTGTTAAAATTCATGCTTGCCTCCTATTAAATTTGTTTTAAATTTATCGCATTTGTTGATATTTAAAATCTTTGGCAAGTTGACGAACATGGTTGGCAAAGGGGACTTCATCACCTAATTCTTCCGGAGCATTCCAATGCAAGCAAATTGACCAAGATGATATATTGTTATTGCGATTAATTCTCTAACAAGATGCTAAATGAACCCTCCATTTTATTAGGTACTTTGCAAGAACGCCAAAGGCGATCGCAATAACAGTTTATACTTTTACACATTTGGGTGACTCTCACTTGTGGGAATGAGAAAAAATTTTGCTAATTAGGCTATCTCCTGGCTGATTTGGTGCATCATATCTTCTGCCAAATTTTTTAGATATGCACGAATTTTGGACTAGAAAGCAAAAAGATTTAATTAAAAGTAAACTATCTCCAGAAAATGCCTACTCCAGAAAATGCCTATATAAAGCAGAGCTTATAGGTCAATACAGTTCAGCTAAGTATTTCTTCTTTTTTTTTGCATCTTTTGTCTCCTTCTCTGCGAGACGCTGCGCGATGGCGGTAGCCTGCGGTAAGCCCTACGGTATGCCGGGGAACCCGTCCACCGGACTGGCTTACCGCTTTGCATCTAGGTTATAAACAATCGACTTTAGAGTTTTAGCCTTAACTGAACCTTATTGGTCTATATTTTATGCAATTGAGAACCGTTATAAATAAAATATGTAGAAAATTTAAGGTAGCCCAGCTAGCTGGGCTACTTTACTATCTTTATCTATAAAATCACGGGGTTGTAGGGGTATCCAGTTTTATGCGACTTGTCTTAGGACGACAGGGGCTTCCCCAACAAACCTGTCCAGAAGGCATATTCGTCAAAACAGTACTACGAGCGCCAATCACAGCATTAGCGCCGATTTGCACTCCCGGCCCAACGAAACAATCTGCTGCTACCCATGCACCATTGTTAATAGTGATACTCGCTGTTTTTAACCCAAAAGCAGGATCTTGGAGATCGTGACTACCAGTACACAGGTAACTTTTTTGGGAAACTACGCAGTGTTCACCGATGTGGATCTGATCGAGGCTGTAAAAAACTACGTTATCTCCAATCCAACTGTAGTTGCCAATGGTAACTTTCCAAGGATAGGTGAAGCGGGCGGTGGGTCGAATTAATACACCTTTGCCGATACGAGCGCCAAATAGTCGTAGCAAAGCACAACGCAGAATATTTAACGGTTGAGGAGTAAGGGGAAATGCGATCGCTTGTACAAGCCACCACAATAATACATACCAACTTGGCCGTCCCCGATCAAACCAAGATTGGTCATATTTGCGTAAATCTACAAAAGGTTGGTCATTTGTCATTTGTCATTTGTCATTTGTCATTAGTTATGAGTCAATAGTCAATAGCTTTACCTCTGCTCCTCTGCTCTCCTGCTCCCCTGCTTCTGCCTTTGGGGTAGTTGCAGTATTTAAATGACCACCACAATTACGTAATTCGTAAAGTTTAACGCCAATTTGATATTCATATTGACTCAGCAAGCGTGCATAAATATATCCAGCTTTGCCATCCAAAAAACCGCGTTGAATTATATAAAATAAAACAAACCGTAAAATGGGTTTAAATGGCAGGTGTACCCACACTTTTTTCAAAAAGCGCTTACGTTGCACTGCATCACCAAATAGATTCGCGCCGATGGTGCCGCTATCATCTTTACCTGTGAGAATATTAAAATAAACGCTGGCTTCCCAGTTGGAATAACGATTGTGCCGTTCTAGCCAGTGATAAAGATCGCGGAAGTCCTCGTGAAGCATATCATTTTTGAGATACCCAACTTTGCCCTGCAAAATTACATGTTCGTGAACTTCGTTGTCGCCAGTATTAGGAATATCTTCTGTATGTAGGTTTTCGTAGCGACCTTTTTTATGCTGAAATAAACGAAGATTCCAATCGGGATATTTCCCACCATAACGAATCCATTTTCCTAAGAAAAAGACACGGCGATTGAGGTAATAACCTGTATATTCCTGATTTTGAATTGCTTGGTCAATTTCTTCCCACAGTTCGGGAGTGATGCGCTCATCGCAATCTACAATTAGCACCCATTCGTTACGGAAAGGTAGATTATCTAAAGACCAATTTTTCTTTTTGGGCCAACGTCCATTGAAGTTGAATTGCACAACATTGACACCGTGGCTTTTCGCAATTTCAATGCTGTTATCTGTACTTTGAGAATCTACTACAAATATTTCATCTGCTCTGCTGAGGCTAGCAAGGCAGGCTGGTAAGTTTGCTTGTTCATTTTTTGCTGGAATTAATACAGAAACTGGTATTTTAGATGACATATCAGTATAAATTATGTTATTGGTTATTTCTTATTTGATGTGGATAAAAGACCTTGAATAGCTGCATTTAAGTAACCAATCTGACCGTAAGCATATACAAGTTTGTCAAACCGTTCTGCTGGATCAGAAAAATATTGCAATGCTTTATACAAGCCACGCACAAACCGTTCGCTACCTCGCTGCAATTGAGCGATTCCAGCTTTACCAGCGAGTTGTTCTCGATAGCATTCACTGATACCCTGCCACCAGCCTCGATTTAAAAACCAAGTGCGTTGTAGGCGTTCTGGGGCAACATTGTGAGCAACCAGCGCTTCAGGAAGATAAGCAACTTGCCAACCACGCTGTAGGGCAAATTCGGTCATTTGCAGTTCTTCATTTGATAATAGATTTTTCCCCACTCGACCGAGATGAGGATCAAAACCGCCAATTTCTTCTAGGAAACTACGGCGGATGGAATAATTTAAGCCTCTGGGTGTTAAGCCAGGTTGCTCGATGTAGATGTTACTGTCACCCAAGTCGTATGCACCCAGATTTGCAGCTAGCCCTGGAGATAGCCATCGTGGTTGTTCGATTCCTGGGGGCCATAAGAGAGTGACTTTGCCACCTGCGATCGCTAGTTTAGAATTATTGTAATAGGCAAAATATAAAACTTGTAGCCACCCAGGGCTAGCAACAGCATCGTCATCCAGATAAGCCAGAATGTTGCCACTACCTACTTTTGCGCCTGTGTTGCGGGCGACAGATAAACCGATAGTGGGTTCAAATACATACTTCAGGTGCGGATTGTGGGCCCTTTGTTCTACAACCTCACGAGTGCGATCGCTAGATCCATTATCAACTACCACAATTTCAAAGTCAGCAGCAAAATCCTGCGCTAAAAGACTATCAATTGCAGCCCCTAAATAGGTATCTCGATTGTGGGTACAGATAATGGCAGAGATTTGGGTATCTGGCATAGATTTTATTTTGGATTTGAGATTTGGGATTTTAGATAAAAATCTTAAATCCAACACATACCTGCTGAGAGTTAATCTAAACCAAAAATTACCGACCCACCAACCGAGTTTCTTCGGAAATAATCTTTAAAACTTCATGTTTGTTGAATATGACTGTGTAAAACTACAAGTGTTTGGGCCAGTTGACTCAGGCGGGTTTCTAAAGATTGCTTACGCCCCAACAGTTGACGTAACTTTTGGTAACGTGCGATCGCCATACTAACATTAGCAACCTGATCTGCTGGACATGGGCGTGACCAGACTTTACCAGCATCGTCTACACCACAGAGGCGGTAGCCAGTAATTGATGATTTATAAGATACTTTCCCACCAGTAGCGCAAATTTCTTCTACATAGTTCATCAAGCGGTCAACTTCTGCATGGCGCAGTGTTGCGGTTCCTCCCGGTTCTGGTTCGCTGGGATTGGATTCTAACCAGCCATTGACAATTGGCCCTTCTAAGTAAATATCCTGAATTTGGTTCAAAATATTTTGCAGTTCTATTTGCCAACCAGCAACAGTTTCCTGAATTTCTTGTAATAGATTCATCGCCAACGCTGGATTTGCTCCGTGGCGATGGTTACTAAAACTTGGAGTTTTCAACTTGGGTAAGCTGGGTGTTTTGCCCCCATTCTCTTGTGTTTGAAAGGTCTGCACAGAGTCATAGTGAGGAAAGAAATTCTGTTCAGGGGGATAATCACTCTCAGTATCTACACCCAATTCAACTGTTTGTTCTTCCTGAGATGATGGAGTTTGTGTACTTTCTGTGGATTCGTTGGCTCCGACACTGATTCTAAAAGAAAAAGGCCGTTTTGTCGTCGAATCAGTTGCTTCGGCGGCAGGGGCAGTGCCGCGATTCCCTAAATCGTGTAGAGTTGCTTCTATGCGTTTTAAGCCTGCGTTCATAAAGAAAGACATCCTAAATTTTGCTGTCCCCAATAGTGTTGAAGAAGAGGCAGGGGGGCAGGGAGCAGGGGGGGATAATTCAAATGGGGATTCGACCCAATAGAACTAGAACCACACTTGGTTGTTGTGGGGGAAGCTCCACAGCAGGGAGCAGGGATCATTTCCCCTTGCTCCTTTTCCCCCTGCCCCCTGCCTCTTGTTGAATCATTAAGAATGGGGTTGTTGGGATTTTCGGCTTTTGCCAGTTGTGACATTAATGATATTGGTGCTAATTTTATCCCTTAAAAGTTATTTGAAACCAAAAATCTCGCTGATAAAGTAAAAACTGTGGTGATAAATTGCAACTAGCTACTTATTGTTAAAATACTCAGAAAACAACTTTGGGTAAAATCATCTTAGTAACAGGGCCAGCACGATCTGGTAAAAGTGAATGGGCGGAAACTCTGGCTATGGAGTCAGGGAAAGCAGTTGTTTACGTAGCAACAGCGACCGATAACACAGATGACCAAGAATGGCATCAACGCATTTTAGAACACCAACAACGCCGTCCTCAAGATTGGGTAACTCTATCCGTACCTATAGAACTATCTGCTACCCTCGCCGATGCTAAACCCTATAACTGCCTTTTAGTAGATTCTTTAGGAACTTGGGTTGCTAATCTTTTAGAAGAGGACGAATCTAGCTGGGAAAATATCGTTGTAGAGTTATTAGAGACAGTGGAGCTAGTTGCTGCTGATGTGCTGTTTGTAGCAGAAGAGGTGGGTTGGGGTGTAGTACCAGCTTATCCTCTTGGGAGGATGTTCCGCGATCGCTTGGGTTCTTTAGTGCGCCAACTAGCTGCCCTTAGTGAAACTGTTTATTTAGTAACTGGTGGTCATGTTCTCAATCTCAGTGTCCTTGGTTCGCCATTGCCAGCCAGAAAGGATGCTGGAGTATTCAGAAGTCAAGATTCTTAACTATTGATTCAAATTAATCCAAAATCTAAAATCTAAAATTGTCTTATGGCAACCAAACAAGAAGTTAGAGGATACCTTGCCTACTGGTTTCAGTTGGGTAAGAAAGTGATTACGGGCAACGGGAAGGCAAGCATTTTGCCCAAATCGGTGCTAAATGGCGATCGCTATAGTGAAGAATTTGAAGAGTGCTGGCAGAAAATTATTGCGCCTGAATCAGGTGATTGTCATTTAGAGGGTACGCAAGAAACCATTGCTGAATTGTTGACACCAGCATGGGATATGGTTCCTTGTGGTCGTTGCAGTATGCCAGTAGCCGCGCGAAATGTCGGGATGCCGGCATTGTTATGTCCCTGTAATAGTTTGCCTAACTGGCCTAATACAGAACTGCCAGCACCACGAGAGCCAATTAAGACTCAAGACCAACTTAAAACAATTCGCGATCGGCTTGTAGATAATATTGCTTAAAAAAGAAGCAAGGAGGCAGGGAGTAGGAGGACAAGGGGAACAAGGGGGACAAGTCTTCTCCATCTTCCCTGTCTCTTCATTTATGCCCAATTCCCAATGTCTCATTCCCCCTGCCTCTTCGTTGAAGAAGAATCCAGAATCCAGCAATCTTTGAGTGGGGGATTCAAACCCGCCACTAATTGTAGACTGCGAAATCTTAGAGGATGTTTTAAAAGTGGTTGACTGTAATTTTAGGCACTTGTTGATCCCCTCTAACCCCCCTTTCCAAGGCTACCGTGTATACACAAGTTGAGTTGGGAATCACATGGACACAAAAGAACGGAAAATTATTTTTAAAATCCTTGATTTTCCGTTAAACCTCTATTAATAAGCTGGCACTATTGATAATTAGCTTACTCGATTCAAAACCTTGCCTACTAAGGCTTGTATCTTACCAGGCAAGGATTTTAGGACTTGTGTATACACAGTAGCTTAAAAAAGGGGGGAACCGGAATCAAAGTCCCCCTTTTTAAGGGGGATTTAGGGGGATCTAAAAGGTTTTGCTACCGACCAGAGGACTTTTAAAACATCCTCTTAGATATTGAGGAATTGGATAATTGATTTATTGGAAATCCCTTAGTTCACTTTGGTAATTGAGAATTTGGCGCTAGACAAGTTTTATTAGCAAAATCACACTGATAAATATAGGGTTCTTGCCAACTTAAAGGAATTTCTAATAAATCTCGCGTTCCTGTCATACCTTGTCCAATAAATAGCAACAAAGCAATGCAGTTTAAAATCGTATGGACAATCCGCCAACGATTGGATTTATCTTGATAAATATCTTGAACAATAGCTAACGAAAAAATCATTAGCAGTGCTGCGGTAATACCAATATAATAATGTGACCAATACCACTCATTGGTACGGCGAAATACTCCATCTTGACAGCCTAATATGACTAAACCTGCACCAGTTAAAGTAGCAAAAGCTGCCCGCCACACTCGCTGCTTTGCCCGATAAAGAAATACTAAAGAGGCGATAGTAGCAGCTAATATTAATAGGATAAAAACAACTTGAAAAGGTGCTTTATTCCATAATTGATTTTTAATAATATTTTTACCAATAGGGTAGCTTAATCCGATTAAAGTTAATCCGACAACCGCACTTGTTAGTCTTTCACCTAATTGCTTATGTTCTACACCCACTACTGGAGGAATTTTGCTCTTACTGCCGGCTAAAATTTGCAATCGGCGTTGGCGTGTTTGCCAAGCAAAATTAATCACTGTCCCAATCAGTGGAAACACGAATATGATTGCGATCGCTGGATGTAAAAGACCAAGAAAATCTGCTATTCCCATATAACACCTTTAAATTAATCATCAAATTAACCTTAAATGACAATTTAAAGCATCGTAGTACTACTTAAATTAATTTTAGATAAGAATCTGTTGAATATTTATTTTTGTTGTTTTTAGCTAATTTTAAGCAAGTAAAAGTGTAAATACTTTTTGAACAATAACTCTTTAAAAAGTAAACTTGTCTCATAACCAGATAGTCAACGATTGGATAATTTCGCCTTGCGGAAAATATCACGTTGGCGTACACTGCGAGGTTTAGCTAATTTCCAAATCGAATAATATTTGTCACTATAAACAATGTCTGTTTTCAAATTATATTTTTTTTCTATCGTTTCGCGCCAACTGTCTGAAGGATTGAATAAAAAAACATCAGCAAACTTATCAGGAATTTTAGGAATTTTTTGATTTTGAACCAACAGAAATTGTACCTTTGGCTCCAAAAGATAGCTTAGAGAAAAGACATTTCCATAATTATTACCTAAAGCATCACTAATCAAAAGTGGGCGAGTAGTCAGATTGATGATTTGGGCAACTTTGGGATTGCCATAGCTTATACCCTTATTCCACCAAGTTTCTGCTTGAAAATTAACCTTACAAGAAATTAAACCACAAATAATTACCAGTCCGACGATTGCATACCAAATATTATGGCGTGACACGCTCTCATTATATATTTGTGTACCTAGCAAGTAAGCAACAGCTACTTGAATCCCTAAATAAGATGGTATGAAATATGGTTCAGATGATTGTATACCCTCAACCATTAAATCTGGCAGTATTAGAGGCAGTGCTGGCACGACAATTAATATAATGATAAATAACCAAACTTTATAGTTAGTTGTTTGGCAAAGGAAATAAATTGAATATCCTACAAATATGAAACAAATTAATCCAATCAAATAGTTAAATTCATTATCTGAACTCAGGTTTATATCAAAAAATATTCGGCTTAATTGCATTAACAAAAATTCAAATCTAGGCATCAAAGATGATTGTGGTGTTGCCTTATCTGCTGAAATCAAAAATTGGAAAAAATCACCTATTACAACTACAAGCCAAGGCATGAATGCTAAAAAACCTATCAATGATGCTATAAGATAAGTTCTGACAGTTGAAGAGAACTGGAATCTGGCAGTAGTAATAACATAAATTCCGTGAGCAACTGCAACAAATGCACTCCAAAGAAATGTATAAAGACTGATTGCCAAAGTTACTGCATAAATACTCCAGATAGTAAATGTTTCTGGCTGTTGTCGTTGTTTTGCTAGCTGATCTTGATCTTGTGATTCCAGGCGCATTGCTCGCAGCAAAGAAGCGCTAGATAGTAATATGGTGACTAACCAGAGAATATATTCTTGTGCTTCTTGGGCGTATACTAGTTGAATTGGAGAAATTGCCATAAGTGCGATCGCTACACCAGGAACCAATAGCGGCACATTAAATAATTCTCGACATAGCCAATAAACACCAGGGAAAACCAGCAAACTGATTAAAGCAGATAAACTTCTGATTGCCGTCACCGAATTACCAAAAACTTCCAACCATAATCTGGCTATTATGTAATAAAGCGGTGGATGCAAAGAATCTTCTTTCGCCAAAGTCATGATTGTGTCATTTAAGCTTTTTTGATTTACCCCTTGAAACTGAGCAAAACTTTCTTTGCCAATGACGCTACCATTAAATAGTTTGTTTTGTGCTTCAGTTCTTGTATAACCAGAAATTCGCAATGAGGTATAGGTTTCATCATGAGAGTAAACCTTGGTATCAAGGTTAAAAAAGCGAAACAATATACCCATTGTCAATAAGAAAATAATTAAAAATCGCAACCAACTCGGAGCAAATTTGAGGTGGCGCATAAGTAGTTTTCCCAATATTTTATCTAAAATAATCCAGTCAGGCGCACTACTAGATGAAGTGTCGCAGCTACGCCCATCATCATAATTCGTAATTCGTAATTACGAGTTATATCTAAGTCTGTTCATTACACATCCCAAAGGATGTTAGGACTAAAGATAATTTTTACAATATTTGATAACGCCATCTAGCAAAGTCTTTGGTATTAGATATGGTTAAAAAATCAATAGTTTTAAAGTGTCGGTCGATAGCGGGAATACTGCATATTTTAGCTCCAATATTCAAGTATGCCTGCAAAATTTTAGGAATTTCCACATTACACGAGTCTGGACAATTTTGAGGCAGTTCTAGACAAGATTGTGAATTTGGATAAACTAAAATACTTGGATGCATCAAGCCATTGTTCTGAAAATAATTATAAGTGCAAGTAGCTTGCGAAGGAGATTGCGTTAGTAATGATGCACAGCCAAAGAAGTATTGATTTTTACTCCAGATCAGATAATTTGCTAGCCCTTTCCATAATAGTAAAAGTGCCTGACTGTTGCGATATTCTTTAGCTATACATGCACGCCCAACTTCAACTGATGCCTGAAGCACAGAATTAGGAATTGCATTAAGATTAAATATATCGGCAGCATCAAAGCCTAGTCTTTGAGAAGCCATTGTATAGGTTTGCATCCGATAAGTTCCAATGGTTTTACCCGTTTGTTTGGAAATCATGATTAAATGATGGCAAACTGCATCAAACTTATCTATATCCATCTGCGTAAAGTTAGAAGCAGAAAATCCCAAGCCTAGTTCTAGATTAAAAACTTCAAAGCGTAACCGAAAGATTGATTCTAATTCTTCTTCGGTTGAAGCCAGCCGTAGGGTATATTTTTCAGTTTGAAGTATGGGAAAATCTTCAAAAGAGGGAAGAGGATTCACTGAGTAATTGATGTTGCATCCAGAAACTTCCATCTATCTTCCTACCTAGATTTGCGAAAATATCCTACTATGATTTAGGCACTATACAAATAGTTCACATTATGCACTAATGTGTCGAAGCGTGATTGAGACAGTTTTCGATAAAATAACCTCTAGAGAGCTTTCTTGCTCTTTTGGATTAGAGGTATAGTGCTTTTATTATGGACATTAATTACTAAAAAATCTGGCAATAAGATACAAAATTTTCCTTTGATATAGGCTATAAATACAAGTCAAATAAAAGGACAAGGAGATAGGCTTTTGCCATAAGTCTCAGCAGAATGGGGAAAGCCCCTAGATGAATCTAGGGGCTTGGATGGTTTTGGTTGCGTAGGCGTAGCCCGTCGTAGACATCGCCTACCCGCCGTAGGCGATCGCAATCTGCGGTAGATGCACTCTAAAATACTTAATTAATTACGGTGATTATTGTTGTAGTGAACCCTTGTACCAGCCCAAAGCAACTTCTCCCGTAGCGTCTGATAGTAGGAATTGTTCTCGCGCAAAATAATAAATTTAGCCCGACACTCTGCCATCCGCACATCAACACGGTGTCCAGGCCAAATTGAAGTTCCCAAAACCCCATCTGTCCACAGTTTAGTACTCAAATCGTAATCCCCCAAAGGCCAAATACTCACCACAGAACCAGGGGGTAAAACGAGTGGACGACTAGAAAGGCTCATTGCACAAATGGGAGTGATGGTAAGCGCCTCCATACCATCGTGCATGATCGGCCCATTAGCAGAAACGGTGTAACCAGTAGAACCTGTGGGAGTCGAAATAATCAACCCATCCCCAACATACTGATCGACTACCTCACCATCGATTTCCATTTCTAGAATTGAGGTTATCATTCGGTCAGCAGAGGCGGGTTTGACACAAAATTCATTCAAAGCCAGGTAACGCTCACTCACTGGTTCTAAATTAGACCCGTGACCCTCATACACGGCAGCTTGTAACATCATCCGTCGTTGGATAGCATAGCGATCCTCAAACAGCCGATCCCAAACTTTCTCTGTATCCTGAAATTCTTCCACCGACTCAGTTAAAAACCCCAGATGGCCTCCCACATTCACTCCCAGAATAGGGATACCAGCTGGGGCTAAATGTCTGGCACCAGTTAAAACAGTACCATCGCCACCAAGTACCAAGGCGAGATCGATTGGTTGAGCCGCCGAAGCCAAAAAGACTGGATAAGGGTTGTCTTTTGGCCCGCTCGGCCCCATCAACACCTGGCACTCGCGGCTTTCTAGTTGTTTAGCACAGATTTCTGCCCATTGTTTACTCCGGGCATCCCGCGCTTTATAAGCAATGATTACCTGCTTGAGTTGCACGCACAGTTACCACTTCAGGAGATTGAACTGCTCCATATCGACGGTATCGCGGTTGCGATAAATGGCAAGCACGATCGCTAAACCCACCGCCGCCTCGGCCGCGGCCACGGTAATCACAAATACTGTGAAAACCTGACCCTTAATTAATGTTGAGTCGAGGAAGTTGGAAAATGCCATTAAATTCAGATTAACAGCATTGAGCAGTAATTCAATTGACATCAGCACCCGCACAGCGTTGCGGCTAGTAATTAAACCGTAGATGCCGATGCAGAATAAAGCTGCTGCTAGTAATAAAAAGTACTGGAGTTGCATGAATTTGGGTATCCCTCCTGAAAAAACTGGCTGTTTATCTGCGATTCAGGTCGCAAATATTACTCTTTTGTTTCGCTGGTTGTTGATACTAATTCTCTGGGGCGTTCTTGTAAAGTCAAAACAGTTTGCCCCACATTGGATCGTGTCAATTGATCTGGCAAATACTCACGACGTGCCAAAATAATTGCTCCTACCATCGCTATTAGCAGCAAAATGGAAGCCAGTTCAAAAGGTAGTAAAAAGTCAGTGAAAAAATGCTCTCCAATTACAACTATTGAGCTTTCACCACCCACTACAGGAGTAGTTGAGTAAGCCCAAGGAGTAGCCAGCACCATTGTACTTAAAAGACCAAACAATCCTACGCTGACTAGACCAGTAAGTAATTTACGCACCCAAGAGTTGGGAAATGCGACAAAATCTTGACGCTTGTTCACCAACATAATGGCAAACAAAATCAGCACGTTAACCGCCCCAACATAAATTAGTATTTGTGCCGATGCAACAAAATCACCATTTAGCAAGAGGTAGATTCCCGCAATACTGATGAATACACCCCCCAGCATAAAGGCAGAATAGACAATGCTAGAGAACAGCACCACACCAATGGCTGCCCCAATCATCATCACGCCCAGTATGCCAAGTGATACTAACTGTACTCCTTCTGCTAGATTCACTGTTTTTTGTCCTTAGTCATTGGTCATTGATCATTGGTCATTAGTCGGTCATTAGTCATTGGTCATTAGTCATTGGTCAAATAACAAAGGACAAATGACAATGGACAAATGACAAATTACATTTATTTTTCTGTTTGTTCTACCAGGTCTTCTGGACGCGCACCTGCACGTGGTGCATCGGCGGGTAGTCCGTGGGGTTCGAGGACACCCTTGGGTAGGTAAACTAGTTCGCGCAGTGGTGTAACCATTGGATCATCTGTTACCTTATAGGGCAGACGACCTAGCGCTACGCTGTCATAGTTCAATTCATGGCGATCGTAAGTGGCAAGCTCATACTCTTCTGTCATGGATAGACAGTTAGTAGGGCAAAATTCCACACAGTTACCGCAAAAGATACAAACTCCAAAGTCGATGCTGTAGTGGTTGAGTTTTTTCTTTTTGCTGGCTTTGTCGTATTCCCAATCGACTACAGGTAGGTTAATTGGACAAACACGAACGCAAACTTCGCAGGCGATGCACTTATCAAATTCAAAGTGAATCCTACCGCGAAACCGTTCGCCAGGAATCAGTTTCTCGTAAGGATACTGTACGGTAATTGGTCGCCGCCGCATGTGGTCGAATGTGACAGAAAGCCCCTGACCAATGTAACGTGCAGCCTGTACCGTTTCTTTGGCGTAATCACCAACTTGTTTCAGGAACTTGAGCATTTTTGGTTCACTCTCTCTTTTTAAGCTATCAGCGTTATTTATCCCTTGTCTTTTGCCCTTGGTCATTAGTCATTTATCCTTTGTCCTTGGTCATTTTTCCTTTGTTATTCACTAATGACTAATGACTAATGACTAATGACTTAATGACTAACGACTAATGACTAACCACCAAAAGCGAAGGGAAAGGCTAGTTTCAGAGCGGCGGTTAATAGAAGATTAACCAAACCAACTGGTAACAAAAACTTCCATCCTAAATCTAACAGTTGGTCAATCCGTACCCGTGGCACTGTCCAGCGCAACAGGATGGCGACAAACACTAGTAAATAGGCTTTGAAGACGGTCATCGTGATTCCCAAAGAAGCAGTTACTATCTGGAATACGGGATTTAATTCACTGACTCCCAGCCAACCAGCGATGAGGTTGAGGGGAATAGGAAAGTCCCAACCGCCCAGGTAGAGAATTGCTACTAGTAAGGAAGAAAGGATCAAGTTAACGTAGGAACCCAGGTAGAACAGACCGAATTTCATACCTGAGTATTCAGTCTGATAACCCGCAACGATTTCTTCTTCCGCTTCAGGTAAGTCAAAGGGTAATCGTTCGCATTCAGCTAGAGCGGCTATCCAAAAGATCAGAAAACCGATTGGTTGTCGCCAAATGTTCCAGCCCAAAATGCCGTAGCCAGATTGTTGATTGACAATATCAACGGTGCTGAGGCTGTTAGACATCATAGCGATCGCTAACACCGCCAGCGCTAAAGGAATTTCATAGCTAATAGATTGCGCTGCTGCCCGCAAGCCCCCTAAAAGGGAGTATTTGTTATTAGATGCATAGCCAGCCATCAGCAAGCCAATGGGTTGAATGCTTGACAAGGCAATCCACAAGAATACGCCCATGCCCACATTGCTAATAACGATATTCTGCCCAAAGGGAACGATCAGGAACGACAGAAAAACCGGAATTACAACAATAATGGGGCCGAGAGTAAACAGCCAGGGGTCAGACTTGGCTGGTACTATATCTTCTTTAAATACCAGCTTCAAACCATCAGCTACAGGTACCAGCAACCCAAAAGGCCCCTGGTATTCTGGCCCAATTCGCTGCTGTGCGGAGGCGGAAATTTTCCGTTCTAGCCAAGTAGCAACTAATACCCCCACTGTTGCCCCAATCAGCATCAGTATCATTGGCAGGGGCATCCAAATTGCTTTGGCTGTTCCTGCTGGTAAACCTAAATCCCGGAGGGATTCAATAAAAGTTCCTTGGAGGTCAATTCCTGAGTTCATGTTTCCGCTCTTTAAGACATCGAGTCATGGTGAGTTACAACTATTAGTTAAATTAATACCTGTAAATTCACCCATTTTTAATTTTTGCCCAGATGATGCTTGATTGAAGATTTGTCGCTAATTCCCATGCCTAGTATATCCTTGGATGGTTTTAGCCCTCTGAAGCGATATGAGAACTTCTACTTATGGTTGGCATTGGGATTGGCTATTCAAGGGACAAGGGGAGCAGAGGGAATGGGAGCAGGGGGCAGGGGGCAGGGGGTAGGGGAGACAAGGGGACAAGGGGACAAGGGGACAAGAGGTGAGAACTTGAAACAAGTCTTTCCCCTTGTCCCCAATTCTCCTTGTCCCCAAGTCCTCTTCCCAATGCCCAATGCCCAATGCCCAATACCCAATTACCGTTGGTCAATGGGAGTATAAGTAACTTCGTGCAAACCGTTATAAACCTGGGTAGGACGGAAAATCCGGTTTTCTGCTAGTTGTTCTTTCCAGTGGGCTAGCCAACCGGCAACGCGAGCGATCGCAAATATTGGTGTAAACAAGTCTGTGGGAATTCCCATCTTCCTATACACCAAACCGGAGTAAAAGTCAATATTAGGATAAATTCCTTTGCTACCGAGTTTTTCTCCTACCACTTGTTCCATTTCTAGGGCAATATCATAGAATTTGTCATGCCCAAACTTTTCAAACAGCTGTTCTGCTAGTCCTTGTAAAATTATGGCTCGTGGGTCTTTTACTTTATACACACGATGTCCAAAGCCCATAATCTTAGATTTAGTTTCTAGACAATGCTGTATGTAGGGACGAACATTTTCTACAGAGCCAATTTTTTCCAACATCTGAATTACTTCTTCATTGGCTCCACCATGCAGGGGCCCACCCAAAGTTCCCACAGCACTAGCAACCACAGCGTAAGGATCAGTTAAGGTAGAAGCTGTCACCCTGGCACTGAAGGTAGAAGCATTCATTGTATGCTCGACTTGAAGTATCAAGCAGATATCAAAAATCCGCGCCATTAAAGGATCGGGTTCTTTCTCATCGAGCATGTATAGAAAGTTGGACGAATAGTCTAAGTCATCACGGGGACGTACCGGGTCATTGCCTTTTCGCATCAGTTGGAACGCCGCCACCATTGTCGGAATGGTTGCTATCAGGCGCACCACGGAATCTCGAATGTAGGCAGGATTATGTAAATCCCGGAGTGAATAAAACAAACCTAAAGCAGCAGCAGAGGCTTGTAGGGCATCCATTGGGTGACCGCTTTCTGGAAAGCATTTCATCATGTCCCGAATGCGGTATTTTATCCGCCGGTGGTAACGAACTTCATGTTCAAATACTTCCAGTTCTTCCTTGCTTGGCAGTTCACCCCAGATTAAGAGATAAGCAGTTTCTAGGAATGTACTTTTTTCTGCTAGTTCTTCAATCCGGATGCCACGATATTCTAGTATTCCTTTTTGCCCATCAACATAGCTGATACTTGATTGAGCGGCGGGAATGCCTTCTAAACCAGGCTTGTATTCGCACACCATCATGGCACCACCATTTGCTTTTTGAAATATCTGATCAAGCTAACTTACCAGAAATTTATTGTCGCCATAACAGTAGCCGTTCTAACAACAATCGAAAATGTTGGAAAACTGTTATAGCAGGTATTTGGGTGGTGTCAACCAAAACATCTGACTCCGACCCACAGGAGAACCTGTTTCTGGTAGTTTTATCCCAATCATACCTGCTTTTTTCAATACTAAGTTTTCTTTGACTTCTCCCCACAGGAGAATTTCTGCCCAACTGGTCAAATCAGGTTCGTGTCCAACCAGCGCCAGTTGGGTATTTTGGGAATAATTTCTCGGTTTTAACCAGTCTTTTAGCCAATTAGAAATTTGACCATCGTGGGCGAGGTGGCTAGATTCCTCTAACTGGGAGCTTAATTTTTCTTCTATAAGGATTTCAGCCGTTTGGCGGGCCCGCGCTAAGGGGCTGGTGAGAATCAAATCAAAGCTTAAACCCAATTTAACAAGTTTCTGGGCAACTTTCTCAGTTTTTTGCCTTCCTTCTTTGGTAAGGCTGCGTTCCTCATCCTTAATGCCTAATCCCTTGTCTTCGGCGATGCCATGACGAATTAAGTATAGTTCCATACTTTGAATTTTTTTAGCGTAGCCCTTGCTTAGTTAGGATTTACGTCTAGTGTGACTTAACCTATCCTAGTCTTAATTATTATTACGTATTCGTTGATCTGATTTTAAATTATTAAACAGTAGGACACCATTTACACTGATCAAACCTCTGTTTCAAATACTCCTGGTTGGGATGGCAAATTTTATCTTCTGGAACGCGTAACTTTATCCCCTCAATTGTTCGATATTCAGTGGCTTTGAGAATAGGGGAAATATGCACTATCATTGTTTTTGGATTAATGACAATGAGGTTTAGGTCAAATAAGGTATGTAAATCAGCACGTAACAACAAACCATTTGATGGGTGATTATTTTCGGTTTCAATATAAGGAATAATGTGGGCAGCTTCAAGTGCAGCATCAGCATCAAAATTTGTGATAGCACACTTACTAGAATAAGCATCTAGCAAAGACTTACGAAACTGTTGTTGCCCCTGTCTCCTAACTATTGATACAGTTATTTTTTGACGAGCCTCGGCATCACTTTTAAAATTGAAAAACTTTTGTTTGTCAAGTTCTTCTCTAGCAAGTAATAGTTCATTAGTATCTAGCGATGGCTTCGGCTCCACCGACGGTATTTTAGGCTCCCTGTTCAAAATTGATTCACAAGTCTTTATCCTCTGAATTGCTTTGACATATTTGGAATCAACTTCTAAGGCTAATTTATAATTATCGATTGCAGCTTGACACTCCTTATTTTGCTTAAATGCCTCTCCCTTATCAAAGAAGATGTCAACAAGTCTAACTCCTCGTCTTTGCCTTTGTTGTATTAAGGAATGCTTCTCCCATTCTGAATTTAAAAAGTCAGATGCTTTGCTATTGAATCTACGTCCGCTTGCTCCAAAATGAAAATTTATTCCCTGAAATTGAGGTAATCTTCTTAAATCCTTTTGTTCCAGAGGAAAATCAAAGTCAACAACTGAATCTATTTGGATATTAACGGCAAAACATCTCCCATCGTAGGATATATATGCTGCACTTAAATCTGAATATTGTTTTCTATCTAAAAGCTTTAATTGCTCATCTTCTGGTGCTGCAATAACATGACCAGCAGCAATAAAGCCACTAGGTTCATTGCCAATATTTCCGCTTCTCTGAAAGTAAGCTCTATCTCCAACCTGTATAAATCTAGAATTCCAGCAACTCCAAGATGTTTCGTAGTATTGTCCTGACGAAATTTCTGATTTTATCAAGCCAGGAAGTTCACTATTTTTAATGATTCCTTTCCCACTGTAATATTCTGCTTCACCGTTGCAAAGAAAAATTATAGTTTCCATCAAATATAAAAATGACTAATCATGATTGTCATGATGTTAGCCATTTAGGATACTAAAGATAAGCCGTATATTTACCCAATTGAGAGTATGGCGTAGCAGTTCTTATAGGGTAAATAACCTTACGATTTTTGGTCAGCGTTAGGATAAAAGTCTAAGTCTAAAATCTCATTAACAGAAAACGGACAGGCGATCGCAAATTTATCTTCTGATAAACTTGTTTCCACCATTGCCTCTCGCCGCGCTCTTTGATAGGTAATATTTATCCACTCGGTATCAAGCTGGGACTTTCTTGCAGCAATTCGTCTATATTCAGTCGCTCACGGGTAATGCACTTGCCAACTGTGATTACGACGTTCTGGCTGATACTTCCATGTCAACAAATGCGATAAGACTAACCGCAACGCACTTTGCAACGCCCGTTGTTGACTCTTACCCAAGTCCACCACTTCCTCAATTAAGTGTTCTAAATCCAGCGTGTCCCAGTGGTTCAATCGCAAAAGCTCTGCTGTCTGCTCTACCCAAGCATAAAAATCTTGCTCATACAGAGTTTGTAAGATTTGGAGTTTTATAGACTTCATGGCGCTCCTTCTTCACAAATAAATAAGTAGGCGCAAGTTAACTTTGATTTAGTTCAGCCTTCGTCATAAAACCCAAATTCCCGACTTTTACCAAAAATCGGGAAGGGATGCTATCTGAACAAACACTTTGACTGCTGCATTAGTTAGGAGTTCTCTCCATCTCCTTTATCTTTCTCTATTCTGATTGAATTGGGTTATCTCTAGGATTAACCAACCTCAGCAATTTTTGCTTAATTTGAGCGTCAAATACTTCCCACTTCATTTTCGCATAAGCGGAATTTTCGTTGCTGCCAGATAAGAAGCCCATCGGAATTTCAAAGCCGCCTGCGCTTGTCCTTCCACCGCCAAAAAACCGCCCGGCGCTATCTTGTCCAAAGGCTTCTTTGATGAATTCATCAGGGTCAAGGGTCAGTTTGCTAGTTCTCAGGGAACCGATAACTATTTCCAGTTCATCGTCTTCATCATGAACAATGCCGTAAACTACCGCAGTGTGAACGTTTTCTTCGGTAACGAGAAAATCAGCCGCTTGGGGGATGGCATCGCGGTCATCGTAGCGTAAGTAACCAACACCAGCAATGGAAAAGTTATTTTGAACGATGCGATTTTTTAGCGATCGCTCGATCACATCCATTACCCGCTTGGAACGGTTCGCCTGTAAAATGGCGTTTAGCAATTGGGCATCATAAAATCGGCTTAAATACGCAGCTGCCATAAAGTCTTCTTCTTGCGCTTGCATTAACCGATTTGTATCCGATCGCAAGCCGTGCATCAAGGCAGTTGCACATTTAACGTGTTGATTTATGCTGCTATCTAATGCTAGTAATCCCGTTTGGAGATACTGCGTAAAAATTGTTGCTGTCGCTCTTACATAAGGGCGGATATCTTCAAACTCTGATTGCAGATCGCCTTGGATACTATGATGGTCAACGAGTACCACTAAGGGAATCTTAGCCTGCTGCACTGCTGATAGTAGCTGTGAAGTAGTTCCCTGGTTATCAATTAATACAAAACCTTGATAAGATGACAAATCTTTAGTTTTCAAGGTTTGCGGTGTCCAGCGTTGGATAGGTAAGTTAGTCAGCCTTACCAAGGCAATATTTTCTTGATGGCTCAATGCGCCAGCATAAATGATTTCGCATTTGATATCATATTGCTGGGCGATTAACTGATAAGCCCATGCACAAGAAAGGGCATCAGGGTCAGGAAAATCTTGCAAAATTACCAGTTGGCGATCGTGTCGATGTGCCAAAAGGGTTTTTTGCAATTCTTCGGACTTTTGTTGTGCCAGAGAATTACCACGGTGACTAAGAAATATAGCTCCGTCACCTACCGATGGCGGTAATGATGGACTTTTAAATGAAACTTCCACTGGCGCTTTCTCGATTTCAGGTTCCTCTGGGTTTGGCTCTGCTGTGGTCAATGACAAACTCTCAAACTGAGTAACGGGAGAATTCAAGTACATAGGGAACTTTTTTAAAGTGTGAGGCTCCTTTAATTCAGAAATACTAAGATCAGCAATTCACTGAATTTAGCCACATTATTTTGATCTTCGCAAAAATATCAAGACATTGCACTATACATCTAAGTATATTTTTTGTCAGTAACATCGCTTGATATCAATTAAATTCCACTAGAGGGTATATGAGTGCTGAAAACAAGCAATTTTTGTATATTGGGCTGTATCTGGCAGCATAAATCTGTTTGAGGAGCTTTTTTCTCTTCCTTAAATTGAATCAGCAGGATTTTTATCTGAATTTTTTATCTGACTTAGGGTATACTTTCTATCTTATACTTTAGGGTTAGTCCTTGATCTTTCAAATATTCTTATGCTCAATAATCTCATTATTATGACTATTGAGCAATTAACAATTACTTTTAATTAACAACGCCTGTTTGTATCCCCTTTGGAAAGTCTCAGAATTCAGAGAGGATGCCTAAGAAAAGTTTAACCATATACACAAGTGTATAGGCTTGAGCATTGACCATTGCGTCGGTCTACGAGACGCGATCGCCTTTTTTCCAGCCATATAGCCGCCAACTTTTCAACACTCCATTAATAAAGCTGTTAGATTGAACCTAAAGCAATAAGGTGTTTCTTTTTTATCCTCTACTCCTCTGCGTTTTTGCTCAAAGACCTATAACATACTTTTGCCACTCTGTATGCAGTCCACTCTTAAGATGTTTGCTGACCTCGAAATAGAGGCTGCTATAAGGTTGGCGGGGAGGATGGCGTAAAGGCATGTGAGCTTCATGGGGAGTCCGACTGCCTTTTTTCACATTGCAACGGACACAAGCTGTCACAATGTTCTCCCAGGCATCGCCCCCGCCGCGCGATCGCGGTATTACATGGTCTAGAGTCAACTCATCTCCTGTGTAACCACAGTATTGACAGGCATGACCATCACGGTGCAATATATTTCGGCGAGTTAGAGGAATTTCTTTATAAGGAACACGCACGTAATGACGTAACCGGATTACGGTCGGCAACGGAAAATCCGAGTACAAAAATTTACCGTTGTGTTCTACGCGTTCTGCTTTGCCCTTGATTAACAGAACCACAGCACGCCGCCAACTCGTTATATTGAGAGGTTCGTAAGATGCGTTTAAGACTAAAACCTTCCCCATTTATCTGCGCTCAGGGTATTAGCTTTACATAAATGTTAACACAAATACACCCTGCTAGGGAGATGAGAATAAATTATACTTTCGGCATAATTCGGCAATTAATTTATGACTTAAGAGTTATGAGTGAAGAGTTAGGAGTTTGGAAGTAAAACTTCTAACATCACACCAATAATTTTACGTAGGTTAATGCAAATAACACAGCAAAAAGCCGAGCTATAAGATTTACCTCTAACTCCCTGCTCATAAATCTTAACTTTTAGTTTACTACTGCAACATCTTGTATCACTTCCAAAATGAAGGTTAAACTTCCTATTTAATCTGATCTCGCTTTTAGGAGCGTGTATAGATAGATAACTTGAAAGTTTAGCCGTGGTGGGATAGGAGTCAGTACAAATGTTAAGTCGCAAACAAATCCCTGGTGTAGTTCCTAATCAGCAGTGCGACACCTACGCGTGGTTTTCGCAACGAGCTTGGGTAGAAATTGATTTGGGGGCGTTGTCGTACAACGTACAGCAATTGGTGCAGTTTTTATCGCCGCGTACCCAGTTGATGGCAGTAGTAAAAGCTGATGCTTATGGACATGGTGCGGTGACAGTTGCCCAAACTGTAATTCAATCGGGAGCTAGTTGGCTGGGAGTCGCTACAGTTCCAGAAGCTATTCAATTGCGAGAAGGCGGGATTGAAGCGCCCATTTTGATTTTAGGAGCAACTCATACACCAGAGCAGATTCATGCGATCGCACAATGGAAACTTCAGCCCACACTCTGTAGCCCTAAACAAGCTTTGGTCTTTTCCAATATCCTGGAATCCATGAATCATGGTTCCCCAGTGCCCGTACACATTAAATTAGACACGGGTATGTCTAGGTTAGGAACTAATTGGCAGCAAGCCGGTGAATTTGTGCAATTAGTGCAGCGCCTACCACATCTATCGATTGCCAGTATTTATTCTCATTTGGCAACAGCAGACGATCCTGATACAACGGCAATGGAAGAACAGCATAGACGATTTGAGGAAGCGATCGCTCAAATCAAAGCAATGGGAATTGAACCACCTTGCTTGCACTTGGCAAACTCAGCCGCCGCACTTACAAATCCGGCATTGCATTACGACATTGTGCGAGTAGGTTTAGCTGTTTACGGACTCTACCCAGCACCGCATTTACAAAATGCGATCGACCTCAAGCCCGTTTTGCAACTTAAAGCACGAGTCACCCAAGTTAAAACAATTGCCGCAGGAACTGCTGTTAGCTACGGGCATAAATTTATTGCCCCGCGTGAACTTCGCCTTGCTGTTGTGGGAATTGGCTATGCTGACGGTGTTCCTCGCAGTCTTTCTAACAAAATGCAGGTGTTAATTCGCGGTCAGAGAGTGTCGCAAATCGGCACAATTACGATGGATCAGTTGATGTTGGATGTAAGTGCCATACCCAATATCCAAGAAGGCGAAGTAGTCACTTTGCTAGGGGAACAGGGAAAAGAACAAATTTCCGCAGACGATTGGGCAGAACAACTAAACACTATTTCTTGGGAAATTCTCTGCGGATTCAAGCATCGTCTGCCTCGTGTTGCGGTTATGTAATTGGGTATGGGGTATGGGGCATGGAAGAGACTTGTTCAATAATTTCCCCTTGTCCCCCTTATTCCCTATTCACAAAAATAATTTCTTATGGTAAGATAGTAAACTGATGCGGATATGGCGGAATTGGCAGACGCGCTAGATTTAGGTTCTAGTTCCGAAAGGAGTGAAGGTTCAAGTCCTTTTATCCGCATTTTTAATAAATTGAATTGCCTTATCTAGGCTGGTAGTTATACTGCGCAGTGACTAATTTTTTTGTCGGTGACTTATTGTTGTCATTCAGACAAACACCTTAATCACGCGATAAATGAAATATAAATCATCATTTTTAATTGGTATCTGCCTAGCTTTGCTTTTCAACTTAGTATTTTCTAATATTTCCTCAGCACAAATTACAGATCCCATTCCTGATTTTCTTGTGAAAAAAAATTATTGATAGCGCAGGCAATATCATCGAAAGTTCTTACGATGACGCAGTTATAGAATGGAAAACTATTAATCCTGCTGCTAATACTTTTTCTGGAACTTTCCGGTAAATTCTGCTGATAAGGCTTTTGCAGCATCCACCGAGGTATGAACACTGAAATAAGACATACTATTATCTCTGTTCATGAAACTAAAACATATAAAAAATCAATTTATTATTATCAATAAACCAGTATTATTACTGTGGTCAAGTTGAAGTAACTCGATACAAAGTGGCTTCATCTAGCGTTTAGCTCCTTCAAAAATAGAGCTTACTTCAGTGTAAATACATAAATTCAAATATATCACTATCTACAAAATCAGTATTATTCCTGTGGTCAGATGGGGGTTACTCAATGGAAAGTGGCTTCATCTAGTCTTGACATTTTTATGTCTTATTCTCGCAAGATGTTTATTAATCTCAGTAACAGTAAGTAAATTAATAACGATTTATGAATTTACTAAGATTTACTCATCTGAAAATAACGCTACTGTCGTTGAGTTGTACCACAAACCTAGATATAAACTGATGTACTTTAAAATACAAAAGTTTGATGCTTTTTAGCTGATTTCAATTGTGGAATAACTCTATACGAATTTAGCCAACACGTATCGAATTTAGCTGAAGTAAAAGCAAAATGAGCACAACTCCTATAGGTAGCTACAGGTTGTTCCAGAAACTACATCCACTATCTCTGTTGGCACAATTAACCAGCCGCCGTGCTACAGGGTGCTTAAGCATATTTACTGGAATAGTTTCTTGGTCAATTTATCTAGAGGACGGTAAACTTACTTATGCCTCCTATTCAGATAAACTGTTTGAGCGGCTTGACAGTCACTTGCGACGCTTAAGCCAGCAGATTCCTGCTCTCAACAGCGCCACTCGCGTACAAATGCGGCTGATGTTTGAGACGAAGAATGAACATCAATCAATACCCAATGCGGATTACCAAGCTATTTGTTGGTTAGTCAATCAGGATTATATTACTGCTGTGCAAGCAGCAAGCCTGATAGACGAATTGGCAAAAGAAGTACTGGAATCATTTCTGTGTTTAAAAGAAGGTAGCTATGAATTCAGCCCGGAAAGCTCTTTGGATGAACTACCAAAGTTCTGTCGCCTGGATTTGCGATTACTTGTTGAACACTGTCAAAGACAGTTAAGAAATCGGCAAAATATCCAGTCATCAATTCCGGCTGGTGCGGGTTCCCAAGTTTTGTCTAAAATACAACCGTCTCAAGTTCAGCCACAACTACAAATAAAACTTGGGCAAAAGTTGCCGATACCAATCACTTTTGATATTCCTGAAAATAATAAAACTAATCAACTACCTGCTGCCAAAAAACTATATACAATTGCCTGCATTGATGATAGCCAAACAGTTTTAAATTCTATTAAACACTTTTTGGATGAAAATACATTTTCTGTTGTCATGATCAACGATCCGGTGAAGGCTTTAATGCAAATTTTGCGGAGTAAGCCCGATCTGATTTTACTAGATGTTGAGATGCCGAGCTTAGACGGTTATGAGCTATGTTCTTTATTACGAAAACATTCAGCTTTTAAACACACACCTATCATTATGGTGACTGGTAGAACAGGATTTATCGACAGGGCAAAAGCGAAAATGGTTAGGTCTTCAGGATATTTGACTAAGCCTTTTACACAATCAGAATTGCTAAAAATGGTTTTTAAACATCTTGGTTAATTTTACTAGTAACCAATAACTATAAGCAAATTTAATCGCCTTAAGTTATTTTTTAGGAGATTTATATAGTGAGTCTGACTTTACTTGGCACAATTCTGATTGTAGAAGATTCTCCCAGTGAATTGGAATTAATGAGCCATTATCTTAAAGAGAGTGGTTACAACGTAATTAAAGCAAGTGGTGCAAAAGAGGGTTTAGAAAAAGCTGTGTTAGAAAAACCAGATGCGATCGTTACTGATGTAGTAATGCCAGAGATGAGCGGATTTGAATTGTGTCGCTCTCTGAGAAGAAATCCGATTACTGCAAAAGTGCCGATTGTGATTTGTAGTTCTAAAAACCAAGAAATTGACCGTTTATGGGCAATGAGACAAGGTGCAGATGCCTACATAACTAAACCTTACACCCGCGAACATCTCCTACGTACTATTAAATCAGTGGTAATTTGAATCAATGACTAGTACAAACATTACACTTCCTTTAAAACCAAATCAAAATAATTTAGCAGACAGTTATCTAAAGTTTCAGCTAAATCAGCAGACTGCTGCTGTTTTATCAATGAAGCATACGCAAGAAGCAATTCTTGTACCTATTGAATCTGTAACCTCAATGCCTAATATGCCCACCTGCATATTAGGGTTAATGAATTGGCGGAGTCGGATAATTTGGGTAGTTGATTTACCAAGAATGCTCAATTTAGAATCTCTAGATTATCGACTGCGGCAATACAGTACGATCGTTATCCAAGTAGAATCATTGGTGCTAGGTTTAGTTGTGCAAGAAATAAAAGGTACAACTAAGTTCATTGCTGATGAAATTCATTCTCCTATAGGACAAGTGGCATCCAGTTTAGTTCCTTATTTATGTGGCTGCGTTGTCCAACAAGAAGAAATCTTGCTGGTATTAGATGCACAGGCAATTGGGCAGTCTTCTATTCTCCGTGGTGATTAAAATGTACTACTAAAAAGGATTTTTAGTGTTTTTATTCACATAGTTAGGAAAAGTATTTTTATGTTTAATAAAACCAACACAAATCAAGGTAGCAGCGCTCAAAATAGAGCGTCGCTGATTTCATCCCAAAAAATAACTAGTGGTGTCATAAAGCTACCAACTAAGAATACTAGCAAAACTGCTAATAATTCTTCGCTAAATCAGGCTTTTGCCTTTTTTACAAAACTCGGATTGGCTAAGAAGGCGACTATTTTAGCGATCGCAATCGGTACAATACCAGTATTAGGCATTGGTGCGATCGCTTTTACGTTTGCGAACAAGTCTATTACTAAGCAAATTACCCAGTCTCAACAAGCTGAAGCAACTGGTTTAAGTGATAAAATTAACCGCTTCATGTTGGGACGATACGGGGATATTCAGGTAATATCAAGTTTGCCTTTTTTGACAAGTCCCCAAGGTAGTACCAGCAATTCACAGAAACAAGCAGTTTTAGATCGAATTGTCGAAGCTTACAAAGCTTATGACAGCGTGGCTGTTTTTGATCGTCAAGGTAATTTAATTGTCCAATCCACAGGCGAACCTCTGGATAATCAAAAAGACCTTACCTACTTTCAAGACGCTTTACAAAAAGATACTCCTGTCATCAGTAAACCGGAAGCAGTAAAAAATACTGGTGTAGTGAGTATTTATATAGCTGCACCTGTGAAAGAGAAAAGGACAGGCCAAACCATTGGCGTAGTAAGAGCGCGGCTGCCTGTAACATCCTTAGAAGAAGTCATCAAAAACTACGTAGCCAATGGACAACAATACCAGTTGCTTGATGCTTCAGGAAGAGTTTTCTTGAGTCCCCAAAAGGGATTATTGGGGAAAGAGGCAAAGGGAGAGTATGCTAATTTACCTAAACTGCTGACAGCAAAGAAGGTAGATAGTTTTATAGATGTTCCTAAAACTGACAAAAAACAAAAATTAGTCAGCTACGTACCAGCTATCAAGCTAGATGGCTTACCTGATTTAAACTGGCAAGTGCTTTTGTCCACAGACACTGCAACTGTATTTGAGCCGCAAAGACAATTGTTGTGGACTATAGCTGTTGGTACAGCACTGACAGCATTGATTGTAGGTGCGATCGCATCTTGGTTAGCTAAACTTACTACACTGCCAATTCTCACTGCAACTGCGGCATTAGCAAAGCTTGGTCAAGGTAAATTCAATACCCGTGTGGAAATTGAAAGAGAAGACGAATTAGGGGTATTGAGTGCAAATATCAACCTGATGGCCGAACAATTGCAGGTCTTAGTTAAAGAACAGGAAGTAGACGTTGAAGGGGCAAAATTACTAGCAGATATTACTCTACGAATTCGGAAAAGTCTGAAAACTGAAGATATTTATCACGCAGCAGTGAAAGAAGTTCAGCAAGTTCTAAAAACAGACCGGGTAATAATTTATAGTCTGAATCCAGATAATCGGGATGGCGTTGTTGTTGCCGAATCGGTAACTGGTAATTGGCCGGAAATGCTTGGAGTGAAAATCGACGATCCTTATTTTCGGGAACGTTATATAGAAACCGAGCGTGATGGACAGGTGCAAGCAGTTGCAGATATTCATCAAGACCAAAGTCTGAAAAATGCCAACAGTTACATTCGACTATTAGAAAAATTTGCCGTCAAAGGTAATTTGGTTGTACCAATTCTTGCTCAAGAAAAACTTTTAGGCTTATTAATTGCTCATCATTGTGAAACTGTCCGTGTTTGGCAACAGCCGGAAATTGACTTATTTCAACAGATAGCAACTCAAGTCGGCTATGCCTTAGAACAAGCCAAGTTATTAGAGGAGATAGAACAAGTTAGGAATATTGGAGTCACCGATTCTGACGATGAACGGCATCAAAAAGAAACACTGCAACAACAACTTTTAGAACTACTCAATGACGTAGAAGGTGCAGCCAGAGGCGACTTGACAGTACGTGCAGACGTGACGGCTGGAGAAATCGGCACTGTTGCCGACTTTTTCAACTCAATTGTCGAAAGTCTCCGCGATATTGTTACCCAAGTTCAAAAAGCTGCCACCCACGTTAATACTGCCATTGGTTCTAACGAAGGAGCAATGCGCCATTTAGCAGAAGAAGCACTTACGCAAGCTGCCGAAATCAACCGCACCTTAGATGCTGTTGACCAAATGACCCAATCCATGAAAGCTGTAGCCGAAAGCGCCGAAAAAGCTGCTTTCGTTGCCAATCATGCCGCTAACACTGCTACCAAGAGTGGACACGCGATGGATTTGACAGTACAAAATATCCTGTCTTTAAGGGAAACTGTGGGTGAAACTGCTAAGAAAGTGAAACGTTTGGGAGAATCTTCGCAACAAATTTCCCGTGTAGTTTCCTTGATTAACCAAATCGCCATTCAAACTAACTTATTAGCCATTAACGCCGGCATTGAAGCAGCGCGTGCAGGTGAAGAAGGTCAAGGCTTTGCCGTAGTTGCTGAAGAAGTTGGCGAATTAGCAGTCAGGAGTGCCGCAGCAACCCAAGAAATTGAACAAATTGTTGAAAATATCCAACGAGAAACCAGTGAAGTGGTTCAGGCGATGGAAATAGGCACTACCCAAGTGGTGGAAGGGACTCTAATTGTGGAGGAGGCTAAACAAAGCCTGAGTGAAATTTTGGATGTATCGCGTCAAATTGACTCCTTAGTACAGTCGATTTCCACTGCAACTGCATCTCAAGTTGAAACATCACAAAGTGTTAGCCAATTGATGAAAGATATTGCTGCTATATCACAACGCACCAGTGATTCTTCTCGTCAAGTTTCCGAATCTCTACAACAAACGGTGGAGATTTCTCAACAGTTACAAGAGACTGTTGAGGCTTTCAAAGTTAGTTAAGTTTGTCATTTGTCCGTTGTCTGTTGTCATTTGTCCGTTGTCCGTTGTCATTTGTCCGTTGTCATTTTACTAATGATCAATGACCAATGACCAATGACCAATGACCAATGACCAATGACTAATGACCAATGACTAATGACCAATAACTAAGGACAAAAACCATGTTACAAGACAAAGAATTAGAAATCCAGATGCAGTTTCTGGAAGAAGCAACTGATTACTTAAATACCTTAGAAGGAGTATTGCTAGAAATTGATACTACTAACCGGATTGATTTAGAGAAAATTAATGCTGCACTCCGAGCCGCTCATTCCATTAAAGGTGGCGCGGGGATGATGGGATTTAAATCGCTAAGTCATTTATCCCATCGTTTGGAAGATTCCTTTAAAGTTTTAAAAACGAAAAAAAATTCTCTAGAAATTGACACCCAGTTGCAAAGTTTATTGCTATCTGGAGTTGATTGGCTGCGTCAGATTGTCGAATTGCTTGCAGAAGGAAATGTTGTTGAAGATGCGTGGTTAGCAACCTTTTGTTACCCAGTTTTTGATGAGTTGCACGATCGCTTGGGCGACCCCACCCCAGAGGATGCCTCATCTATGCTATCCCCAGAGGATGGGCAAGACGTTATCCCCTTGCTATTTGCCACAGAAGTAGAAGAGTGTTTGCAGCGTTTAGAATCTATCTTGGCAGATAGCGAACAGCCTGGTTTGCATGAAGAAGTTGTGATTATGGCAGCTGAATTGGGCGGTTTGGGTGAAATGCTCCAGTTGGCATCTTTTACCAAGCTTTGTGAGTCAGTAACGCAGCAATTGGAAACGGTTAGCAGTTCGCGCATTCCCGAAATTGCCCAATTAGCATTGCAAGCATGGCGGCGATCGCAAGCTTTGGTGCTGATAAATCAACTAGATAACTTACCTACAGAACTTGATTTTGCTAGTTATACGCAATCACCGCTACTATTACCAGCAGCAGAAGTAATACTACAGCTTCCCCCCGCACACATAGATATTGTCGAGCCAGAAGCAGTGCCAACACCTGTTTGGCAGCCAGAAAACACTAGAGAAAATTGGACTAATGATGAAGCGTTGGCGCAGCCTAGCGCAGGTATCGCTGCTAATTTTACATTTGTAGATGCAGAATTTGCAGATGATGTTAACTCTATCAATGTTACAGAACAAAATCCCATATTTGCTAGAGAAAATAATCCTGCCGATGCTAAATCTAGCGAAGGAAAAGGAGAGTCAAATGGCGTTGTTAAAGATCGGGAAATTCATGAAAACAGCGTTCGAGTTCCCAGTAAACAACTAGAGCAAATTAATGATTTATTTGGTGAACTGATTGTTCAGCGAAATGGCTTAAACTCGCAACTAGAAAGATTACGCAAACTCGTTCGTAATCTGAATCAGCGAGTACAAGTTCTCGACCGAGAAAACCAGGATTTGCGTATAGCTTATGACAAAATTTCTACTCAAGCTGCTGGGCTACGGGTACAAGCTGAAGATGGCTACCAAGTACAAGGCACAGACAGAGAATTTGATGCTTTAGAAATGGATCGCTATAACGATTTAAACCTGCGATCGCAGGAAGTTATGGAAACCATTGTTCAGGTACAGGAAGTTACAACTGATGTGCAACTCAGTGTAGATGATACAGACCAAATCGCTCGTAAAATTAACAAAACATCCAAACAGTTACAGACAAAGTTAAATCACATCCGAATGCGGCCACTGTCCGATTTGACCGAACGTTTTCCTAGAGCCTTGCGCGATTTAAATGTAGAGTATGGGAAAAATGTTCAGTTAAAAATTGAAGGTGGCAATACTTTAATTGAACGCAGCATTTTAGAAACATTAAACGAACCTTTAATGCATCTCTTAAGGAATGCTTTCGATCATGGCATCGAAGACTCTGGCACTCGTCGCCTTTTAGGTAAACCAGAACAAGGATTGATTGAAATTACAGCTAGTCACCGCAGTAATCGCACCCTGATTACCATCCGAGATGATGGTTGGGGCATTTCTCTAGAGAAAATTCGCACCCGCGCTTTAGCTATGGGATTGGATGCTTCTCTACTCGCTAATGCTAGTGATGAAGAACTCTTATCACTGATTTTTGAACCAGGTTTTACCACCTCCGAGCAAGTTACGGCATTATCTGGTCGAGGTGTCGGCATGGATGTAGTTCGTAACAATCTTAAACTGATTCGAGGAGATGTGAAAGTTGATACCGAACCAGGAGTTGGTACTACCTTTACTCTATCAGTACCATTTACACTTTCCGTTGCGCGAGTTCTGCTGGTAGAAATCAACAAAATGCTGTTGGCATTTCCTACAGATGTCATTTCAGAAATATTCTTACTCCAACACGAGAGAGTTTTTCAAATGGCAGGTAGCGAAGTTCTAAATTGGCAAGGAACCATGCTGCCACTGATTCGCCTGACTCCCTATTTAGAGTTTAATTGTCTGCGCTACGATACTTCAGAATTAGAGACTCCGGCAGCAATTAATGCTAACAGTGTATTAGTAGTCAAAGGGAATAATCAGCCAGTAGCAATCCAAATAGACCGTTGCTGGGGTGAACAAGAAGTTGCTATTCGCCAAGTTGAGGGAAATATACCTTTACCGGAAGGCTTCAGCAACTGCACAATTCTCGGTGATGGTCGAGTAGTGCCACTCGTTAATGTCAATGAATTGCTCTATTGGATTGCTACAAATCGCCGGACTCCTAAAGGTATTCAATTACCATCAGCAAGGTTAAAAACACCGTTCTTGATATTTGATGAAAACAAAATATCAGCAGCATCTGTTAAGCAGAAAGGCACAATTTTAATCGTAGATGACTCAATTAACGTTCGCCGCTTTTTAGCCCTGACCCTTGAAAAGGGAGGGTATCAAGTAGAGCAAGCTAAAGACGGTCAAGATGCTTTAGAAAAACTCCATAGTGGATTGAGAGTTGAGGCAGTAATTTGTGATATTGAAATGCCTCGTCTTGATGGTTATGGCTTTTTGGGTAAGGTAAATTCAGACGTTGATACAAAAAATATTCCAGTTGCAATGTTGACTTCTCGTAGTAGCAATAAACATCGGCAACTAGCTATGCAATTGGGGGCGCGGGCTTACTTTTCTAAACCTTATAACGAGCAAGAATTATTGCAAACGCTGGAGGAAATAATTCGTAATGTTGGAGAAAAGGCAGCTTCTAATTGATAATTCATAACTTGAAACAAGAATGCGACAAAAAGACCATTTGTAGAGACGCGATTCATCGCGTCTTTACCCAAGGATGTATTGCAATGATTAATTAAATTAGTATCCTAGCGATTAGAAATGGTGGCTGCACAGACAAAACCCGCACTTCTCTACGAGACGCTGCGCGTAGCTTGCTTCCACGAAGTGGTACGACAAGCTCAGTGACCACCTGCGCGGGTTAAAAGACTGAATTTATATCACAATACGCTTGGGGTTTTGAGATGCGATAAATCGCCGTCTCTACAATTGTTTTGGTTTTATCTGAACTGTATTTATTGATATCACTAATAATCGCCTAGCTTTTTCGTGATACTATTTGTGTCAATTGAAATAATCTCTACATCAACTCAGTTTGTAGTGAATTTATGGTTACTGTAACACTGACGGCTGTTGCTACTGCGATCGCAACTACGCTTTGGACTAAAGCACAGGAAAAAATCGGCGAAAACCTTGGTGATGCTACATGGACGCTAGGTAGCAAGTTAATCGGATTACTCCGCCGGAAGAATAAATCGCCATTATTCACCACTGCTGTTGAGGGAAATGAACAGCAGCCTTTAGATTATGGTCAAGCAGTGCTGGAACTAAAAGCAGCAGCAGATGCAGACCCAGAAATTGCTCAAGCAGTTGTTGAAGTGGAAGCAGCAGCAAAAGCAGAACCAAAACTCACTCAAAAAATTCAAGAAATCGAAAATACCCTCAAGTCTCAACAGCCAACCATTCAAAATCTGACGCAGCTAGCAGAAAAAATTGGGGTTGTAAATCAAGGACAGATAAATAACCAAACTAATAACTTCACCTTTTGACTACAGCCGTCTCAAGGGGAAGATGGGACAAAGTTAACTCCCGATTACTGGCGTGAAATCTGCCGTGAAATGCTGGTAGGACGGCAAAAGCTGACTACAAATCCTCTGACATTAACTGAAGGGGTCGCTCTGCAAGTTGATGATGTTTACGTACCACTGGGATTAATTGAGCGTAAAAAACAATCTAAACGTCAGGGTGATGTTTCTCCAGAACAGGGGTCAGAACTGTACAAAGAGACAGAAATTACCAAAACATTTGAGCATGGTGCTTTTCTTGAAGAAGTTCTCAAACAGAAGAACACTCCTAAAAGTAAAGGTAAGCGAATTGCAATTATTGGCGAACCAGGAGCAGGAAAGACAACACTGTTACAACAGATTGCTGATTGGGTATTTCGTAAGATTGACCAGTCGATTGTCATTTGGGTATCCTTAGCAGATTTGCGAGGTCAGGAATTAAAAGCTTATCTGTTTGAAACTTGGTTGACTCAGGTGGCTGAGAAAATAGGTAAAGCTGAAACCACTAAGCAACTAAAGGATAATTTTGTTGCTCAGTTTAATCAAAATAATGTGTGGCTGCTGCTAGATGGGTTAGATGAAATGTCTGCATCTTCAGGTAATCCTCTAACAGAAATTGCCCGACAATTCCGTGAAGGAGGATTAATTTCTCAAGCGCGAATTGTACTGACCTGTCGAGTTAATCTCTGGGATGGCAGCATTAATGCACTTGATGATTTTGATACCTATTGCAGTTTAGGTTTTTTTGATCCAGAAGAAGTAGAGAAATTTATTCACAAATGGTTCACTGCTATTCCCAAAACGGGGAAGCAGTTATGTACTGCCTTGAAAGAATCAGGTAAAGAACGGATTCAAGATTTAGTCAAAAATCCTCTGCGGTTGACACTGCTGTGCTTCAATTGGCAATCAGGAGATGGCAAATTACCAGATACTCAAGCCGGACTTTATCAGCAATTTGTTGATGACTTTTACAAGTGGAAGAAAGACGAATTTGCTACAAACTCTCATCAGCGTCAGAAACTCAACGTGAAATTGGGGAAATTAGCTAAAGCAGCAATACACAGAGAAGCAACCCGGTTTCGCTTGCAGCAAGATTTTGTTAATCAATTTTTAGGGGATGTTGATGATGAAAAATCACTGCTGAAATTGGCACTAAATCGTGGCTGGCTGAACAGTATAGGGATAGATGAACTGAGAAAACCTGTTTACGCTTTCTTTCATGCCTCATTTCAAGAATACTTTGCTGCTAAAGCAATTGATGATTGGCATTTCTTTCTCAACCACGTTCCAAAAAATCCCAGTCAAGGAACTTATCGCATCTTTGAACCGCAATGGAAGCAAACAATATTACTGTGGTTAGGGCGAGAAGAAGAAAATCTCAAACAGCAAAAGCAAGAGTTTATTGATGCTTTAGTCAATTTTAAAGATGAATGTTGGAACATAGACGATTTCTATAAAGGATTTTATGAATATCGCGCCTATTTTTTAGCAGCCGCAGGAATTGCAGAGTTTAGAGATGATTCTAGAGCCGATGAAATAATAGTGCAAATTATCAAGTGGTGCTTTGGTCATTTCTACACCAAAAAACAAGAGTGGATACAATTTCCCTATCCAATTGAAAAGGAAGCTAAGTCAGCACTGCAACAGACAGACCGTAAAAAAGCAATTGCAGCCTTAGTGCGACTACTACAGTCAGATGATGTGCCTGTCCACATCCGTTGGCAAGTAGAAAAAAGTTTAGTGGAAATAGGCACAGGCAACGAAATGGCGATTATTGCCTTGGTGCAACTCCTGCAATCAAATGATGTGGATAAGGACAACCATAGTAATGCAGCTTATAGCTTAGGGGAAATAGGCACAGGCAATCAAATGGCAATCGCTGCCTTGGTAAAATTCCTGCAATCCGAAGATGTACTTGACGAAACTCGCAGTAAGGCAGCAAAAAGCTTAGGTAAAATCGCCACAGGCAATGAAATGGCGATCATAGCCTTGGTACAACTGCTGCAATCGGAAGATGTGCATGACTACACCCGTAGAGCGGCAGCAGAAAGCTTAGGGAAAATCGGCACAGACCATGAAATGGGAATCAGAGCCTTGGTACAACTGCTGCAATCACCTGATGTCGATCACTACACCTGTAAGCAGGCAGCAAAAAGTTTAGGGACTATTGACCCTGGTAATCAAATTGCGATCATAGCCTTGGTAAAACTGCTGCAATCAAAAGATGTGTCTAACTCCATTGGTATACAAGCGGCAGAAAGCTTAGGGATTATCGACCCTGGCAATCAAACTGCGATCGCAGCCTTAGTACAACTGCTGCAATCAAAAGATTTGCATGAGGACACCCGTATTTATGCAGCAAAGAGCTTAGGTAAAATCGACCTTGGCAATGAAATGGCGATTGCAGCCTTAGTACAACTGCTTCAATCAAATCAAGATTTTAGATATAAATATGTGGATTACGACATACGTAGGCGGGCAGCATATAGTTTAAAGACTATCGACCCTGGCAATGAAATGGCAATCACAGCTTTAGTACAACTGCTTGAATCAAATAATATGAATTATGACATAGTTAGACAGGTAGCAGAATGCTTAGGGATTATCAACCCTGGCAATAAAATTGCGATTGCAGCCTTGGTACAACTGCTGCAATTAAAAGATGTGTCTGACTCTATACGTAAGGAGGCAGCATCAAACTTAGGGGAAATGGGCATAAACGATAAACTGGCGATCGCAGCTCTAGTAAAACTGCTGCAATCAAATAATGTAGATCATGACACACATAGGCAGGCTGCAAAAAGCTTAGGGATTATAGACCCTGGTAATACAATTGCGATTAAAGCTTTGGTACAACTGTTGCAATCAAATATTAAGGATTACATCACCCGTATGTTTGTAGCATCTAGCTTGAGCGAAATTCTACATAATAATCAGGATCGCTTTGAGGTAGTCAATGTTTTAATTGCTTATCAGCAATTTGATGGTAATTCCTACAGTGTTTTGTGGAAATGCGCCCAGAATATGCCTTACCCTGATTTTCATCAAGCTTGGCATCAGCATAATGTTGCTACTCGTGCGATGCGAAGCTTAAAAAAAATTCTCTTCACAAGAATAATTTGAGTACTTTTGCGGCAGCGACGTTACAAATAAAGTTCCCGCGATCGCAACAGCTTGTCAATTTGTTACCAAAACAGAAGCGGACGTTAAGAATAAAGTTGTTTTAGTCACCAGAACTTGTGCGATCGTTCACAACACAAGTTGTTTGGTTCAGAATGCTTATCCGTTATTACAGAAAACTTGTCCGTTCGTTCACAACACAAGTTGTTTGGTTCAGAATGCTTATCCGTTATTACAGAAAACTTGTCCGTTCGTTCACAACACAAGTTGTTTCGTCCAGAATGCTTATCCGTTGTTACAGAAAACTTGTCTTTTCGTCCAGAACACAAGTTGTTTCGTCCAGAATGCTTGTGTTTTTGTGACAAAACTTATGTCTTCGTTCACAACGCTTAAACAAAACTTATCAATTAAGTTGTTTTGTTAAGAACGCTTATCTATTTATCGCAAACGCTTATGCAATCGTTAACAACGCTTAAGCAAAGCTTATCAATGAAGTTGTTTTGTTACCAGGGCTTATCTATTTGTGGCAAATGCTTATGCGATCGTTACCACAGCTTAAGCAAAACTTATATATGCAAGTCCTATACTATTAACAGCACAACTCAGATTCACGACAATGAAAGCAATTGAAGTCAAGGGAACCGTGAACGAATGGGGTCAAATTTCTTTAGACAAGCCGTTGACTATAGCAAAACACAGCCGCGTCCGAGTCATTGTCTTAATCACGGAAGAGAATGAAGAGAATGATGAACTTATTGAGTCTGCCGGTGAAAGTTTTCGTCAAGGTTGGTACGATGCCATGACTGAAAATACTGTACCTGTATCTCAACTGTGGGAAGGTATTGATGCAGAGTGAACTACCTTTGATTCAAGTCGAAGCCACTGCTAAATTTAAACGTAATCTGCGTATCTTAGCCAAAAAGTAACGAAATATTAGTAATGATATTCAACCAATAATAGAACAACTGCAATCAGGAGAATTACCAGGAGACAAAATACCCGGAGTTGGATATACAATTTTTAAGCTACGGGTCAAAAATAGTGATGTTCAAAAAGGTAAAAGTGGTGGGTATTGAGTAATTTATTATTTAAAAACAGATACAAATATTATTTTAGTAACCATATACTCAAAATCTGAACAAGAAGACATCTCAGCAGAAGAAATTCAACAAATATTAACTGACTTTAAGCAGCAACATCAATAAGAATAGACTTGCTTCCTAAAATCCAAGGACAGAAAATGCTAAGATTCCAATCAAATATGGCATTTGCACAGCTATGACAACCACGCTGCACAAATCTATCTCCTTAGCAGAGTTCCTTAAACTGCCACAGATTTTTGCATGGCTAAAACCAACAAAAATTAGTCCTTGAAAAAGAATTCAGAACGGGCTAAACGCTCCGCTACCGCTAACAGAATTCAGGAGCTTAACCGGAGACGCTCCGCCTCCGATCGGGTTTAAGACTGTGGAGGTTAACACAAGTCAACCTCCACAAAATTTTGTTTGATGATTGCTGTAAATACTAAATCAATTTTTTGAAACTAAAATACTCCCAGCAACCTTTATTAAGCTTCTACTTTTACACCCTTCCAGAAGGCCACATAACCTTCAATATTCTTAGCCTTCTCTTTGGTGCTGGGATAGTACCAAGCAGCATCTTTGTTGATTTGTCCATCAACCTCAATACTGTAGTAGCTAGCGACACCTTTCCAAGGACAAGTACTGTGGGTATTACTGTCTGTGAAGTACTCCTTGTTAATGGAGTCAGCAGGGAAGTAATGGTTGTTTTCCACAACTACGGTATTATCGCTTTCGGCTAAAACTGTGCCATTCCAAATTGCTTTCGGCATAAGTGAGTTTGCAAATAAACTATACACTTAACATTTTGACACGTTCGGCTTATTTTATCCTCCTGAACGCCTAACTTACACCAGAGTCGATCCAACCTCAAATCAATAATCAATAAGGTTTAGAGAAAATTTTGCAATGCCAGTATTAATTAGCATCACTTTTGTTTATCAAATTAAAAATTAAAACTATTTGCTTCTATCGGAAAGATTTCTTAGCATATTGGTATGGAAACTTTAAGTAGCTAAAAAAAGTTGGATTTCAGTTTATAGCCAAAAGTAAAAAATCTCTAGAAGGGAAAATCCTTATTACATATATATGAGCGATCGCACCTTTGAGAACGGCTAGCAAACAAGATATTTAATTTGGCGCACTTTTACATTTTCTAATTTTTTACTTACTAAATCTTTTACAAATTTTCAACTCCTGAGAGTGGGGTTAATTTGACTCGGCTATTTGGTGTAATTAACAAATCAAGCTATCAAATAACCTGAGTGAAAAATGTTGAGATTTATAAAAAAGCCGACTTTGCAACTCAATAATACTGACTGGTGTACTTCGTTTTAATTAAGGATAACTGTATGAAAATTCCAAACTTGATAAATTCTGCACATCTTGTTGCTTGGATTAATTCTATGCCTAAAATCACTAGTGTTCATACAGCCAATAATAAAAAAAGTGGTGCATCAATGAGCATAGCCGTCAACCCTGACGTTTTATCTACCTATTCCAAGAATGTAAATTCTCTCAAATCATTTGATAGTGCTTTTATTGCATATCAAATGATGGGACTGAGTAATTTTGATGAAAGAAGATTTTATAAGATAGGAACTGAATATCAAGAGCTTAAGATTGCTAAAAAATAGGATTTTGTTAATAGGATGTTTTAAAAGTGGTTGGCTGTGATTTTAATAGAATGATTACCCCCCTTAATCCCCCCTTATAAAGGGTGGAAACCGGAAAATAATCTAGTTCCCTCCCCTTTATAAGGGGAGGGTTAGGGTGGGGTAAAAATATTTGATACATCAATCATGAATTTTAAAACATCCTCTAATAGATGAAACTAATAAATCTAATTCAATTGAGGAAAAAATTATGAAGCTGACAAACTTGATAAATTCTGCAATTGTCGTTGCCTGTATTGCTTTTGTACCTGAAATTGTTGACGCTCAAACAGTCAATAATAGTGGCAGACAAATCAACACAGATTCACAAAACGCCAGCTATCTTCAACCTTTCAATGTTGCCTTTCTAGCTTATCAAGGTGCTTTCAGAGAACAGGGTATTCCCAGTGCGGGTACTTTGCTATCTGAATTCCAAATAGGAAACCTGACAGCGCAAGATGTGGTTCAGGCTGCTATCAAGGCTAATAAGTTACCAACGCAAGTTTTGAGCGATCGAGGTTATATTAATGCGGTCGAGTCGCAGTTGACATCAATGATCAATGGTAATGATATAGGTAGCTAAAGATGAGCAGGGGAGCAGGGGCAATACTTGTCGGTTAAGGGGAAAAGGGGAAGGGGAAAAGGGAAAGAAAAAACCTTTAACCTTTACTCTTTAATCTTTTCCCCAAATCCAATTCCGAGTTAAAAATGCACAAAGCGAGCAGTATTGGGAGCAGGGGGACAAGGGGGAATTATTGAACAAGCTTTTCTCTCCGTTGTCTCCCCTCTCTTTCTCGTCTATCTTGTCTCTTCTTCATGGCCCCCTGCCTCTTGTGAAATCAAACTCACCTGTCCCTAGTTGCTCATCCGATTGGGCATGAATCACTGCGCTGGCAATTTTGGGTGTGTAGTTGAGTACTTTCCTACGATTCCAGAAATCTCAGGGTTGTAAAGTCTCAAATAATTCCAGTAGTTGCCAAATACTTGACGCACATAATTTTTGGTTTCATCAAAGGGAATTTGTTCAACAAACTCATCTGGGTCTTGTGTAGTTAGAGTTTGCAGCCATTTGGAGACATTACCAGGCCCGGCATTGTAACTGGCGATCGCTAACAGCGAGTTATTGTTATATTGCTGATGGGTATGATCCAAATACCATGTACCCAGCATGATGTTATCGTTGGGATTTTCGAGGTTTATTGTTTTGAAATCCACTTTGATTTGTGGGGCAATCCATTTAGCTGTACTCGGCAACAACTGCATTAAGCCAGTAGCATCAGCGACGGATTTGATTTTTGGCTCAAATCTTGACTCTTGACGCATCAAAGCAGTTACTAGCAGGGGATTGAGTTTACGCTCAATAGACCATTTTTCAGTCTCTCGGAGATAGGGAAATGGATAACGCGCTTGCCAGTAGGCGATCTGTTTACTTAGTGTTTGATATTGGGCAAGTTCTGCTGGTGTTTCCCGGTCTTCCAACTTAGAGATTTTGTCAATTCCAATGAGATTTTCTCCCCTTGCCTGCCGCATCAACCCTTCAGTAAATTGCTCTGCTACCGTTGGCTGAATTTTATTCTGAAATTCCGTTTCCCATTGCAACCAGGCATCGCGGTCTTGACCCAGCAGATACAATTCTTTGAAAGTCTCAGAACCAGCCGGTGGTAATGAACGCTGGGGTGCGACTACTTCGGGGTTCATGACGCGCACATTGTCGAAGTTGCCGACATTAAGCCCCCGCATATTCGCTGCTCGCCAAGCATAGTAAGAGTAGGGAAACTGACTAATTACATAGTCATAAGCAGTTTGAGATTCCTGCTGTTTTCCTAGCGAAGCTGCCCATTTACCTACCCAAAAGCCTGCTCTCGGAGCCAAAATACTGTTGGGATTGTTGGTGACAATTGGCTCTGCCCATTGCCAAGCACCGACGTAATCTTTGGCTTTGGCTTTATCTTGGGCGATTTTCCAGCGATATTCTGCGGCTTCATCAGAATTGCCATATTTGGCTATGAGTAATTGCCACGCCGCGCTAGCTGACTTTTGATCCTTGAGGGTTTCGAGAGTTTTGGCTTTTTGTACTAATGCAGTACCAGCTTGTTTAGGAAATTTACTAATTACCTGGTCAAGATAGGGTAAGCCGTCTTTACCTGTTTTTGCTGTTTCTGCTAACCGTAGTAGTGCAGTCCCAGCTTCATCGGTATTGGGAAATTGCTGTACCAATTGTTTATAAGTGGCGATCGCTATTTCTTTGTCTTTGCCTCCCACCTGTAACCCTCGTGCAGTCCGGTAGAGGTTGCGCGATGTTTTGGGTGCTTTGGCATAAGCATTCGCCGCTTTCAGAAATTGACTATTTTCCCAGTAGCTTGTACCAATGACTTCCCAATCTTCGGGTTTGAGGGTCGTCTGTTTGACTAACTGATCTAAAACTCCCACTATGCCTGGTTGATCGTAAGCATAAGTAGCCAAAATTAATTGTAATTTTGGCTGATTGGGGTTTTCTTGCAGGCGTTTACGAATAATTTCCCAAGTTAGAGGATTGGAAGGAAATTGAGCGATCGCTATTTCTTGTTGCTTCGGTTGGGCAATCAGATATAGTGCTTTCACCGAAGCCGCTTCTTTGGGATACTGTTTCAGCACACTTTGCCTAAGATCCGAGGCTTTGCCATCTTCGCCCAGCATATCCTCTGCCTGGGCTTGTTTCAGCAAAATGTAGGGTGCGAGGATGGGATAGTCTTTATCTAATCCTTGGAGTAAAGCCAGGGCTTTTTGGGCTTGGGTTCTTTCAATGTAATCACTCGCCAAAAGATAACGAGCGCGATTTCGGTCTGGCGATCGCGACTGCCCTGCGATTTCTGCTAGTTTTGCCGCCCGTTCTGGCAGAGATTGTGATATCAGCGGCAAGACGGCTGATTGGGCAATGCTCGCATCAGATGTTTGCTCTGCCTGATTCTTACCCAGTTTGAGCCATTGCCCAACGGTTTTACCAATCTCAGGTGCTGATACCATTGCCCCAGCTAAAAAGGCAAACAGTGCCGCACCCGCAATTATGGAAATTTGCTTTTTCTGTAGTTTCTTCAGCATGAATACCCGCTGAAAAGTTCCGATGAATTTCCTGAAACTTTAACACTCCTAACCATTAGTATTACCAATTTTTAATTTTAGATTTTTAATTTTATGTACAAAAATACTAATTTTCAATCCTATGGTTGATAGTACTGGGTATTTAGCATAGGTTAAATAATATTACATCTATCTTTAGTATGATAACTTTGGCTCAAAGCATTTCATTGTATGACAAGTCTTGCACAATGCAGGGTCTGCTTCATTTAACTCTCTAGCAGACCCCCAGCTGCTATTAGCAATTAGTGGTGGCGGCTAAGATCCCCCCGTCGGCGGCAACCACCTTTTTAAGGGCGTAAAAGAGGGTTAAAACGTTAACCGAACCGTATTGGGCGATGGGTAGTTTACGAACTTAACTTGATACTTAACTAGATCCTTAACTTTCCTCAATTTACCGTTATCGCGCTGCCTGAGCAACTCCTATAGATTGAAAGTGTTCTAAACAACACAGGAAATCGAAGGACAAAACATCATGAGTTCAACAATCACCGAAATCATCTCAATTGTAAAAGACTCGATCGCAAAAACTGGACAATTTACCCTGAAGGATTCCACAATCGATGCGCTTCCCCTCGGCAAATTGATGAATCTTTTAGAGATTCCACAACTGGACTTCAACCTTATTGTTAGTGATTCTGAGAATACGATTACGATCGCAGGACAATCCTCGCTTCTGGGTGCTGGGAAGATTGCGATCGAAGCCACCTTTGGAGAAGTCGATGGTACGGTATCTTTTAGTGTAAGTGCTAAAGATGTTGGGTCGTGTCACATTCCCGGAATCAGTTCCTTGGTATTAGAGCAGGGACAATTTGCATTACATGTTACCGGAAAAGCTGATGACGTGACTGGGACATTTAGCGGCAGTATTCACGTGGGTGATACGACCATTTCGAATGCAGTATTTGAAGTTACTAAAAAAGATGCTGATATTGTGTTGCATTGGATGATTGCGGAACTAGACCTACCTGCAATCTCAGATGTATTTCTGAATCATGTTTCCTTACCGGCTGAACTGCCTACTTTTCACTTTAAAGATATTGCGATCGCCATCTCACCTCAAACAGGTGCATTTTCCTTTGAAATTATCGCCAAGGATCTTTGGGAATTTCCAGCCAATGGAGGCGATCTGAGCATTAGTGAAGTCAGCCTGACAATTGAGCGAGATCGGCGAGATAGCCCGACTCATTGTGCGATCGCAATTCAAAGTAACGTTGAAAGAGAGATTGTCAACGGCTTGAAAATTAAAGACTTTCAACTCACTTTTGACTTGAAAGGAGAGGATTGGTCAGTTGACGGCAAAGTAAACGCCGATGTGTTTGATGATTCTGTCACCCTGGAGGCTAGCTATAACCAATCTCAGGCAGGCAAAACCCTGAAGCTGGCAGCTGAGGTTGATATGCATCCGGTGAATTTAGGAGAAATCAGCTTGAGTCTTTCTGGTTTGGAACTGGAGTTTACCAAACCTGCGGCTCAAGAAGGCGAGATAGTTTCCCTCGAATGGAGCGTTGCGGCGGCAGGAAGACTGTCGATTCCGGGTGCGATCGAGAGTGATGGCAAACTGACGATTTTTAGAGAAGAGAAAGTCAGGGGACTGCAATTTGAAGCGATTCAGGCAGCCGTATCAATTCCGCTTCCGTCTACACAAGGCTTGATAGAACTGAACTTTGAGCGTCTGTCAATTTCTGGCAGTTCCAGTGATTGGACATTTGCTGCTGCTGTTGATCTGGCATTTCATGGCTTGAATGCCACCGTTCAAGCACATTTGCCGAAAGACCCGATCGCTATGACCTTTACGGCAAATAAACAGGGGGTCATCCTGAGCATTGCTAGTAAGAGTGACATTGAGTCGATTTACTTCACTGTCCCACCAATCGAACTAGAGAGCGATCGCATCGAGTTAGGCACTGCCAAAATTGGGTTTTCTAGCCTCAGTATCCAATTAGGTAAAATTGTCGATCTGGAAGCAGAGTTGAATATCGGTCTACCCTCACAACTGAATAATCTATTTGGTCGCAAGAAAGACGAGAACGGACACATAGAAAAGGATGCCGATGGCAACCCACTTCCAGCAGTGGAATTCTTCCGCACCCTCGATTTACATGACGAAGCTGATACAACGGTGCAAGTGAAGCTCGTGATTAGTAGAGCAGGAATTACGCTTCTTCCTGAAACGTCATTTATTAAGGCCATCGAGTCGCAGACTGACGCGAATGGAAAATCTTTTTGGCATTGTGACTTCGGTGAATACGGTGAGATTAACGTTGATGTGCCCAACTTTAGCTACACCGGATCAAGCTTTGCTGCCAGTGGTGGATTTGAAGTAGTCAAACCCCTAGCTCTACCACTAACCCCAATTCAGCATTTATTAGCAGCTTGTAAACTTCCTGGTGCTGCCGCCATGCTGCCAGATCGTTTGCCTCTCGATCAAGAAATCAATGCTGAGAACTTTGTGGACAAGCTCACCGAACGTCTAGAAGCCTTACTTGCCAAGCTCGGTAGCGGCAAACTGTCTAATGCAGCCAAAGAAGTTCTAGAGACTATCTCCCAAAGCTTCCACAAGCTGCCCACAAGCTTCATGGAATACCTCAACTTTCAAATGCCGCAAAGCTTCCAGTTTGAAGTTGCCGCCTCGCCTGCTGGAGCCTTACAGTTTAGTGCTAGCGTCAAAAAAGACGATCCACCGATTAAACTGCTGTTTCCTAGCTTGATGCTAGGGATGCCTGTTCTCAATGGTGTGACACTTCGCAGCATTTCCTTTGGTGAAACCGCAGGTGGACAGTTGTTCTTGCTGGAAATGGACGCTGATATTGATCAGTTTGATTTAGCCACCTTAGTTGCTGCGATCGCATTGCCTGAAAATCGCGATCCGCTACCTAGTACTCAAGCAATACAACGTCGCTTGCGGTTAAACAATACGGTGATGGTGCTGCCGCTTGAATTTCCGGTGCCGATTCCCATGTTCTACGACAATATTGGTATCGAGTATCTGGGCTTAGAAGGTTTAACGCTCCAAGCACACGCCCAATTTCCTAAGCCGAAAGTTGAACTCCAAAAAATTAGTAACTTGCTGTCTGATATCAAGGAGTTCTTCACTAACTCTGACCACCCAATTCCAAATCAGCTTCCTGTAGAATTCAAATTCTCGCTCAATCAAAACTATCTCCAACTCCCCAAATATCTTGGCGGTCAAGCGTTAGGTACTCAAGGAGATGGGCCCACCCTAGATGACAAAGATATAGTGCATCTACTCCAGGGGATAAGAACCTTGTCGGTGAATGAGTTGATTCAGGCATTACCACTGAAACAGCGAGTGGGCAGTACCCAGGTTTCCTTTGGGCCACTGTCTAGCAGTCTAGGCTGGTTGGTGACAACCCCTGATGAATTTAGTCAAATTATTACCCAACCGACATCGAAAGCGATCGCTTATTCTGCTTTGGGATTGACCACGGATTTGCAAGCAACCCAAATTTTATCGGTGCTGCCTTCCACCTCAACCGCCAATGAGCAGGGTATTGTCGCCTTCCTGCGAGGTAACTTTAATGTCGGGAACGCCAAACTAGACACTGTTTTTGGCCTAGCTGCTTCTTCTAAGGGATTCAAGACCGGATTCGAGATCAAAGGTGCGATCGCAAAAGTTGTCACCCTAAATTTAGCAGGAGCGATCGCCATCGCATCTCCAAAAATCGCGCCTCCCACATCCTATGCGCTGGCATTTAACGGGCAGAGCGATTACGTTAAACTCAATAATCCTGCCGCCTTGAATTTTACCGGAGCAATCACCATCTCTGCGTGGATTAAACCCGATGCGATCGATGGATTACAAAACATCGTTGCTCACGGCTATACCTCATCCCCAACCGGAGAGGTCTACCTCAGAATTCTCAATGGACAATACCAATTTGGTTATTGGGGATTAAATAGTCTTCCTTTTGAACAACTGGTTGCTGCATCGATTCCGGCTGAAGATGTAGGCAACTGGGTCTATCTAACCGGCGTGTTTGATGGTGGAATGTGGCGGTTATACCGGAATGGTCTACTCATGAATGCAGTGACTGGTTCTCAAGGAGCGATACAAGTTAGCGAGAACTGGGCGATTGGAGCCAGAGGAACGGGAACAGAGCGATTCTTCAAAGGGGAAATTGCCGATGTCCAAATTTGGAATAAGGCGCATTCTCTCGAAGAAATTGGCACAGCAATGATGCGATCGCCCAAGGGCAATGAACCCGGATTAATTGGCTACTGGCAACTTAATGAAGGTTCGGGCACAGTGGCCCACGATGCCACCGCAAACGCCAATCATGGGCAGCTTCAGGGAACTCAATGGCAGCTAATCACTCCTAACAATACTGCTTTCCGCTTAGATGGAAGCAGCAGTTTGTCGATCCCGCTGCTGAATTCAGAACGACCAGTTTCTAAGGGTCAGGTGCAATTAATCGACGATCAAAACAATCATCAGTTCCACTATGAAGGCGATTTACAGCTATTTTCTAGCAATTCTCTCTTGAAAGTTAACGGCAACCTGAAAGGCGACATTAACGATAAAACTTATCGCTTCTCTGGGGATGTCACAACCTCACTAGCGGGTTTAACACTGCTAGGTGCAAAAGCCTTAATTGAAAATGATCTCATTTGGTTAGAAGGAACCTGGCTTGGAAACCAAACTAAGCTCACTCTCCAAACTGCCGATAAAGCTTGGCAGATAAAGGGTATAGCAGCGTTTAATCTGCCGAACCTTAGCGTTGATTTAGGAGTCGTCAAGAAAGTGGTTGGCAGCAATCTCATCAAGGTTGCAGATAACCTTTCCATTAACGTTGCGGCAAATCTCTCTTTAGATATCACTCTGAGTAACAACGGATTTTCCGCCACTGTTTCGCCTAACTGTACATTGAATGGTCAAAAGCTCCCCCTATCATCCTTTACGATTACTGTTGCTCCATCTACTTTGGAGGCTTTAGCCGAACAGATCAAACAGAAGATCAAAGAACAAGCTAGTCAAATCTTTGACACGCTGTTCCCAAATGCCCAAGCTTGGCTCAATGGCATTAGCTCCAAAGCGATCGCCTGGACAACGAATGCCTACGCTGATATGGGTAAGGTTCTGGGAAGCATCTACGGTCAGAGTGCTAGCCAAGCCGTTAGTTTACTCAAGGGTGCAAAATATGATGTGGATGCTGTAGGACATGTTCTCAAGGAAGGGTTTGGCAAGACATCTGACGAAGTTACCCAAATTCTTCATGATGCTCAATACTCAGCCATTGAAGTAGGGCTCACCCTAAATCGTGTCTTTGGTAAAGGGGCAAATGAGGTCACTTCCGCTCTGAAAGCTGTAGGTTACAAGGCAACTGATGTTGGGCAAATGCTCGTGAGTGTCTTTAATGCTACCGATAATCAGGTCGCCTCGCTTCTCAAAACCGCAGGTTATACCGCTTCTCAAGTGGGACAGGTACTTTCTGATGTTTTCCACGAAAGCGGCCAAGCAACTGCTCAAATTCTCAAGAATGTCGGCTACACCGCATCTGAGGTGGGACAGGCACTCGCTGATGTCTTCCAGCAAGGCAGCCAAGCAACCGCTCAAATTCTCAAGAATCTTGGCTACAGTGCATCTGAGGTGGGACAGGTACTCTCTAATGTCTTCCGCCAAGGCGACCAAGCAACCGCTCAAATTCTCAAGAATCTTGGCTACAGTGCATCTGAGGTCGGACAGGTACTCAAAAACGTTTTTGGTAAGAGTGCGGATGATGCAGCTTCAATCCTCAGTAAGGTTGGCTACTCAATCATAGATGTTGCTCGCGTATTTAAGGATATATACCAGCAGGGCAAAGATTCAGTCTTGAAATTTCTCAAACGAATAGGAGTTTCTATTTTTGATATTCCCAAAATTATCAAAGCTTTGTTTGGTTAAGTCAGGTTAAGTCTAATCGACAATCATGGGGTGGGCACTGCTCACCCTTTTTTCTTAACCGTGGTAGAAAAGCTATCCACAGTCCTCTAGATTAGAGATAATATTTCCAAAACAATAACTCTCAAAAGTAATGACTCAAGCCATACCGAAGCTAGTAACCTTTGAGGAATTCGTCGATTGGCTACCCGAAAATTCAGGTTTACGCTATGAACTGCATAATAGAGACATTGTTGAGATCGCACAACCAGTAGGGGAACACGAAGAAGTTAAAGGATTTCTAGGTATCAAAATTTCTGTTGAAATCAAACGTCTGGGATTGCCCTACTTCATGCCCAACCAAGCTATAGTTAGACCCCCTGAAAAAGATTCTGGTTACTTACCAGATGTGTTAGTGCTAAATCGTGCAAATTTGGCAAATGAAAATTTATGGAAAAAACAATCTACCGTTAGTTTGGGTGCATCAATACCTTTGGCAATTGAGGTTGTATCAACCAACTGGCGGGACGATTACTACTTAAAATACGCTGATTATGAAGAGATGGGTATCCCAGAATACTGGATTGTCGATTATGCTGCCTTGGGTGGACGCAATTTTATCGGCAATCCTAAACAACCGACAATCACCATCTGTAACTTGGTTGATGGAGAATATCAAATAAGTAAGTTTCAAGATAATGCGATCATTATCTCCCAAATCTTTCCCGAATTGAATCTCACCCCAAACCAGATTTTTCAAGCTGCTGTAATCTAGCGTTTATCGTTTTGCCAATTCTGGAGTCCGTCCTTTCAAGCCAATCATCAACTTCAGCATAAACACCTTTAAGAAAGGAACTCGTTGCAAAAACCATAAACCCAAGCGACGAACCACCACTATAGGTAAAAAGTTATTAGAAAACATCCGATCTAATAAATCGGTGAAACCTAAAATAGTCAGGTTTTCCAACTTGCGCCAGCGTTCATAACCTTTAAGAATTTGAATATCGCCAATATCTTTACCCGCTTGGTGCGCTGTTTGGATTACTTGCGCCAAAGCTGCTGCATCCCGAATTCCCAGATTTAAACCTTGTCCACCCACAGGATGGCAATTGTGCGCCGCATCACCAATTAATGCCAGTCGGGGGAGAACATAGCGATCGCTTTGCATGAGTTGTACCTGGAATACAAAGCGATCGCCTAGTAATTCCAATTTCCCCATCTGATCGCCATAGCGACGGGTGAGTTCTGCTAAAAATTGCTCATCATCTAAGGCACACAAAGCTTTTGCTTCTTCGTGAGGGGCTGTCCACACAATGCGGCAACGGTTCTCTGGTAAAGGTAAAATCGCAAAGGGCCCGCTAGACCAAAATCTTTCGTAAGCGGTGTTATTGTGCGGTTTTTCTGGTTTGACAAATGCTACGATGCAAGACTGCCAATATTTCCAGCCGGAGGTTTTGATACCAGCAGCTTGACGAATTGGCGATCGCGCCCCATCTGCTGCTATCAGTAATTTGCTGCGAACTGTGCATAACTGATCGGCAATTTTAATGTCTATCGCCACTATATCCTGCTGGTAATTCGTATTTACCACTTCAGCCGGACACAGATATGTCACATTTGGACAATCTTGGACAAACTCCTGTAAAGGCTGCAACAGCGCTTGGTGTTCTGCCACATAACCCAACTCTGCTGTATGTATATCATCGGTGGTAAATTCCACCACGTTGGGATAATCGGCATCAGAAAGACGAACTCGGCAATATTTAGCGATTTGAGGCAATATTTTGTCCCAAACTCCAATTCCTTGGTAAATTAGCGCCGAAAGCTGATGAACTGCATAAGCTTGTCCCTTCGCTACCGCCGCTGATGCGACTTTCGCCTCAATCAGCAAGATACTCAAGCCAGAATCTTTTAAAGCAGAGGCTAGAGTTAACCCAATAATCCCACCGCCGACAATTACCAAATCATATTCATATCCCCGCAAGTCTGGCGGTGTTGGTTGAGGGGAGAGAGGTTGCTCAAGCTGCGTTAGGGCCATTGTTAAGTTAGGTTACAGCGTCTTTTACTCTTATTTTGACGCGATCGCGCCTCCTTGAGCAAGTTAATGAAAAAACCCGTTGATTGGTAGGGATTTCAACGGGGTTAAATAATGCAGTTATTTTTTCAGAGAAACCAATACTAAACTTTATTACAGAGCTACTAGAAACTGCTGCACATAATAGTAACTATTAATGAGTTTTAGGAGCTATATTTTTAACATGTTGCTTGTGATGTTTGTGATGTTTGTGGTGTTTAACGTGTTTAATTTTACTAGATTTTGTGGCAGCAACATGGTGGATAGATTCAGCTTGAGCTTGAGATGCAAAAGCGGTTACAGGCGCAGCAAAAATTAAAGCCAAAAGTAAAGCTTTAGCGAACTTATTCACTTGAAATTCCTCATCAATTAATCAACGATCTAACTATCCAATAGGTATATGTCATGAGTTTGTAATTGATATGAATCTTTCATGTCTATTTTTACAACCGTAAAATATCGGAATTATAGAGAATACTTGGCTAAAAAATATTCATAGCCATCATAATACTGCTCGCTTTGTGTATTTTTAACTCGGAATTGGATTTGGGGTAAAGGTTAAAGGGTAAAGGTTAAAGGTTTTTTCTTTCCCTTTATCCCCTTAACCGACAAGTATTGATAGCCATCAGAGTTGGTGGTATTTCAAAGTTAGATGTAACATTTTGCTATGTGTGAATTTTGATTAAGAAATGCTGAGAGCCATCAATTCTTCTGTTATGTCGAAGTTAGCTGTGACATTTTGCACGTCATCCAAGCCTTCTAGAGTATCAATTAACTTGAAAAGCGATCGCGCCTGATCTGGATCGGTAACTTCTACACTATTACTAGGAATCCAGCGAAATTCGGCATCAGTTACCTTAAAGCCTTGATTTTTGAGCGTCTGACTAAGGGTTTCTAAATTGCCAATATCAGTAAAAACTTCAGCCATCTCATCTTCAGTCATCTCATAAGATTCAGCACCGCCTTCGAGGGATGCTTCTAAAAGCTGTTCTTCGTCAATCACACCCTGTACTACACAAACGCCTTTTTGATCGAACATCCAGCTAACGCAACCTGTTTCACCAAGATTGCCACCATTTTTACTAAAAGCTACACGCAAGTCAGCAGCAGTGCGATTGCGATTATCTGTGAAGGCTTCGATTAAAATCGCTACACCACCAGGGCCATAGCCTTCGTAGCGAATCGCCTCAAAGATAGCGTTATCACCGCCAAAAGTGCCTGCCCCTTTAGCGATCGCTCGTTCAATATTATCATTGGGGATACTTGCTGCCTTCGCCTTGTCAATTGCCGTGCGAAGTTGAAAATTTAGCGCCGGATCTGGCACGCCGCTTCTAGCCGCCACAATAATCGCCCGCGATAACTGAGTGAAGGTTTTCCCCTTTTTTGCATCTACTACCGCTTTTTGGCGCTTAATATTTGCCCATTTACTGTGTCCTGCCATAATCTGAAATTATCAAAACTCTATTCAAGATTAGGATAAAAACGCTTGCAAAAACCATGACTTAAGATAATTGTGCAACTCTACATCAAGGTGACAAAGTTATGTTGAAGCAGCTACGAGAATTGATCAATCATTATTAATCAACATTATGCACAATTTTTTTTCGCCTCCTCGCTATGCCAAGCGAAAAAGAAAGAAACTGTCAAATTATCTTAGGAAATTACTGCTTGTATTATTTGTAGGCATAATAGCTTTAGTTGGATGTCAAAGTATTCTACCTGTTATTAAGGAAGATAAAGTAATTCATTTAACCCTGTGGCAAGGTGTAAATCCGCCGCCAAATCGGGATGTGCTGCAAAAGCTGGTAGACAAATTCAATCAATCCCACCCAGATATTCAAGTAGAGTCGCTTTATGTTGGGCAACAGGATCAACAAACGCCCAAGATTTTAGCAGCAGTAGTAGGAAATGCACCCCCAGATTTATTGTGGTACAATCCGACGATCGCAGGTCAATTGGTAGAACTCAATGCGCTTTTACCTTTGGATGAACTGCTGGAAAAATCTCCAATCAAAGCCGAAATTGACCCCGCTTTGTATGGATCGATGAAATACAACGGTAAAATTTGGTCTGTGCCCTTTGCTACAAATAATGTTGGTATTTTTTACCGTCCGAGTTTGTTTAAAGCGGCAGGGATTACACAATTACCCCGGACTTGGCAGGAGTTTGCACAAGTTGCCAAGAAATTAACTCGTGATACTAATAGCGATGGACGAACCGATCAATATGGAATGTTTCTACCTTTGGGAAAGGGAGAATTTACAGTGTTCACCTGGTTGCCGTTTATGTGGAGTGGCGGCGGTGAGTTGGTGAGTGGTGATTCACAGAATGCAGCAGCAGTAAATTTGCAAAATAATCAAGGCGCGATCGCAGCTTTGCAATTCTGGCGTGATTTAATTACGGATGGTTCCGCCATTTTATCTGGCCCAGAACGGGGTTATGAGACAGATGACTTGCTCAGTGGTAAAGTTGCAATGCAATTAAATGGCCCTTGGACTCTGAGGCAATTTCAAGAGACTGGTGTCGATTTTGATGTTTTTCCAATTCCTGTTGGGCAAAAACCTGCTACTGTTATTGGTGGTGAAAATCTCTTCTTTTTCAAAACTACACCGAAACGGGAAAGAGCAGCCTTTCAGTTTGTTGAGTATGCTTTGAGTGAAGAATTTCAGACAGAATTAGCATTGGGAACTGGTTATTTGCCGGTGAATTTAAAGTCTCGTGAAAGTCCAAAATATCAGAATTTTATCAAAAAAATACCACAGGTAAAGGTATTTTTAGATCAAGCAAAATATGGGCGATCGCGTCCGATATTTCCTGGTTACAATCGCATTTCTGACAGTGTAGGCCGGGCGATTGAATCTGTATTGTTGGGTAAAAGTTCGCCAGCAGAATCACTCAAAGCAACCCAGCAACGTTTGGATTTGATTTTCAAGTGATTAAGACGCTTAGTTTACCGCCATAGGCATCGCATCACATTTAAATCAATACGCTTGGGTTAATATCATTGCTTTCTGAAGCTGCGCCAAATTTTCTTTCTTTCTTTCTTTGTGTCCTTTGCGCCCTTTGCGGTTCGTTCCTCATATATTCATACAGAATTAGTATAAGTCTTAACTCTTTGTCAAAGTCAATTTTTTTTAACGAACCGCAAAGGACGCGAAGAACGCAAAGGAAGAGAAGGAAGAGAAGGAAGAAATACTTAACTGAACTGTATTGCCGTTTAAATTACAAATGGTTCAAGTTCGCGGTTGTACCACTCATCTTCAATACGTTCAGTAACCAACGGTCTGATGATAAACTTAGGCGGGCTACCATCCAGAACATCAATCCGCACACATGAGTAAGGTAGGCGGTTCTGGAAATTGTCATCATGACGACCTACAAAAAGCGTTGAATCGGCAACTTTCCGAGTAGGTTTACCTACAATATCCGTAAAAGTCTCCATCAATTCAGTCCCCTTTCGTCTTTGATAGCGGGGACGATGACCACTACCACCAGAGATAATGCAGTTAATGTGAGAGTCAGCAAATCCGGTATCAGTTATGCGAAGATGCTCCAAACAGTGAGCGTGACCATTTAAAATCAAATCGACTATGGGACGTTCTTTAATTAGAGAACCAAGATTTTCTGCCACTTGTTCAAACACCCAGCGCAAACGGTGACGAACCGCCAAGGTTTGTGCTTGATTCCACTTAGTAGCTTCTGTAACGAACGGCGGATGGTGGAAAAAGATTACACGTCCGCGCACTTCGGAGGTGTTCCAAGATTCGATTAGTCTGCTTCGCAACCATTCAAGTTGTTCAAAGTCAATCCCAGGCATTTTATGAGATGCCAACTGTTTTTCAATATCGATTTTGATCTCGTTTATTTGGTCTAATTTGGCGGTAAGTTCATCAAGTTGTTCAGCATCGGCAGGTTTATCTGGGTTGAGGCGATCGCATATTCCCAAAATCTGCAATTCTTCTCGATCTATTTCCTGGCGACGCTTTTGCAATTCCCGGCGGTAAATTTCCCCTTCTTCAGTTGCAGGTAAAGGTGATGGTGTATTGAAGGTATTAGAATCCAGTGCGAAAAAGTCAATCCCGCCGTAACGAAAGGTGTAATAACGATTGGGTAAGCGGGTAAACTGTCCGGGTTCGTAACGCAAACACCGCCCTGTATCGGTCTTAGCAGTATAGTGTCGATCTAAATGACGTTCTAATTCTTGCGGGGAAGCGATCGCTTGGGTATAGTCCATAAATGCCCGTGCATAAGCATTCCCTTGATACGATCCATGCCAGCCAATCTCGATATCTTTGTAGCGAAACAGGCGACGCAATGAAGATGTTGTGCCAGTAACTAAACGGTACATCAACGGCACGTCATAGTAATCATGATTACCTGGTACTGGCAAGAATGGCATATTAAACACCATGCGGTCATAAGGAATGCTTTTCGGGTTGTCGCCACCTACAATAAATTCCCGGTAAGGCTCAATAAAGTTTGTTGAATAATATTCTTGGGAACCAACCACATAGATTACATCACCTGTGTGCAACACAAAACTGCAATCATCCCGGTGAGGAAGCATCAATTCGGCAACTTTTCGTTGGGGGTGATGGCGAGAATGGGATTTGGTGCCGGAATCACCAATAACCATAAAGGAAAATTCTGGACTATCTTCCCTGCGATCGTCAATAACCATGCTGGTTTGGTCAATTCCCCGTTGCACAAAACTTGGATGCATCCACCGCACCCGTTCCTTCATCTTTTGAATTTTTACAGGAATCGGTGGATCGGAAATCAATTTCATGGCTGATAACTCTTGAATGCTTAACGCACAAGCCGATTGTAACGAAATAAGCTAGCTACAGCAAAGATTTGATAGTTTTCGGAGATGTCTTCTTTTGTCTCCCCATCAGACTAGTAGTTCGCCAAGTGAACTTGGCGGGGTAAAGGGTAAAGGTGAAGGGGGAAAGGTTTCAAATCCCTTACCCCTTACCCCTTCCCCTTTACCCAGCCATCACGCAGCATTTTTGGGTTGGCAGACTACTAGTCACACATACGTTTGCCCTAGTTGAACTCTCGTTAATAGGCCATCTTCCATTTCTATGATGCGATCAGCTATGTCTAAAATGCGGTTGTCATGTGTGACTAACAAGATAGTAGTTCCCTGATTTTTAGCTAGGCTCTGCATTATTTTTACGACATCGCGTCCTGATTGTTTATCTAATGCAGCCGTTGGTTCGTCTGCTAGCACTAAGGGAGGACAATTTACTAAGGCGCGGGCGATCGCAATTCTTTGTTTTTGACCACCAGAAAGATTGTGTGGATAATAATTAATTCTTTCTTCTAAACCAACAGCTTGCAGCATCATTTCTGATTTAGCTACTGCTTCTGTTTGAGAAATGCAATCGTTTAATTCTAATGCCATTTGTACGTTTTGCTTGGCAGTCAAAAACCCCAACAAATTGTGAGATTGAAAAATATAACCGATGTGACGTCGCATCTGCACCAGTTTGTTCTGACTAACACCAGACAGTTCTTCACCTAAAAATTTTAAACTTCCTTCTTGTACAGACCGTAAACCACCAATCAAGCTCAGTAACGTTGTTTTTCCTGAACCTGATGGCCCAGTCATAATTACAATTTCACCAGAATAAATTTCTAGGTTTATATTAAATAAAATTTGTTTTTTTAGCGCATTTTTCCCATAGTAATGATTGAGATTTTGAATTATAATTACAGCTTCTTGTCTCATCATAAATTTGACAATATTTAGTATAAATGATGTATCAATAGAACATATTAGTTAATGTTCTAGCGATACATCTGAATGATTCTTTGGAGTTTAAGTTAACACCAACAGATAATACAGTACCCAATACTACTCGGGTAAAGCATTTTTAACTCGGAATTGGGTTTGGGGTAAAGGTTAAAGGGTAAAGGTTAAAGGTTTTTTCTTTTCCCTTTCCCCCGCCCCTTATCCCCAGAGGGGGCCCCACCTTCCCCTTTTTCCCTTAACCGACAAGTATTGATACAGTACCTGATTAGTGTAAAAAGAGAGATCAACTATGCAATGAAATCTGTTGCTGTCAGACTACTAGCTTGAATACGATCAACAACTGCTAAAGGTGGTTCACTGCTACCAGCGATCGCGATTAAAACGTTACCACCAGTTTGGATTAAAGACAGTTGTCCGAAGCTAATTTGATCGGGTAACTTAATGTGATCTACTCCTTTCTGGAAGTCAAAGATTTGGTCAAATCTAGCACCTCTACCTAAGACAAAAGTATCGTGTCCAGATCCTCCACTAAGCAGGTTGAAACCTAAACCACCATCTAGTAAATCATTGCCTTCATCGCCGTTGAGAACATCGTTATCTGCACCTGCAAATAGTTGGTCATTGCCAAGACCACCATTGAGTAGATCATCACCGGTATCTCCAACAATAGTATCGTTATCCCAACCACCATTCAGGAAATCACCCCCAACACCACCATTTACATAATCGTTACCGAGATCACCATTAATAAAGTCACCGCCTTCGTCACCAAATAAGCGATCGCTACCTGTTCCACCGTTGATCACATCATTGCTCAGTCCGCCTTGGATAATATCGTTACCAAAACCTCCGTTGAGAAAATCGCTACCATCTGTACCAACGGTTTGCGGGTTTGCAACGCCAACGCTAGGAATGTCTTGTGAAAGTGGTGATTCGTGTTGAGAGTACAGTTCGGCATTACTAACTTGCACAAAATTAGCTGATGTGAACTGATCGGGACTAACAAAAGCTACAAGCGCCAATAACTCACCTGTTGCAGCCACAGAAATCAAGGAGCTAGGGCCAACTGCCTCTATCTTGATCTGATTGAAAGTTAAGCCGCCAGCCAAGCCAATGAAGTCATCGGTGGGGTTAAAGTCAACAAAAGAGTCTACCCCCTCACCTGCTTTAGCTACAAAGCGATCGCGCCCTTCTGCACCAAAAAGTACATCGTTACCAGCACCACCATAGAGCAGATCGTCGTCAGCAGCACCAAATAGACCATCATTACCCGATCCACCCAACAGGGTGTCGTCACCACCACCCCCACCTACAAGGTCGTTACCACTACCCCCAGATACAAAATCGTCTTCATCGTTAGGTAAACGTAAAAAGAAATCATTACCGGCTCCGCCAAAGAGAACATCTTGACCTAAAGAACCAACAATAAAATCATTACCTAGTCCACCGACTATTAGATCATTGCCATTACTACCATTAAGTAGATCATTACTCTCCGTACCTACAAGTACTGAACTTGGGATGTGCAATCCTGTGACTTGATAATAAATATTTAGCAGACTATCTTGACCACCAAGGATGTTGGAATCAAAAAGATGAGGCAATGGTCTTGACATATTTTTGGTTAGGTATTTCTGAGAGTTTTATAAACTATGAAAAAGCAGCAATAGTCCTTATAGCTAAAACTCAACAAGTTATGAAAAACTCAGTTGGTAAGCTTTAGCTGGGCTGTATATGGAAAATATCTGGTCAAATTTTGCAACTGATATAGTTACACGAATCTCAGAAAAGTTTTTGCATGAAGTGCAACGTTTTTAAGATTCTTCTCAGAATCATATAGATAAATGTATTTATAAAAAATTAAAATTTGTTTATCAACAGGTTAATCTTGATTAAATAGTTATTGATTTATTTGCATATATGAAATCTTGGTAAAAAAGGATTAAATTTTGTTTATGTAATCATTAATTTTGAATGCTATTAAAATATAGAGCTTAAAATAAAAACATGATTAAATTTTCTTATATAAAGATAAAATTATAAAAAATATAAAATTCCTCTATCATTATGTGTGTATAATTTTTACGAATGGTGTAACTTGCTTGGATAAAGTGGATAAGTTCCACAGCTAACCATAAAAATTGCATCAAGAATCGACTTGATGTAGTCAGCAACAGCAATTCATTCTCAGTCTAAAAATACCTGCAAGATGTAGGTAAAATAAGTTAGCTTATCTATAAAGGGAATTCATGAAAACCGCTTGGGAAAAGTCATTCAAAACTAAAATGTGCTTTAAGCAAAGGTATTGAACTCAATATATTTAGGATAACTATAGGGTTAGACTCCTTTAATTAACCGAGCATAAGGTCTATATTTCACTAACCTTAAAAATTGAAATTTTTGATTAGCCAAATCATATAGCTTGTGGACTTTGTTCACACATATGTTTTTGTGCATAGTCTGAGTAATAGCGTCGAAAACTGCAAGGAACTTCAACCATTATGTTCTATTGCAGAAATGCTTTTGGATTTAGGTTTTAGCTAATTTAGTTAGCCATTAAATTAGTTAAAATACCTAGAACTATTGTTGGATTTAGGCAAGGTCAGTTACGCATAGTTGCTTTTAGGTGTATAAAGACTTATGCAATTAAGAGACAAGATTTTTGGCTGTGCAGTTTATACCAGAAGCGATATCCTCGACAAATTGTTTAGACCGAAAAATATTCCTGATTTGTCAGATGGAGACAGTGAAGAAAGAAAAGAACGTCTCTCAGTTCGGCGAACAATCTTTCTACATCTGGATGGGATTGCCATAGGCCCAACTACAAATGCTCTACAGGAAAGAGGAGTATTCTTCTTGTTTGAAGAAGGAAAAGTCGTACCCCTGAATCTAGTTCTGAAATATTTTCCTGGAAATATAGGCTATTTGAATGTTGCTTTGCGGTTAATGGTATCGCAAGGATGGATGAAGCATCAAGAAATAGAGGGAGAAATCTTTTACGCCTTGACTCGCAGAGGCAGCATAGCGTTAGGACTGTCATCAATTTATAAAGAGTTTGTTGCTTTTTTACCTACCCTGATTAATATCAATGACTATCTTTTTGGAGATTTAACTTTGTCCTTGCAGTCTAAATTAGCTGACGGCATGAATTTCTCCTCTCTGCTAGCAAGAGCTAAAAGACAGTGGGACTTGGTAGAAAGTACAGATGAAGATTATCAGTATGTGTGTTGTCAGATATTGCACCATCTCAATGGCTTATTGGTAGGCCCAACGATGGTATCTTTAGCAATGGCTAATGTGTTTGAGCAAATCGATCCCAAAACACACACACTTGATATTGAGCAGTTAACAGGTAATCAAAAACATTTACTTGAAGCTTTTGAAATCCTGGCTTTACAAGGCTGGGTTGTAATTCAAGGTCGTCAAGTTCAGTTCATCCGTACAGGCTTATATGCGATTTCTAGAGCCTACGCTTACGGAGTCACAGTTTCTTATTTACCAACATTTGAGAAGATTCCGGAACTGCTATTTGGCAATCCCGCTATTTTATCGGGACGAGATACTGATGGACATGAAACCCATGTGAATCGTCGAGTAAATATTTGGGGTAGCGGACTAGCTCATCAAACATACTTCCAGAAAGTTGACGCGATTATCAGAGATATCTTTAACCGTCCTATTCACGAACAACCCAAAGGAATTGTAGATATGGGTTGTGGGGATGGTACATTCATGGAGCATATCTATCACGTCATTCAAAATCAGACCGTCAGAGGGAAATTTCTCAATGAGAATCCCTTGATTATGGTCTGTGCTGACTATAATCAAGCCTCTCGGGAAGCTACTTACAAAAGACTCAAGGATTTGCAGTCGCCAATAAGCGTCATCTTTGGTGATATTAACGACCCAGACGACTTAGCAAAAACAATACTCGCCAAATATGGAATACTATCTGACGAGTTTCTCCATGTCAGATCGTTTTTAGATCACAACCGTCCTTTTATCACTCCCAGACTGGGAAATATGGGCTGTGAATTGAGTTCTACAGGAGCTTTTGTTTGTAAGGGTCGAATGATTACAGCAAATGAACTCTTACAAAATTTATTAGAGCATTTACAGCGTTGGAAACCACATATCGGGCGATTTGGTTTGTTAGTCCTAGACTTACATACGATTCCGCCAGCCCTAGCAGCAGCGAATATTGGGTATACCTTAGCCACAGCTTATGATGCGACTCATGGTTATACCGATCAATATCCGATTGAACTGAATCAATTCATCGCTGCGGCAAAATTAGCTGGATTAACTCCCGATCTCCGCTACCAAGCCAAGTTTCCACCCAATGATTTGGCTACAGTTAGTCTCAATTTATTTGTCCCTATGGAAGTGGGGAGTGGTGAGTTACGTTCTGACTAGATTGTTGGAAATACGAACTCCAGAGGATACGAAGAGTTCATCAGGTCATACTGCAAAATCAAGTAGGTGGATTAGAGTTGTCTAATAACTTTAACGAAAAAGCGATCGCCATTATCGGGATGTCGGGACGTTTCCCCAAAGCAAACAACCTGGATGAATACTGGCAAAATCTCAAAAATGGGGTTGAATGTATTTCATTTTTTAGCGATGAGGAACTAACGGCGGAAGGTGTAGATGCTTCTACCCTCAACGATCCCAAGTATGTCAAAGCCAGTCCGATGATTGACAATGTGGAATACTTCGATGCCGGATTCTTTGGCTATTCACCCAGAGAAGCCAAACTCATTGATCCTCAACATCGTGTATTTCTAGAGTGTGCTTGGGAAGCTCTAGAAGATGCTGGGTGCGACCCTGAGAACTATGAAAGCCCCATCGGTTTTTATGCAGGAGCAAGTATTAATACTTATATCCTGGATTGCATTTTAAGCGATCGCTTGCGTCCTAAACTTGATTTTGAAAGCTTCCTAGAAACCTTCGTTGGCAGTGACAAAGACTTTCTCACCAGTCGCGTATCTTACAGATTAAATTTGAGAGGGCCTAGCGTCACAGTCCAAACGGCTTGTTCCACTTCCTTAGTTGCAGTACATTTAGCTTGTCAAGGCTTGTTGAATGGCGACTGCGATATGGCTTTGGCTGGAGCAATTTCCGTCAGAGTACCTCATCGTGCTGGTTATTACTATCGTGGTGGTGGTATTGTTTCCCCTGATGGACATTGCCGCGCTTTTGATGCCGAGGCTGGGGGGACTGTTTTTGGTAGCGGTGGTGGAATTGTCGTTTTGAAGAAGTTAGCGAATGCTTTAGAAGATGGCGATCGCATTCACGCTATCATTCGGGCAACAGCAATTAACAATGATGGTGCCCTCAAAACTAGTTACACTGCACCAGGGGTAATCGGACAAAAAAACGCCATCATTGATGCTCTATCCAAAGCTGGGATTAGTCCTGAAACCATCTCATATATCGAAGCTCATGGCACTGGTACACCCATTGGCGACCCCATCGAAATCGATGCCTTAACCCAGGCATTTCACACACAAACTCAAAAACAGGGATTTTGTGCGATGCCTGCGGCGGGCGTAGCCATCGGTTCGGTCAAGCCAAATATCGGTCATTTGGATGTAGCATCGGGTATGGCTGGACTAATCAAGCTGATTCTGGCTTTGAAACACCAGCAGATACCACCCAGTATTAACTTTAACCAACCAAATCCCCGCATTGATTTTGCCAGTAGTCCCTTTTACGTCAATAAAAAACTCTCGCCTTGGCAAACCAATCAAATCCCCCGCCGCGCTGGAGTGACAGCTCTAGGGCTGGGAGGGACTAATGCCCATGCGATTCTTGAGGAAGCGCCAACTGGGGATAGGGTCAAACATGAGGATGATGGGTATTATTTACTACCTATTTCAGCCAGGAGTTCAGAAGCTTTAAAGTGTTTAGCAAAGTCCTATCAAGACTTTCTTAGCAATCAAGGAGAAACTCTACGAGACATTTGCTACACTGCCAGCGTCCGCCGCTGTCATCATACTCACCGCCTGAGCTTGTTAGCTCGTTCGCGCGATGAACTATCGCAGTTACTAGAAACATATCTCCACGGAGAACTACATTCCCAGATTACAACGGGTATCCAAACTCCAGATCGTCAGCATCTACCGATTTTTATCTTCCCTGGACAAGGTTCTCAGTGGTTGGGTATGGGGCGCAAGTTATTGCAGCAAGAACCTGTATTTAAGGCTGCTATAGTTCAGTGTGACGAAGCTATCGGTCAGTATACAAATTGGTCATTGCTGGAACAATTGATACTTGACGAGGCGGACTCGCGTTTAACAGAAATTGATGTTATCCAACCAACCTTATTTGCCGTTGAGATAGCCTTGGCAATGCTTTGGCAATCATGGGGGATTAAACCTGCGGCTGTCGTCGGTCACAGCATGGGTGAAGTAGCAGCAGCTTATATCGCAGGTGCTTTAAACTTAGACGATGCCGCCAAGATTATCTGTAAGCGCAGCCAAGTAATTAAACGCGTTAGCGGTCAGGGTGCAATGGCTGTGGTTGGTCTGTCGTTGGAACAAGCCCAAAAGGTGATAGTTGGCTATGAAGACTGCGTATCTGTAGCCGTGAGCAATGGCCCGACATCCACTGTTTTATCAGGCGATCCCAAGGCGATAGAAACTATTCTGGCGAATTTACAAGCCAAAAATATTTTTTGCCGCTTAGTGAAAGTAGATGTCGCTTCCCACAGTCCGCAAATGGAACCTTTACAAGAGGAACTGCGGCAACTTTTACAAGAAATTCAACCCCAAGCAGCAACTATCCCCATCTATTCCACAGTCACAGGTAAATTAATTGATGGCTTGGATTTAGATACAACCTATTGGGTAAAGAATTTACGAGAGCCTGTATTGTTCTCGACGGCTATTCAAAGCTTGATAGGTGAAGGACATGAGGTTTTTCTCGAAATTAGCCCCCATCCAATTTTAACCACAGCCATTGAGCAAGGACTACAGTATAGCGATCGCCAAGGTGTTGTACTTCCTTCCCTCAAACGCAACGAAGATGAATTAGCTGTGATGCTCAATTCCCTTGGTGCGATGTATACTGCGGGATATCCTGTAAATTGGCGCAAACTCTATCCCGACGGTGGCAACCACATTCAACTACCCACTTATCCCTGGCAACGTCAGCGATACTGGTTAGATAGAAAAATTGCCCGCAAAACGCCACCTCCAGAAGAAACGAATAAATCTGCACTATCAGAAGAATGCACCGATTTATTCTATGATCTAACTTGGCGGTCAAAACCACAACAAAATTCCACTAGTAAAAATAGCCAAGATAGTTTGTGGTTGATTTTTGGCGATACTCAAGGCTTAGGTATTGCCTTAGCATCCCAATTACAGGCGCAAGGTGCAACTTGTCACTTTGTGATACCTGGCAATAGTTACAGCCAATCTTCACAAGGATATTTCACAATCAATCCTAGCGATCCCGAAGATTTGCAGCAACTAATCAAAGATGCAAAGGCAAACAGTCAGCTACCTCTGCGGGGAATCGTGCATTTGTGGAGCCTGGATATTGCTTCAGCACAAGTCACCGAAACATCCTTGCAAGATGCCGAAAAGTTACTCTGCGGTAGCGTGCTGCACTTGGTTCAAGCCTTGGTGAAAAATCCCGCGTCAGACTGGCCGCATTTATGGTTAGTCACGCAAAACACCCAACCAGTGAAATCTTCTCTCAATTCTCAGGCGCTACCCCAATCACTTTTATGGGGAATGGGAAGGGTGATAGCACTGGAACACCCAGAACTGTGGGGTGGTTTAATTGACCTTGATAAAACCACCGCAGACCAAGCAGCCATGCTGTTGGCAGAAATCCAAACAGCCGACGGAGAGGATCAAATTTCTTGGCGTGATGGTCAAAGATATGTTGCACGTCTCGTCACCAGTACCGTGCCAAAGGCATTGAAGCCGTTAACAGAATTTAATGCCGATGGCACTTACTTAATCACAGGTGGTTTAGGAGGACTAGGTTTAAAGCTAGCAGCTTGGTTAGTCGCCAAAGGTGCAAGACACCTAGTTCTCACCGGCAGACAAGGATTGCCAGAGCGTTCTTTATGGGATACCTTACCGCCAGATGACAAGCACAAAAAGGCAATTACAGCCATTCAAACATTAGAAGCTCAAGGTGCAACAGTTAAAGTTGTGCAAGCGGATGTCAGCAACTTTAGGCAGATGCAAGCTGTATTTGCTAGCAATACTCACTGGCGCGGCATCATCCATGCGGCTGGGATTTCTATCCCTCAAAACTTGGCAGAGATGAGTTTAAGCACATATCAAAATGTATTAGCAGCCAAAGTTAGCGGTACTTGGATATTGCATCAGTTGACTCAAAATCTCCAACTAGACTTTTTGATTTTATTTTCCTCAGCCGCCGCCATCTGGGGTTCTAGCGGACTTGCGCCTTATGCGTCAGCAAACCACTTTTTGGATATTTTGGCTCATTATCGCCAAGGAAACAACTTACCAGCATTGAGTGTTAACTGGGGTAGTTGGGATGAGATAAACGTTGTTGCAGCTGAAATCCAAAGCCTGTGGTCGCGTGTCGGGTTAAAACCGATGGCTGTCACACAAACCCTAGAAGCGTTGAAGTTATGTTTGCAATCAGGTGTAGTACAAAAAACAGTCGCAGATGTTGACTGGAGTATCTTTAAACCCACTTATGAAGTCAGACGACACAGACCGCTACTAGAAGAGTTGGGACAACCGCAGAAAAAACAAGAAAATAACGCTGTAATCAAGTCAGAGCTATTGTTGCAGCTAGAGAAGAGTTTAGCAGGCGATCGCCACAACTTACTCATCACTCATCTGCAAATGATAGTGAGTGAGATTTTGGATCTCGACCCAGAAAATCCTCCCGAAAACCAGCAAGGATTTTTCCAAATGGGTATGGATTCTCTTATGTCTATCCAACTAAAAAATCGGCTAGAAGCAAGTTTAAACCATCCCCTACCTTCAACCCTAGCTTTTGATTATCCCAACATCGAAATGCTAGCTAACTATCTAACACAAGAAGTACTAGCTCCAATTTTCCATCAACATCTTGAAACAACCCAAGATATATCTACACAGCCAACATCACAAAATCAAAGCAATAGCTTAGATGAGCTTTTCTTGCAAATAGAATCGCTTTCCGAAGACGCAGTAACACAGTTATTTTTGAACTAGTTTTTTTTAGGAGAAAAAGCAATGTCTATTATCTACACCGTTTTAGATAACATCTCTCAAATGTCAGGAATCAAAAAAATATTAGCGATTCTCAGCACATTTTTTATTGTGTCAATTTTGATTACAAGTTTATACTTGCTCTTTAGAACGTATAATGAAGTAGGCTTAACTTCCATCATGTCAATTTACTTTATTTTGATGCCTCGCGATTCTTTTCTTGAGCGAAAAGAAATGAGAAAAATGGAAAAGCGAATGAATGCAGTCAAAGTCTAAATAATTTTGGATTTTGGATTTTAGATTTAACCGATACCTGTTCGCGGAGTGTTTTTCCAGGATAGATTGGGGCTTGTTTCAGACTTTTGAGATTTTAAGTTTGGAATTTTCAAGCCAAAATCTAAAATCTAAAATTCACTAAGAATCAAACACTCTTCCAAAAATTTTATTTCAGCGATGACTGCTACCAAAGAACTTAACACCTGGATTTTTTCACCAAAACCAAATACAAAAGCTAAACTTCGCTTCTTTTGCTTTCCTTATGCTGGGGGTGGTACTTCATTATTTCGAGATTGGGTTAATGGCTTACCTTCAGATGTAGAAGTATGCCAAGTTCTGCTTCCAGGACACGATACTCGCATCAAAGAAAAGCCATTTTCCCATCTCATTACCTTAATAGAAGCAATGGTTCCAGGGTTATTACCCTACCTGGATATGCCATTTGTTTTTTATGGTCATAGCATGGGAGCATTGCTGTGTTTTGAAGCGGCTCGTCGCTTTAGCAGACAACATAATTTAGAACCCAGACATTTATTTGTTTCTGGTAGCCGCGCTCCACAAACTCCATGTTTTCTAAAACCCACACATCATTTACCAGATAACTTATTTATCGATGAAATCAACAAGCGCTACAAAGCCATCCCCAAGGAGATTTTAAATAACCAAGAAATCATGCAGTTATTTTTGCCAGTTCTTAAAGCAGACTTTTCAATTATTGAAACTTATGAATATACTCCTGACTTACCATTAAATTGTTCCATTTCCGCCTTTGGTGGACTGCAAGACGAAATGGTAAATATAGAAGATATTGCTTCATGGCAAGACCAAACATCTGGAAAATTTACCTTGCAGATGATTGAGGGAGAGCATTTTTTCATTAATCATAAAAAACCAGAAATATTGAAAGCTATATCTGAGCAACTACTAGAAACCTTAACAATTTAATTCCCGGAGGTAGCTTTGGAAACCCTAACAGAAATTTTCTCAGATGTATTAAACATCTCCCCTTTAGAAATCACAGATCAACTCAGCCCCAATACTCTCAAAAATTGGAACAGTATGGCGCACATGAAGCTAGTAATGGCTATAGAAGAAGCATACGATATAGTCTTCACCGTTGACGATGTGAAATCTGTAAAATCCTTCGCAGACGCTCGCCAAATTCTACTTCAAAAAGGAGTCGAATCTTAACCTCTAAAATTACCTTCTGCGTGAGCTTTTTCTACACCCCAGCATCAGCCATGAAACTTGATACCCTCCCCCCAATCCGAGAAACTCAAAAACTGACTCCAATTTCAGATAATGACTTAGCAATCATACTGATGATTCGTCACTTTGAATTATCACTTTTAGAGCTATTTTCTAGTGGTAAATTAAACGGTACAACCCATACTTGCCTTGGTCAAGAATACATCCCTGTAGCACTCAAAACAGTTTTAACTGATAGTGACTTCATCCTCAGCAATCATCGCGGACACGGCCATTACCTCGCAAGATTTGAAGATCCTGAAGGCTTGTTAGCAGAAATTATGGGCAAAGAAGGTGCAGTTTGTCATGGTGTAGGTGGAAGTCAGCACATTTACAGAAAAAATTATTTATCTACAGGAATTCAAGGCGAAAGTTTGCCTGTAGCTGCTGGAATAGCCTTGCATTTACGTCGCCAAGTTAACTTCGGGATGGCTGTAGTTCACATTGGTGATGGTACTTGGGGCGAAGGAGGAGTTTACGAAGCTCTGAATATTTCCCAATTATGGAGTTTACCTGTTTTAGTAATTGTAGAAAATAACAAAATAGCTCAGTCTACTCCTACTCAACTGCAAATGGCAGGCACAATCGCAGGTCGTGTTCAAGGTTTTGGAATTAATTATTTAAAAGTAGACTCAATAGATATTAACGAGATTAGGACGCTGATTAGCCCTCACATTCAAGCCGCTAGAACTAAATCTTTGCCCTTAGTAATTGAATTTGATACTAATCGAGTCGGCCCCCATAGTAAAGGTGACGATACACGAGATATTCAAGAACTAGAAAGAATTCAAAAATGGGATTGGTATTCAGTTTATCAGCAGCAATATTCCGACCAATTTGAGCGGATAGAGCTAAAAGTTAAAACTGAAATAAGTAGCTTGATTAGAGATGTTGAATCTAGAGAATTAGTACAATGGAAACTACTCTAAAGAGAACTGAGCGAGTTGTTGAGAATTTAAATCGTGCCCTACATCATATATTTGCTGTAGATCCTCAAGTTTTTTTAATTGGTGAAGATATCCTCGACCCTTATGGAGGAGCATTCAAAGTTGCAAAGGGATTATCTTCTAATTACCCAGATAGAGTTTTAACTACACCAATTAGCGAAGAAGCAATTGTGGGAATAGGTGGTGGTTTAGCTTTGTGTGGCAATAAACCTATTATCGAAATCATGTTTGGTGATTTCATTGCCTTGGGATTCGATCAGATTTTAAACTTTGCTTCTAAATCTGTATCAATGTATGGCACAAAATTAGACTTAAATATGATTGTTCGCTGTGCAGTGGGTGGTAACAGAGGATATGGCCCGACTCATAGCCAAAGTTTGCAAAAGCATTTTGTTGGTATTCCCAATTTATATTTATTTGAATTATCGCCATTGCATGATAATATTGCAGTGTTTGAAAAGTTGGTTAATTTAACTTACCCCTGCATCTTTTTTGAAGATAAGGTACTCTATACTCAAAGAATTTATACTGATGGATTGATTGACGATCTGTTTAGTTATGAATTTTTAGATTCTGCCAAGAATTTCGCTAGAATTTATGCCGATAGTTTTGAAGAAAATAACTGCTTGCTAATTTCACCAGGGGGATTAGTACCAAGATGTTTAGCTGCGGCGCGAGAATTATTTATTGATTGGGAAATTGAAACTCAGATTATTGTTCCTAGTCAACTATATCCTTTTGAATTAGAAACCATCATCGATTTATTAGCAGATAGCACTCATATCTTTATTGTGGAAGATAGTGTAGCTGGCGGTACGTGGGGGAGTGAAGTTGCTCATCAAATCTACAGTAGGCTTTGGGGTAAGTTAAAAAATCCTGTCAAATTAGTTCACTCAAAAAATAGTATTATTCCTTCTTCGGCTCATTTAGAGAAGCAGGTGATTGTGCAGAAGGAAGATATTTGCAATTCTGTCAAGGAAGCCGTATTATATGTATGAGATAATTCTGCCAAAATTTAATAATAATGATGAAAGCTATACATTGTTATACTGGTTGTCTGATATAGGTAAGCCAGTAAATAAAGAAGAAGCGATCGCAGTATTTGAAACGTCCAAAGCAGCTTTTGATTTAGAGAGTGAAGCAGAGGGTATTTTGCATACTTTACCTGAAGCTGGTGATGAATGCAAACCTGGAGATATCATTGGATATTTATTTGAAACTGAAGTAGAAAGACAAGATTTTCTCAAAAACTCAGGAAAGAAAGCAAAGACAACGGATGATAAATCTTTAACTATTACCAAGGTTGCTCAAGAATTAATTGATAAACATGGTATTTCTGAAGAAAATATCAGAAAATTAGGTAAGAATATTATTAAAAGGCCAGATATTGAAAAGTTAGTTAACGAACAGAGTCGAGATGAAGTTAAAGGTTTAGAAATATCTCGCCAACAAATGGCGATCGCCCGCGTAGTCACCCAATCGCATACACAAATTCCCAAAGCATTTTTGTTGATGAAAATCTACGGCGATGCTGCAACTAAAATGTTAAGTGACTATGGGAAAAAACATGATATTATTATCGGCTTACCAGAACTATTAATTAAAATCACAGCTACTTTACTATCAGAATTTCCGTTTTTCTTTGGTAGTTTAATTGATGACAATAGATTCATGCCTGGAGAAGTAGCTAATATCGGAGTTACCCTTGATCTAGGCAAAGGATTATTTATTCCTGTAATTAAAAATGTCGGTGAAATATCTCTAACAGATATCGCCAATAAATTGATGGACTTCAGATTGAAAGCGATGCGTGGTCAGTTTAATGAAGAAGAATTGAATCAGGGAAATATTTCTCTTTCTATTAATATGGATAAAGATTCTCTGGTAACAATTCCGATCATTTTGCCTTCTCAAAGTTGTATGTTATCTCTTGGAGGAATCCAAGAAGAAGTTTATTTAGATTCTGAACAAAATGTCAATAATCGTAGCTATATTAATTTAGGACTAGCTTACGATCACAGAGTTATTAATGGTCGAGAAGCTGCTAATTTTTTAACTAAAATTAAGACTAAAATTGAACAACAAAGTATATAAGTATCATCTGCGTCCATAGGTCGTTAATTTAATTCTTCATCCCAGCATCAGGGTAAAACTAGGGGAAACAATTATGGGTAAACTTCCGGAGCGCATCAAGAATCTTTCAGCTACTAAACTAGCGCTCTTGGTACAACAAATGCGTACCAAAACTGATGGAATCGAACTGTTAAACATCGAACCTATTGCGATTATTGGTATGGGTTGCCGATTTCCTGGTGGAAGTGATAACCCTGAAGCATTTTGGCAGAATCTTCGTAACGGTGTTGACGCTATTAGCGAAATTCCGCCAGACCGCTGGGATGCAGACGCATATTATGACCCTAATCCTGATGCACCAGGCAAAATGTATTCCCGATATGGTGGTTTTATTGGTCAAATCGACAAATTCGATCCAGAATTTTTCGGTATCTCGCCACGGGAAGCACAGAGTCTCGACCCCCAGCAACGGTTAATGTTGGAAGTCAGCTGGGAAGCGCTAGAAAATGCTGGGATTCTCCTGAATCAATTGCACAGAAGTAAAACAGGCGTTTTTGTTGGTATTACCACAACAGATTACCTGCAATTGCAGACTGGTCTTGCAGATGATGAACTGATAAATGCTTATACAAATTCTGGCGGAGCAATTAATTTTGCGGCTGGTAGATTATCTTATTTTTTAGGATTACAGGGGCCGAGTTTAGCTGTAGAAACCGCCTGTTCATCATCTTTAGTAGCAGTTCATTTAGCTTGTCAAAGTCTGCGTAATCAAGAAAGTGATTTGGCGATCGCAGCTGGTGTTAACCTAATTGTCATACCAGAGATGAACGTCAGGCTGTGTAAAGCCAAGATGATTGCTACTGACGGACGTTGCAAAACCTTTGATAGCAGTGCGGATGGTTTTGGACGTTCCGAAGGTTGCGGTGTTTTGGTACTGAAACGCCTTTCCCAAGCATTAGCCGACGGTAACAACATCGTAGCTTTGATTCGCGGTTCGGCAGTCAATCAAGATGGTTCTAGTAGTGGTCTCACCGTACCCAACGGATTAGCACAACAAGCAGTAGTACGGCAAGCATTAGCCAACGCCGGACTGGAACCCCATCAAGTTAGCTACATCGAAACCCACGGTACTGGCACATCTTTGGGAGATCCCATTGAGGTAAATGCCTTGGGTGCAGTGTTTGGTAAAGAAAAAACAGCTAATCAACCCCTAATGTTAGGGTCTGTCAAAACCAATATTGGTCATACAGAAGCAGCAGCAGGTGTAGCTGGCATCATTAAAGTAGCTTTAGCGCTACAGCATCAAGAAATTCCCCCACATCTGCATTTCCAAACACCCAACCCTCACATTGCTTGGCAGGATTTACCAGTTGCAGTTCCGACTGAGCTGACATCTTGGCTACCACACGAACAACGCCGCATTGCTGGGGTAAGTTCCTTTGGTGCAAGCGGGACAAATGCTCATGTAGTACTAGAAGAAGCACCTGTGAAGAAAGTAGAGGGAGCAGGGGAGGCAGGGGAAGCAGGGGGGGAATTTTGGAAGTATTCAAAATTAATTGAGCGTCCTTTACATCTATTAACACTGTCAGCCAAACATCCCGAAGCTTTGAGTGAAATTGCACAACGCTACATCAAATACTTTTCATCTCACCCAGATATACTTCTTGGCAACATCACCCACGCCTCACAAGTTGGCAGAACCCATTTCTCACATCGCCTTGCAATCATCGCCGCAGACAACGCACAAATGCAACAACAGTTGCAAGCCTACCTGGATACCACCGAAGTCATCGGTATCCATCACGGACAGGCTAGCCAGCAAACCAAAAAAATTGCTTTTCTCTTTACTGGACAAGGGTCACAGTATTGCCACATGGGTCGGCAACTTTACCAAACTCAGCCCAGTTTCCGCCAAACACTCGACCAGTGCGATACCTTACTGCAACCTTTGTTAGGCGAATCAATTTTACAGGTGATATTCTCTGACAATTTAGAAGATACTCGCCTTGACCAAACCGCCTACACCCAAGTTGCATTATTCGCTATAGAATACGCTCTTGCTCAACTTTGGTTGTCTTGGGGTATCCGTCCTCATGCTGTACTTGGTCACAGTGTTGGTGAGTATGTCGCTGCTTGCATTGCTGGTATTTTTTCCCTAGAAGACGCGCTCAAACTGATTGTGCAACGTGCTGCTTTAATGCAAAGACTACCTCAAGGTGGAGGAATGGCAGCAGTATTCACCACATTAGAGCAAGTTACACCGTTAATTGCTGACTATCCACAACAGTTGAGTATTGCCGCCATCAATGGCGAATACAGCATTGTTTTATCTGGGGAATTAGAGATACTCACAACAGTGCTGCAAAAATTAGAAAGTCAGGGTATTGAAACCAGAAGATTGCAAGTATCCCATGCTTTCCACTCGCCCTTAATGCAGGCAATGCTGATAGAGTTTGCCAAAGTAGCAGCATCAGTAAAATATCAACAGCCGCAATTAGATATTATTTCCAATGTCACAGGTAAGATTGTCAGACGTGAGGAAATGTCAAATGCAACTTATTGGGTAGAGCATATCCTCGCAAGTGTGCAATTTGCAGCCAGTATGCAGACATTGTATCAAGCACGATATGAGGTATTTATAGAAGTCGGTTCCCATCCGACACTGTTGGGAATGGCACGGCGCGAGTGTCCCGAACAGTTGGATATGGAAGGATTATGGCTGGCTTCGCTGCGTAAAGGTAGAGAGGATTGGCAGCAGTTGTTAGATTCGGTAGCACAGTTGTATGTGGCGGGGGTAGAGGTTGATTGGCGGCGGTTTGAGGCTGATTATCCGCGTTCTCAGGTGATTTTGCCGAATTATCCTTGGCAAAGACAGCGTTATTGGGTAAGTGATGGGCAGAAAAAGCGATCGCCCCTGCAAAAACTATTACATCCCTTACTCGGTCAACGATTGCGATCGCCCTTAGCTGACACAATTATCTTTGAGAGACAACTCAGCACAGTTGATGTACCCTTTATTGACGATCACCGTATCTACGGTATGGTAGTAGTGCCCACAGTTGCCTACTTAGAGATGGCTTGGGCAGCAGCTACCGAAGTTCTTGGTCAAGGTGTTTGTGTTTTAGAACAAGTTGCTATCCGCGAGGCATTCGTACTGGCAGAGGGTGAAACCCGCACTACACAATTACTTCTCACACCAGACGATAAAGGATATACTTTCCAAATCTTCAGCTTGGCATCCCCGGAAAAAGAAGACGGAACCGCTTGGAATCTCCACGCATCTGGTAAGCTGCGAGTTGAGTCTCTACCAGAACACCAAATCATTGCAGATTTCTCACCCACAGCACTACAAGAACGCAGTCTGCAAGAACTATCCGGTGAAGTGTTCTATCCTTGCTTACACAAACGCGGACTAGAATTTGGCTCTAGCTTTTTGGGTATAGAAACACTCTGGAAACTCCAGGACGAAGTATTAGCAAAAATTCAAATGCCAGTATCCATCATGGCAGAGGCGGGTGATTATAATATGCACCCAGCCCAATTTGATGCTTGCTTGCAGTTGTTTTTGGCTGACTTACCCAGTGAAGATGATGTGTTCATCCCCATTGGTTTAGATAAGTTGTGCTTTTACGGGCAACCCACGACTGAGTTGTGGTCATATATGCGTCTGCACATTGGTAATACACCCCACCCAGAAACCTTTGACGTGGATGCCTGCATTGTAAATCCGGCTGGTGAGGTGGTAGCCCAAGTTGAGAAAATGCACCTCAAACGTGCGCCCAGAAAAGCTTTACAGCGCATTGCCCAGAAGAGTTTACATGATTGGCTGTATGAAATTAAATGGCAATCAAAAGTCCTACAGCCGTCTATCCAAGCTACTGCAATGGGGCATTGGCTGATCCTAGCTGACCACAGTGCGATCGCAGTAGAATTAGCCGAGTTAATAGAACAATCTGGGCAAACTTGCAAGTTAGTCTTTGCCAGTCAGGAATATCATCGCCAAGACTTGGAACAACTGTTCAAGAATTGTGCAAAAGAGCAAGAATGGCGTGGTGTAATCTATCTGTGGGGAATAGATTCGACTTTAACAGATAAAACTTCTGCCAGTTTCCCCGCTCTGCTTCAAGCTTTAGTCGCCGCAGAGTTATCTCAGCAACCCAAATTATGGTTAGTCACACGGGGTTGTGTACCCGTGGAGTTAAAACCAGGAGAATTGAGTATTGCCCAAACTCCTCTCTGGGGATTGGGAAGAACCCTAGCTGTAGAACACCCAGATTTGTGGGGAGGATTAATCGATTTAGATCCAGGAACTAGCTTAGTCGAGCAAGCATCTAGTTTGTGGACTGAAATTAACCATCCAACTGAAGAACAAGTGGCTTTCCGGGCTGGACAACGCTATGTACCTCGGTTGTTGCGCTATCAACCGTCATTCTCAGTAGAACCTATAAAAATTAAATCTAATGCTACGTATTTAATTACGGGTTGTTTTGATGATATTCACGTGAATCTTGCCAGTTGGCTAATTGAAAAAGGCGCTGAACATCTGGTGTTGATGGGTGAAGGAGAACCTGCATCAGAAATTTGCGATCGCCTCAAGCAAATGCACGCAATTAATCCAACTGTAGTATTATTTAACTTCAGTAGCTCCAAGTCAGAACAAGTCGCAAATGTCTTTCAATATATTGAAGACAAACTGCCAAGTCTATCTGGTATCATCCATACCGAAGGTATACACGAAGACAGCATACTTTTACATCAAACACGAGATGGATTTGGTAGAGTCCTCGCAGCCAAGGTAACAGGAGCCTGGAATCTGCATATTCTCACTCAGGAAATCCCCTTAGATTTCTTTGTAATGTTTTCTTCAGCATTATGCCTACTAGGTTCGCCTGGACAAGGTAATTACGCTGCGGCTAACGCTTTTGTTGATGCTTTAGCCCACTATCGTCAATCTCTGGGTTTACCTGCTCTGAGCGTTAACTGGGCACCTTGGGGGCATCAAGATAATCCTATTGTCCGACGCTGGGCAACTTGGGGCGTAGATACAATTGATTGGCAACAAAGTTTGAAAATTTTAGAACAACTACTGACTGAAAATGTCGCGCAAGTTGCCGTCATGCCAGTGCAGTGGAGCAAGTTTACTCAAGCCTTTCCTAGAGGAAAAAAAGAGGCAGAGGGGCAGAGGGGATGGGGAGCAGAGGGGAAAGAAAATGGACTTTTGCCCACAAGGGAAGGGGCTTATAACGAAAATATTTTTTCTGCTCTGCTCGTCCATCCAGAATCTCTGCTTTCTTCTCAACCTAAATCTTCGCCAGCATCCCAGTTATACGAACGTTTAGAAAACGCTCCTCCCGGCAGACGCAAAGACTTAATATTTGAAGCCGTACAAGGGGAGGTTGCCAAAGTCTTGCGGATGAAATCAGCCCAGGTAGATGGGAAAAAGCCTTTTAACACAATGGGTATGGATTCTCTGACAGCAGTGGAACTGCGAAACGCCCTCATGGAATTGTTGAAAGTAACATTACCTGCAACCCTCGTCTTTGAGTATCCCAGCCTAGAAAGCTTGTCTGAGTATTTAGCTGAGTTAGTGATTCTCAAAATCCCATCGTCCGCAACAAAGGAACTACCTACTGCTCCCAGCAAGATTAACTTGGCTGTAGAGCAAATGGAACAGTTTTCCGAAGATGAGCTAGAAGCCTTACTAGCTCAAGAACTGGCAACTCTTAATGAGTCATGAAGATGAACACCCCAGAACGTACTGACCAGCTACGGCGGGCATTAGTCGCCCTAAAGGAACTCCGCACCAAGCTTGATGCCATTGAACAGGATCGGCAAGAAGCGATCGCCATTGTCGGTATGGGATGCCGATTTCCCGGAGGAGTTAACAACCTCGAAACCTATTGGCAATTATTGAGCCAAGGTATTGATGCTAGCCGGGAAATTCCCAGCGATCGCTGGTCGGTCGATAGCTACTATACGCCTCATCCTGATACCCCTGGTAAAATGTACACCCGTCGGGGTAGCTTTATCGACCAAGTTGATGGCTTTGATGCCGATTTCTTTGGGATTGCGCCGCGAGAAGCAGTCAGTATAGACCCGCAACAGCGATTGTTGCTGGAAGTTGCCTGGGAAGCCTTAGAAAATGCCGGACAAAGCACAGAGAAATTAGAAGGTAGTGCCACTGGCGTATTTATTGGCATTTCCACCAACGACTACGCCCGCTTCCACATCAATAGCGGCGACCCCAATCGCATTGATGCTTACTCGTTTATTGGTTGCACTCCCAGCGTAGTTTCTGGTCGTCTGTCTTACGTTTTTGGGTTACAGGGGCCAAGCATCACCATAGATACAGCTTGTTCATCTTCCCTCACAGCCATTCACCTAGCTTGTGAAAGCTTACGTAAACGCGAGTGTAATTTGGCTTTGGCTGGTGGTGTCAACTTGATGCTGGCTCCAGAAACCACGATTTATTTTTGTCAGGTGAAAGCCTTAGCAGCAGACGGTCGTTGCAAAACTTTTGATGCTGCTGCCGATGGCTACGGACGAGGAGAAGGCTGTGGTGTCGTCGTACTCAAGCGTTTGCGGGATGCTTTAGCAGATGGCGATCGCATCCTTGGTTTGATTCGTGGTTCCGCCGTTAATCAAGACGGACGCAGCAACGGTATGACTGCCCCCAACGGCTCGGCTCAACAAGCAGTGATTCGCCAAGCATTAGCGGCGGCGGCAGTACAACCCCAGGAAATTGGTTATGTGGAAGCCCACGGTACGGGAACTGTCTTAGGCGACCCAATAGAGATTCGTGCCTTAGCATCGGTACTTTGTGCTGGCAGGAGTCAAGATAATTCATTAATTGTTGGTTCTGTCAAGACCAACATTGGACATTTAGAAGCCGCGGCTGGGATTGCTGGAATTATGAAAGTAGTTCTGGCTTTACAGCATCGACAAATTCCACCCCATCTACATTTCAAACAAGCAAATCCGCATATCGATTGGCAGGAATTACCGTTAGTTATTCCTACTCAGCTTACTCCCTGGACTTCAGACCGACTGCTGGCTGGGGTTAGCTCCTTTGGCATGAGTGGGACTAATGCTCATGTGGTTTTGGAAGCAGCACCTTGGGAGAAAGCAGGGGGAGCAGGGGAAGCAGGGGAAGCAGGGGGAGTATTTAATTTATCAGCTACGGCTGACTCTTTACAACGGTATTGCTTTTTACCGTTATCTGCTAAAAGTCCAGAGGCGCTAAAGGATTTAGCTAAGGCTTATCGGGATTTGCTTGCAGAAAAACTGCTACAGCTTGAGGATATTTGTTATACAGCTAGTTTGCGGCGCGTTCATTACGAATATCGTTTGGGGTTGGTGGGAAATTCGGCGGAAGAATTAGCTAATCAACTTCATGATTTTCTAGAAGATATTCCCAATTCTGATGTTAATTGGGGATATCAAGGTTCTAGCCGTCGCCAGCAAATTGCCTTTGTGTTTTCTGGACAGGGTTCCCAATGGCTGGGTATGGGGCAAGAACTATTGACGCAGGAGCCTGTATTCCGGGAGGCTTTGGAAGAGTGCGATCGCATTATCCAATCTCATACATCTTGGTCGCTAATTGCCGAACTGTCGGCACCGCCAGAGAAATCCCGTCTGGATGAAACAGAAATTGCTCAACCTGCGATTTTATCTATGCAAGTGGCACTAGTGGCGCTGTGGCGGGCTTGGGGTGTGGAACCGAGTGCAGTTGTAGGTCACAGCGTTGGGGAAATTACAGCTGCTTACGTGGCGGGTGTGTTGACTTTGGCAGATGCTTTGTGGATTGTGATACAACGTGCCAAACTGATGCAGCAAGCAACAGGCCACGGCAAAATGGCAATGCTGCATTTAGCACACAAAGCAGTGGCAGAATTGATTGCACCTTATCAAGACAAAATAGCGATCGCTGCCATCAACAGTCCCTCTTCAACAGTCATCTCCGGTGCATCTGAGGCAATTGAAATTATCCTAGAAAAAGTCGAACAGCAAGGAGTATTCTGCCGCCGCCTACCAGTGAATTATGCTTTTCACTGCCCGCAGATGGATGCCTACAGTCGACAATTAGAGAAGATTATTCAAGATATTCAGCCAAAATCGCCATATTTGCAGATTTTCTCCACTGTTAGCTGTCAACCAGAAGATTCCCCTGCCCCCCTACCTCTTTTTGACGCTGCCTATTGGGGGCGGAATATGCGGCAATCTGTACGGTTTGCCGAGGCAATGGATAGTCTGATCCAAGCTGGATACGACCTGTTTGTAGAAGTTGCCCCTCATTCTGTCCTCGCCAAAGATATGCTGGAGTGCCTCAGTCAGACTCAGCAGCAGGGAACAGTTTTACCAACCATGCGGCGAGGAGATTCTACAGTCAGCTTCAGGTCATTAGCCAAACTCTACACTTTAGGACACAAAATAACCTGGGATAACTTGTATCCCAATGGCGGTAAATTTGTACAGTTACCGACCTATCCTTGGCAACGCAAACGCTATTGGATTGAGCCAATACAGTCTCATGTTATTTCCACCACCGCTTCAGAATTATCAGATTGGCTGTACGAAATCCAATGGCAACCGCAACCATTATTAAGCAAACACCAAACTATTGCTCCTACCCATTGGTTAATTTTTAGCGATCGCTCCGGCATCGGTGAAACCCTAGAACGCATACTACAAGCCCAAGGACACACCACCACCATACTCTACTGTACAGACCCAATTCATCATTCTTGTACAGACGCGATTCATCGCGTCTCTAAAGTCTCCAACTTACAGATTGTCCATCTTTGGAGTTTGGATAATACTGAACAATTAGTTAATTGTGGTAGCGTACTAGACCTACTCCAAGCCTTGGCACAAGTAGAATTACCAGCAGTCAAACTATGGCTAGTAACCCAAGGCGCACAACCAGTAGGAGAAATTACCAAAGAACTAGCGATCGCCGCAGCACCGCTTTGGGGTATGAGTCGAGTCATAGCAATGGAGTCTGCTGAAATCTGGGGAGGCATCATAGATATAGACCCAGCAAGCACTCCAGAGGAAGCGGCTAACCTACTGGCCGCCGAACTATCTCAATCAAAGACCCAAGAAAATCAACTAGCTTTTCGTCAACAGCAACGTTATGTGGCTCGACTGGCGCGGACAGTCGCAACTGTATCAACCTCACCTTTGAGCCTCCAAACCGATGGTACGTACTTAATTACAGGTGGATTAGGTGCTTTGGGATTACAAGTAGCCCGTTGGCTGCTAGAAAAGGGGGCGCGTCATCTGTTATTACTCAGCCGTCGTTCTCCTGGAGAACAAGCGCAAGTAGCTATTCAGGAGATGGAACAGGAGGGCGCACACATTCAGGTTGCTTTAGCAGATGTCACCAATCAAGCTGAACTTAGCACCGTATTACACAACCTGAATTATCCCTTACGCGGCATTATCCATGCAGCAGGAGTCTTAGACGATGGCATACTACTGCGACAAACTTGGGAAAGGTTCGCCAAAGTATTAGCTCCCAAAATCGATGGGGCTTGGAATTTGCATCTTCTCAGCCGTGACTATCCCCTAGATTTCTTCGTCATGTTTTCGTCGGTGGCTTCTTTAGTAGGCTCCCCAGGTCAAGGGAACTACGCCGCCGCCAATATGTATTTAGATACACTAGCTCATTATCGACGACATCAAGGCTTACCCGCTTTGAGTATCAATTGGGGGCCTTGGTCAGATGCAGGTATGGCAGCTGATTTAAATCATCGCAACCTTTGGAGTACTGAGAACGGAGTTAGTTACATTACTCCAAAACAGGGATTGCAAGCCTTAGAAGAACTGCTCAAACAAGGGAAAACTCAAGCCGGAGTCGTGCCGATCGCCTGGGATAAATTCTCTACAGCTATACAACTACCATTGTTACAGCAGTTGACTACCAAGGTGAGTCAATCACCATCTCAGCCCTTCTTACTGCGGCAATTGGAATCTACACCAGTGAGCGATCGCCGGGAATTGTTGATGTCAGCCGTACAAGCCCAAGTGGTGAGAGTGCTGAGGTTAGATATTAGCCGCCCCATTGATGCAGAACGCCCTTTGCAAGAAATGGGTATGGATTCCCTGATGGCGGTAGAATTGCGAAACGCTCTCGGAAAGTTGGTAGATAAAACTTTACCCGCAGCTTTGATTTTTGACTATCCCAGCATCTCAAATTTGACAGAGTATTTAGGTAAAGAACTGGGGATATTTGCGACAACTGCATTACCGCCGACTGTGGAGAGTAGGGAATTATCATCTACAGAAGCAATTGCTGTTGTGGGGATGAGTTGTAGATTCCCTGAAGCCGATGATTTAGAAAGTTTCTGGCAACTTTTGTGTAATGGCACAGATGCAATTCGAGAAGTACCGGGCGATCGCTGGGATGTAGATGAATTTTACGATCCAGACTTGTCTTTCCCTGGTACGATGAATACTCGCTGGGGCGGCTTCATCAATCATGTAGACCATTTTGACCCCCAATTTTTTGGTATCTCTGCCAGCGAAGCCCAGAATATAGACCCCCAGCAACGCCTACTCTTAGAAGTTTCCTGGGAAGCTTTGGAACACGCAGGCTATAGTTCCGACCAGCTGGCGGGTAGTCAAACAGGAGTATTCACAGGTATCAGCACTTGGGATTACTTCACACTACAACTAGAGCCACCTCCACGGGGCGGTACGGGAATGGCTTTGAGTATTGCAGCAAACCGTCTTTCCTATCTCTTAGATTTGCGCGGGCCAAGCATGGCAGTTGATACCGCTTGTTCTTCTTCTTTGGTAGCGGTTGATTTAGCCTGTCAAAGTTTGCGGAACGGTAAATGTGATATGGCATTAGCAGGGGGTGTAAATATCATCCTCTCACCACTGACTACCGTTGCCTGCTCCCAAGCTGGGATGATGGCTGCTGATGGACACTGCAAAACATTTGACCACCGAGCTGATGGTTATGTCCGGGGAGAAGGCTGTGGCGTAGTCGTACTCAAACGTTTATCCGATGCTCTCAAAGATGGCGACCATATTCTGGCTCTGGTGCGTGGTTCTGCTGTCAATCAAGATGGACGCAGCAATGGTTTAACTGCTCCCAATGGTTTAGCCCAACAGGCTGTAATTCGCCAAGCCTTACAAAATGCTGCCGTCACTCCCGACCGCATCAGTTACGTTGAAGCCCACGGTACAGGCACAGCTTTGGGTGATGCCATTGAAGTAGAATCCCTGTGGACAGTACTCAAGGAAGGTCGCACTGACAATCAGCCTTGCCGGATCAGTTCTGTGAAAACTAATATTGGTCACTTAGAAGCAGCCGCAGGGATAGCTGGTTTCATTAAACTAGTGCTGTTGTTGCATCGAGAACAGATTCCTCCTCACCTCAACTTGCAAACTATCAATCCCGTGTTGAATTTAGAGCAAACCCAGCTACAAATTCCCACCTCCTTGCAACTGTGGAAACGAGCAGAGCAGCCGCGATTGGCAGGGATCAGTTCTTTTGGTTTTGGTGGCACTAATGTTCATGCAATTGTGGAAGAAGCACCCTTGGAGAAAGCAGGGGGAGCAGGGGAGCAGGAGAGCAGGGGAGCAAGGGAGCAGGGGAGCAGGGGAGCAAGGGAGCAGGGGAGCAGAGGAGCAGGGGAGCAGGGGAGCAGGGGAGCAGGGGAGCAGGGGAGCAGGGGAGCAGGGGAGCAGGGGAGCAGGGGAGCAGAGGAGCAGGGGAGCAGGGGAGAAGAAATTATAATTGAGCGTCCTTTGCATATACTTACGCTGTCGGCAAAAAGTGAATCAGCTTTGCAAAACTTGATTGGGCGTTACCACCAATATTTACAGGAAAATATTGGCGATCGCTTGGCTGATATCTGCTACACCGCTAATGTGGGACGCAGCAATTTTGCTCATCGTCTAGCATTTGTGGTCAATTCTCAGGCGCAGTTACGAGATACCCTCGCTGCTTTCAATGCAGGAGAACAAATTGCTGATGTACTCTACGGTAAGGTAGATACTCAACGCCAGCCAAAAGTCGCTTTTATTTTTGCTGGTGAAGGTTCCCAGTATGTTGGTATGGGTAAGCAGTTTTACGAAACTCAGCCGCAGTTTCGCCAAATTATAGAAGATTGCGATCGCCTCCTACAACCTCATCTTCAACAATCCCTACTTGCAATCCTCGAAGATGAATCACTGTTAACACAACCCCGTTACGCTCGTCCTGCTGTATTCGCCTTGGGATACGCCTTAGCCCAACTTTGGTGCAGTTGGGGCGTACAACCTAGTGTAGTCATGGGTGGTGGAGTTGGTGAATATATCGCCGCTTGTGTGGCTGGCGTGTTCAGTCTGGAAGATGGCTTGCGGTTAATTACTCAGCAGGAATCGTGGGCAGAATTCGAGTTAATTGCCAAGCAGGTGAAATTCCAAGTGCCCCAAATTCCGATGGTGTCAACCTTCTATGGGCAACTGTTAGCTGCTGACTATATCCCAGACATTGACCACTGGAGACGATGCTGGCAAGCACCAGCGTTATTTAAAGGAGCTATGTTAGCCATTACACAAAAAGGGTGTAATTTATTCTTAGAAATTGGCTCTGATACGCAATTATCGGAGATCCAGCAGCAAGGCAATTGGTTACAATCCATTAGACCTCTTGCAAAAGTGCTTTTTGCAACAGGGGGGAAAAGGGTAAAGGTTAAAGGGGAAGGGAACAATACAGAACTTTTTCCCCTTCCCCCTTCCCCTTTTCCCGACTTATGCAAGAAGTCTATTGATGATTGGACAGTATTGTTACGTAGCCTGATTGCACTTTACATTAACGGTGTAGCAATTGATTGGCAAAGGTTTGAACAAGGATATCAGCGTCGTCGTGTGGTCTTGCCAACTTATCCCTTTCAACGGAAGCGGTACTGGCTCGATCCGGCAGTGATCAGATCCTTTAGCAAAAAGGAGGAAAATTTATGCAACGAGTAGGAATCGAGAAAATTAATTTATACGCTGGGCGTTTCTGTGCTGATGTGCTGGAATTAGCTAAGTTGCAAGGCAAGGATTTGGATTACGTGTTTAAGCAAGTAAAGGTAAAGACACGTTCTGTAATTCCTGCTTACGAGGATACAGTTACCTTATCGGTGAATGCAGCCAAGCGCCTTCTTTCCCCAGAAGATGCGCGGGATATCGAACTGTTGATTGTGGCGACAGAATCGGCTGTGGATTTTGGCAAACCTGTATCTACTTGGGTGCATCGATATTGTAATTTACCTCCCCATTGCCGCAGCTTTGAACTCAAACACGCCTGCTACGGCTTGACAGCAGCCGTCAAAACAGCAGCAATGTGGCTGCAAGGAGGACTCACCCCCGGTAAAAAGGCATTAGTTATCGGCTGTGACTATAGCCGTCCCCACCTTGATGACCGTGATAATTTTATTGGCGGTGGTGCGGCTATTGCCATGCTAATTAGTACCGACCCCAAGGTATTTGAAATTGACTTGCATCCCGCAGGCTTTTGGACTGATGAAATTTCTGATACCTTTCGTCCGACTGCGAGAGTCGAAATTGGCGACAATCAAACCAGTCTTTACTCTTACTTAGACGCTTTGGAAGCCTCTTACACCCACTACGAAAAACTTGTGGGGGGAGTAGATTATGACAAAGATTTTCAAAAGCACATTTATCACACACCATTTCCGGGGATGCCCTTACAAGCGCATCGGACTTTGCTGAGTTTATTTGACGTTAACGACTCGAAAATCTATGAGGAGAATTATCAAAAAAAGGTACAGGAAGGTATTTACTTCGCCCAGCAGGTAGGTAGTACCTATGGTTCATCTACTTTCTTGTGTTTGCTGAGTTTGTTACATCATGCCCAGGATTTACACGCAGGCGATCGCATTTCGATTTTCGCCTACGGTTCTGGTTGTCAAGGTGAATTCTATCGCGGCACTGTTAGTCCAGGTGCAGTTGAATACATCCGTTCTTTGGATATTGACTGTCATTTGCAAGAACGTTTGCCATTATCTCTGATGGAATACGAACTTTTAGAATACGCACGAGAAAAATATATTGATGCGCCTGATTATCAGCCCAAAAGAGACAGTTTTCAAGAAGCTTATGACAAACTCTACGCCGGACAGGAACTACTGGTATTAAAACAGGTAAAAAATTACTACAGGCAATACGAATGGAGCTAAAGTTAAAAGTAATTGAGTATCAAATAGATTCAGGAGTCGCTCACATCACATTATCAGCACCAGAAGCCGGTAATGCTTTGAACGGCGAAATGTTGGCACAGTTTTATCAAGCTTTGCAAAATGCGATCGCCGAGCCTACCTGTCGAGTTATTGTAATTTCTAGTATAGGTGCTGACTTTTGTACAGGGATGGACTTTAACGCCATCTTTGCCAATGGTTCCCGTCCTAATTTAGCACCACTGCAAGCCTTTCGTGATTGCCTATTACTAATTTATAGTTCTCCTAAACCAGTTATCACCTGTGTGACAGGTAATGTTACAGGTGGTGGTGTGGGTATAGTCGCCGCCTCCGACATCGTACTCGCCGAGGAAAATGTCCTATTCATGCTGTCAGAAGTCTTGGTGGGGATGATTCCTGCTGTAATTACGCCCTTTTTATTGTGTCGTATTTCCTCCTCCCAGGTGAAATATCTCACCCTTAGTTCTAGAGGTATTGATGGAAACGAAGCCAAAAATTTGGGACTGGTGGACGAAATTGCTAGTGATGGGATGAACGATACACTCAACCGCCAGATTCAACGTTTATTTTATTCTTCACCGGAAGCGATCGCTGAAAGTAAACAATATTTTGACACATTTATCGGTCAAGATTTGCGACACCAAACTGAATTCGCCATGCAACGCCTACAAAAATGGTTAGAACAACCCCAAATTACCACAGCCATCCATCAATTTAGTGAAGGCTATTCACCACCCTGGTTTCAAAAACATAGGAGGAATAGCACTAATTCTCCAAAATAAGTCTACAAATATAAAGCTAGATTCTGACCCTCTTAATTACGAACTACGAATTACGAATTACGAATTAGTATTATGTCTGAAATTGTAACTGTTTCATGTTTAGAAGATGGGATTTATCAAATCAACTTAAACGATCCGCAAAACGATAATCGACTCACAGATGAGTTAGTTGATAATTTATTAAAAACATTAGCAGAATGCTCCAAAAATACTAATTTAAAGGTACTATTACTAACAGGTCTTCCTAATGTTTTTTGTGGTGGTGCTAGCTTAGATGTACTGCAAAAATTGCTGCGTGGTGACACAGAAGTTAAAGACCTCTTACTACCAGCACAACTATTACGCTTTCCTGTTCCCATAATTGCAGCAATGGAAGGACACGCGGTAGGAGGCGGATTATTAATTGCCTTATGTTGCGATGTAATTGTAGCAGCAGAAGAAAGTCGCTATGGCGTGAATTTTACTGGATTAGGATTTACCCCTGGAATGGGAACAACATCTTTACTTTCATTATTAGTTGGGCCATTATTTGCCCATGAAATGATCCTCACTGCCAAACTTTACAAAGGTAGAGAACTACACGGAAGAAGACTATTTAATGATGTCGTTCCCAAACAACGAGTAATGGAAGTAGCGATGGATATCGCCCGCAACATTGCCGAAAAGCCAAAGCACGTATTGGAAATGCTCAAGGATACTTTAGCACTTCCCCGCCAACGTGCTTTACAAGAGGCTATGTCCCGCGAACATCTAATGCATACTGTATGTTTTAATCATCCAGACACCCAATCTATTGTCAAAGATATGTATATTTCCTAACAATAACAGTAGATTTTATCGGCATTTAATTATTCTTTTTGGAGATTAGGAGAAAAATCATGGTGCAACAAACAGTTGAGCAACAAGTCCTGAATGTAGTTACCAAACACATGCGCTTGAACATCGAAGGTTTGGAAAATGCAAACATCGACCCAACAAAATCAATGCGCGATTTGGGTGCTACCAGTTTAGATGCAGTAGAGATTGCCTCAGCTTCGATGAGGGAGTTAAAAGTGAAAGTTCCTAGAACCAAACTCGGCAGTGTTAAGAACATTCAAGAACTTGTAGACTTACTTGCTGAAATCAAGATACAGCAAGGGTGAAAAGTGCTAAGACGCGATTAATCGCGTCTGTACAAGACTTCCAGAAAATAAATTATCCCAAATTATTTGTACATTTTTTGGCTAGGGACTTTCAAATAAAAAAATATGCCAAAACTGACGCAAAAACCCTCTGTATTTCCCCTCTCTCTGTGCCTCTGTGGTTCGATAATTTATTTCTTGGAAATCCCTAAGAGTGCTGAGTCAAAATACTAGTCCCCAGTCCCCAATTCCCAGTTCCCCCTGTTATGAAGAATACTAAACAACAATACAACAAAGAAGCGTTGGCTTTGCCCGCCGTAGGCATCGCTGTTATTGGTATGGGATGCCGATTTCCTGGGGCGAAAAATCCTGCTGCTTTCTGGCAGCTGTTGCGGGATGGGATGAATGCTATTACACAAGTTCCCGCCAATCGTTGGTCAGTGGATGACCTCTACGACCCCGATTTGGCGACCCCTGGAACGATGAATAGCCGTTGGGGAGGGTTTCTGGAAAATGTAGACCAGTTTGACGCTAAATTCTTCGGCATTTCTCCCGGTGAAGCCGCAAGTACAGACCCGCAGCAGCGTTTGTTACTAGAGGTAGCTTGGGAGACTTTAGAAAATGCTGGTTTAAATCCACAACAAGTTTCAGGGAGTCAAACAGGAGTATACATAGGCATTGGTAGCAACGATTATGCCAATGTTTGCTTTGAGGATTTGACTCAACTAAATGCTTATTATGTGACAGGCAATGCCCTCTGTACAACAGTGAATCGCCTGTCTTACTTCTTTGGTTGGCAAGGGCCGAGTCTAGCATTAGATACTGGCTGTTCTTCATCCTTGGTTGCCATCCATCTTGCCTGTCAAAGTCTGCAAACAAGAGAAATTGACCAAGCTTTGGTAGGGGCTGTTAACCTGATTTTGTCACCCAAAGCTAACATCGGATTATCCCAAGCTTGGATGATGACATCAGATAATTGTTGCAAAAGTTTTGATGCGGCTGCTGATGGTTACGTGCGGGGTGAAGGTTGCGGTTTAGTTTTGCTCAAGCGTCTAGAAGATGCAATTAGGGACGAAGACTGGATTTTAGGAATTATCCGGGGTTCAGCCGTTAATCAAAATGGCTCTGGGAAAAACTTGACTGCACCCAATCAATTAGCACAGCAGTCAGTCATCAGTCAGGCGCTAGCAAATGCTGGAGTTGAACCAGAACAAATTAGCTATATTGAAGCCCACGGAGTCGGCACACCCTTGGCTGATGTGACGGAAGCTCAGGCTCTCAAAGCAGTCTTGCGGCCAAAAGAGAATAATTCACCCTGTTTTCTCAGTTCTGTTAAAACCAACATTGGACATTTAGAACCAGCTGCGGGAATTGCTGCTTTAATTAAAGTTTTACTGTGTTTCCAACACCAAGAAATTCCACCACACCTTCATTTTCAAACCCTAAATCCAGACATTGGGGATGATTTTCCCTTTATCATTCCCACCACAACAAGTCCTTGGGAATTGAACGATACACCTCGTTTGGCTGGAATCAATTCCTTTGGTTTGGGGGGAACTAATGCCCATCTTGTTTTAGAAGAACCACCGGTTAATAATTCAAAATTCAAAATTCAAAATTCAAAATTAATAGAAAAGCCGTTACATTTGTTGACGCTATCAGCTAACTGTGAAAAGGCATTACGAGAATTAGCTAGTCTTTACAATACATATATTACTAAATCTGCCAATATTTCTCTGCCGGATATTTGCTACTCAGCGAATGTAGGTAGAGCAGCATTGAAACACCGCTTGGCTATCCCGGCGGATACATTAGAGGGCTTGCAACAAGAATTATCAGCATTCGCCAGTGGACAAGAGGCGGGAGAATGGTTTTATGGTCAACAGAACTTTACTAAAGTTGGATTCTTGTTTACAGGACAGGGAACGCAATACATTGATATGGGTCGTCAACTCTACGATACACAACCTGTATTTCGTGAGGTTCTAGAACGTTGCGATCGCCTACTCACCCCTCATTTAAATAAGTCTTTATTATCAATACTCTATCCTGAATCTGGTAGCAAACTATTACTACACGAAACCGCTTACACCCAACCTGCCTTGTTTGCCCTAGAGTTCGCCTTAGCAGAAATGTGGCGTTCCTGGGGAATCAAGCCACATTGTGTCATGGGCTACAGCTTAGGTGAATATGTCGCTGCTTGTGTTGCAGGTGTTCTCAGCTTAGAAGATGCCTTAATTTTAGTGGCAAAGCGGGGACAATTGATGCAGCAGTTACCGCAAACTGGGGCTATGGCTTGGGTATATACCTCATTAAATAAGGTAACAGAAGTACTCTTACCCTATCAGCATCAGGTTGGTATCGCTGCCATCCACGGCCAAGAAGAAATCTTAATTGCTGGTGAAAGTCAGGCTGTGCAGCAAATTCTCCAACAGTTGAAAAGTGAGGGCATAGCTTTTCTCAAGCTGAAGATAAATCAAGCTTTTCACTCTCCAGCCGTCGAACCAATACTGGATGCAATGGAGGAACTGGCCGCCACATTCACCTACAACCCACCGCAGATAAATTGGGTTTCTAGTGTGACTGGAAAATTAGTGGAGGCGATCGCACCCCAACATTGGCGCAATCATCTACGAGATACATTACAATTTTCAACGGCAGTTGATACCTTAATTGCTCAAGGTTGTAACCTGCTTCTGGAATTAGGGCCGAGTTCGACCTTAACGGAAGCAGGTAAGCGATATCAACCCCAAAGCGAGGAGATTTGGTTATCTTCCCTGAAAGAAGGATTTGAGGATTGGCAGCAGGTATTATCAACACTGAGTACCTTGTATGTACAGGGAGCAGATGTTAACTGGGCAGGATTTTACCAGGATTACCAACACCAGCGCCTAGAACTACCAACTTACCCCTTCCAAAGAAAGCGCCATTGGATAGACGCGGGAACGCAAACACCGGAGATAAATTTTGTAGAGACGCAAAATTCAGCATCTCCACTGTGGGAAAACTTGAATTTAGAGGAGATGTCAGCTAGTAGTTCGCCAAGTGAACTTGGCGGGGTAAAGGGTAAAGGGGAAGGGGGAAAGGTTTCAAATCTCTTACCCCTTACCCCTTCCCCTTTACCCAGCCATCACGCAGCATTTTTGGGTTGGCAGACTACTAGTCAGCGTTGGGAAAAATTGCAAGCCTACGTGCAAACTGAGGTAGCAACTGTTCTGGGACTGGAACCAACAGAGAAACTTGACCCAAACGAGGGGTTTGCTAGCTTGGGGATGAAATCTCTGATGGCAATTGAGTTAAAAAACCGTATTCAAACGCAACTAGGACATTCTTATTCCCTAGCGGCTACCTTGGCATTTGATTACCCCACAATTGCCACGCTCACAGAATATTTGGGTAGGGAAGTCTTGGGTTTAGATTCTCCCTCCACCAACTATGAAAACCTCCCGCACTCTTGTAAAGACGTGATTAATCGCGTCTCTACCGAAGATATCGCCATTATTAGTATGGGTTGTCGCTTTCCTGGAGGCGCAAATAATCCCGAACAGTTCTGGCAAATCCTTCAAAAAGGTATCGATGCTATTACAGAAATTCCCTCACAACGCTGGAACCTGGATAATTACTTTGACTCAGAGCCAGAAACACCAGGTAAAATGTACACCCGTCACGGGGGATTTATCGCAAACATTGACCAATTTGACGCGCAGTTTTTCGGTATCAGTCCCCGTGAAGCCATCAGCCTCGACCCACAACAACGCATATTGTTAGAAGTAAGTTGGGAAGCTTTAGAAAATGCGGCTATTGCACCACAGAATCTTGTAGGAACTCAGACAGGTGTGTTCATTGGGCTGATTTCCAACGAGTATATGCAACTGCAAATTCAGCACAAAGACCCAGAAACAATTGATGCTTATTACGGTACAGGCGGTATTGGTAGTGCGGCTGCGGGAAGGATATCTCATAGCTTAGGGCTGCGCGGGCCTAGCTTGGTAGTGGATACTGCTTGCTCGTCCTCGCTGGTTAGCATTCATTTAGCGGTTCAAAGCCTGCGGCGTGGAGAGTGCAATTTAGCATTGGCGGGTGGCGTAAACTTGATACTTCTACCGGAGACGAATATTTTCTTATCAAAATCCAAGGCTGTAGCTGCTGATGGACGCTGTAAAACCTTTGATGCTTCAGCTAATGGCTTTGTTCGAGGAGAGGGATGTGGTGTAGTTGTCCTGAAACGACTCTCTGAAGCTTTAGCTGATAATGACCCAATCTTGGCAGTAATTCGGGGTTCGGCAGTGAATCATGATGGACGTAGCAGTGGTTTTACCGTCCCCAGTACAACAGCGCAACAAGAATTGTTACATCAAGCATTAGCTAACGCTAATGTAGAAGCCCAGCAGGTGAGTTACATCGAAGCTCATGGGACTGGCACATCCTTGGGAGATCCGATTGAGGTTGGTGCATTAGCATCTGTACTCTGTGCAGGACGTTCTTTTGAACATCCACTAGTAATTAGTTCTGTTAAAACTAACATTGGTCATTTGGAAGCGGCTGCTGGAGTAGCAGGTTTGATGAAGGTTGTTTTGGCTCTACAGCATCAGGAAATTCCGCCACATCTGCACTTGCAACAACCTAATCCGATGATTGCTTGGGAGCAATTGCCATTGAGTATCCCTACATCTGGGCAATCTTGGGTAGTTAAAGACTCGGCGCGGATTGGTGGGGTGAGTTCTTTCGGGATGAGTGGTACTAATGCTCATGTGATTGTACAAGAAGCACCTTTGGAGAAAGCAGGGGGAGCAGGGGAGCAGGGGAGCAGGGGAGAAGAAATTACAATTGAGCGTCCTTTACATATACTCTGCCTTTCTGCTAAACATCCTAATTCTCTGCGGCAATTAGCTGAACAATATATCGACTATTTGGGCAAGCATGGCGATATTTCTTTGGCTAATATTACCCACACTGCCTTAGTTGGACGTTCTCATTTTTCTCATCGTTTGGCTGTTGTTGCCTCATCTCATGCCGAGATGCAAGCAAAGCTGGAAGAAGCAGATTATGACTATCAAGTGGATAGTGGTAATTTCACTAGATGCGCCTTTTTATTTACTGGGCAAGGGTCGCAGTATGTAGGGATGGGAAGACAACTGTATGAAACCCAACCTGGTTTTCGTCAAATATTGGATGAATGCGATCGCATTCTCCAACCTTTACTAGATAAATCCATCCTATCAGTCATCTTTGCTGACACCACAGAAAATCTACTCCTCGACCAAACCGCCTACACTCAACCAGCCTTATTTACCCTAGAATACGCCTTGGCGCAACTGTGGATTTCTTGGGGTATCCGTCCCTCTGCGGTGCTTGGTCACAGTGTCGGGGAATATGTGGCTGCTTGTGTGGCTGGTATTTTCTCCCTTGAGGACGGATTAAAATTGATTGCCCACCGCGCCCGCATGATGCAAGCATTACCGCAAACAGGAGGGATGGCTGCGGTTTTCGCTGGCGTAGAAGTTGTAGAACCCTTGATTGCCCTCTATCCTCAACAACTGAGCATTGCTGCCTATAACGGACAGCAAAGTTTAGTTATCTCAGGCGAGATACAGGCATTAACAGCAGTATTGCAAAAACTAGAAAGTCAAGGCATCGAAACGCGAACTTTGCAAGTATCTCATGCTTTCCACTCGCCGTTAATGGCATCGATGTTGGCAGAGTTTGAGCAAGTTGCTCAGGAAATCACTTATCGTTCCCCCAAACTAGAAATCGTTTCTAATGTTAGTGGCAAGTTGATAACTAATGCAGAGATGTCTAGTGCCAGGTATTGGGTTGAGCATATCCAAGCCAGTGTCCATTTTGCTCAAGGGATGTCAGCACTTTATACCGCAGGCTACAAAGTATTTTTAGAAGTTGGTTCTCATCCCACGTTAATCGGCATGGCACGCCGGGATTGTCCAGAAGAGTTGGAAAGTGAGGGTTTATGGCTAGCTTCGCTACGCAAAGGCAAGGAAGATTGGCAACAAATTTTAGAAAGTTTGAGCCAGTTATATCTCCAGGGAGTAGAAATTGATTGGCTCGGATTCGAGAACGGCTATACACGAAATAAAGTAATATTACCCAACTATGCTTGGCAGCACCAACGCTATTGGTTTGAAACCACTACCAAAAAACTAGTAGTACACTCACAATTGCATCCCCTGTTAGGTCAACGCCTACATTCTCCACTCTTCAAGAGTCTAGTATTTGAGAGCGAATTCCAGACAGATAACTTGCCCTTTCTAGCCGATCATCGGATCTACGGGTCGATAGTTGCACCAGGAGCATCTTATATTGCTATGTTGACCCTAGCAGGTAAGCATATTTTCGGAACTAATGCAGTGTCTCTTCAACAGATTACGTTTCGAGAGCCTTTAATCATACCTGAAGATAGCAGCGTCAAAGTGCAATTGATTTTGCAACTGGGCAAAAATCAAGATTATAGTTTTGAACTATTCAGCTTAGAGGGTAATGAGCAGTGGTGTCTCCATGCAACTGGTGAGTTATCTACCTTGTCTGCTACTAGAGAAACTTGGTCTTGGGGAGAAATACAGGCGCGTTGTCCTGAAAAATCGACTGGTTCGCAGGTATTTTATCGGGATGTCGGAGATGCTGGGCTAGATTTGGGTGTAAGTTTTCAATGGATTGGTGATTTCTGGCGACGAGATGGGGAAGCCATTTGTCAGATGCAACTACCTCCGGGTTGTGAAACAGAGACTAAGTTATATCCATTACATCCGGGGCTGATAGATTCTTGTTTGCGACTGTTGGGAGGTACTTTACCAGCAGAGATTCGAGACGCTGATGTTTATGTACCAATTAGTTTAGGTGGCTTTCAACTCTGGCAAAATCTGGACTTGAGTCAGCCCTTATGGTGTCACGCCCGCCTGCAAACCAATAATCCAGAGGTGATAGTAGGAGATGTACAGTTATTAGATGAATCTGGACAAGCGATCGCTCAATTCTCGGAACTCTGTTTAAAGCGATCGCCACAGCAAGCATTACTCAAACAACCCAATCTCCAAGACTGGCTTTATCAAATCACTTGGCGACTCCAAGAACGAACAATTACGCAGTCATCTTTAGTAGTACAACAGCAATATTGGATACTTCTAATTGATGAAGATGCTGTAGGCGCAGAATTAGTGAAATTGTTGCAGGCAGAAGGTAAATCTTGTGTGGCAGTCATCCCTGGTTCTACTTACCAATCTTTGCAAGAAGGTAAAATTTACATTAATCCAGCCGAACCCCAGCATTTCGACCAACTGCTTCAAGAAGTCTCAATTAAACCAGGAATAGCTCTCCACATTGTACATTTGTGGAGTTTGGCTACTGGAGATTTGCTAGATTCTACACAAATTCGTGTCTGTGGTAGTGTTTTACATTTAACTCAAGCCTTAGCTCGGATAAATTCTCCACTAGCTAGTAGTTCGCCAAGTGAACTTGGCGGGGTAAAGGGTAAAGGGGAAGGGGGAAAGGTTTCAAATCCCTTACCCCTTACCCCTTCCCCTTTCCCCAGCCATCACGCAGCATTTTTGGGTTGGCAGACTGCTAGGCTGTGGTTGATTTCTAGGGGTAGCCAGTCAATTAATCTACAATCTGAAATCGCCCTGTCTCAAACACCTCTCTGGGGATTGGGGCGAGTTATAGCAACAGAATATAGCGAAGTTTTTGCAGGGCTAATTGATTTAGATCCCCAAAGTTCAACTGTAGAAGCCGCAACTCAGTTGTGGGCAGAACTTTCCCATCCAGAATTGGGCGAACAAGTCGCCTTACGGGGAAATCAGCGCTACATCTCCCGTTTGCAACGCTTTCCCAACACCATAGATTTCTCTGCTTCCTTTAACCCTTCCCTTGGGACTTACCTGATTACAGGCGGACTAGGAGGACTGGGGTTAACAGTGGCTAATTGGTTGGTTGAACGAGGTGTGCAACATTTAGTATTAGTGGGTAGACGCTCGCCATCGGATAGAGCTAAAAGTGCGATCGCTTCTTGGGAAAACGCTGGCGTGCAAGTTACAGTCGCCCAAGCAGATATTACACAACTTGAACAAGTACAAAAAATACTTGAGGGCATTGAACCTCAGTTTCCCTTACGAGGTGTTATCCATGCAGCCGGAATTTTAGACGATGGGATTTTACTCCAACAAAACTGGGAGCGATTTACTAGGGTAATGGCTCCGAAAGTACAGGGTGCTTGGAATCTGCATATCCTGACTCAAGATAAACCTTTGGAATTATTTGTCTTGTTCTCTTCCGTTGCTTCAGTGTTGGGAACCACAGGACAAGCAAACTACGCAGCAGCAAACGCCTTTCTTGATGGGTTAGCCGATTATCGTCGCTCCCAAGGGCTGGCGGGATTGAGTATCAACTGGGGAGCGTGGGCGGAAGTGGGAATGGCTGCAACCTCAACAGGTTCTCCAGTGGGAGTAGAGCAAATTTTACCCGAACAAGGATTACAAATTTTGGCAGCATTAACGCATCAAACCAACACTGGACAAGTTGCGGTTTTACCAGTGCGCTGGTCAAAATTTATCCCTCACTACTACACCCAGAAAGTACCGCCTTTGCTGAGTGAGTTTGTTGATTCAAGGCAAAACCAAGAGACTGCACAGCCAGTTTTGGCAGCAAAACCAGAGATATTACGACAACTCCAGGAGGCTCACCCCGCAGATATTCAGCAAATTTTATTTAATTACATCCGTGACGAAGTAGCGAAAATCTTACGGCTCAATTCATCTGAGGAACTGCAACCGCGTCAGCGTTTATTTGAAGTGGGATTAGATTCACTCATGGCAATTGAGTTGAGAAATCGTTTGCAATCAAGTCTGGAGTCTTCTCTGCCAACCACCTTGTTATTTGATTATCCCACCTTAGAAACCTTAACTAAATATCTCACTAACGATGTCTTGGATGTGAAAACTGCATCTCCACCGCCAAAAAGGGATCGCTTCGACACCGAAATCAGCGATATTCAACAGCTTTCGCAAACAGAACTAGAGCGATCGTTAGCGGCAGAATTAGCCAGCATTGATGAATTAATGAAAAAAATCTAATCCCAATCAACAGGATGTTTAGCGACAGGGTTCAGAGCATGACTAAAATCGACACAGAGCAAAACAACATTAATCAACTACAACGCGCATTGCTGGCATTAAAAGAAATGCGTGGTAAGTTGGAGGCGATCGAGCGTGCTAAAACAGAACCCATCGCTGTGATTGGGATGGCGTGTCGCTTTCCTGGGGGAGCCGATAACCCAGATGCTTTTTGGCAAATTCTCCAGCATGGTGTAGATACCATTCAGGAAATTCCCCAAGAACGTTGGGATACGGAAGCTTATTACAGCCCAAATCCCGATGCTGAAGGAAAATCCTACATTCGCTATGGTGGTTTTTTAAAAGATATCGATTTGTTCGATGCCAACTTCTTTGAAATCTCTCCCAGAGAAGCCGTTAGTACAGACCCACAACAACGCTTACTACTAGAAGTCAGTTGGGAAGCCCTAGAAAATGCCGGACAGTGTATCGAAAGGCTGTCGCAAACTCAAACAGGCGTATTTATTGGCGTGATGAACAACGATTACTCACGCCTCTATTCTGGTAACTCTAATAGTATTGACACTTACTTTGGTACAGGCAACAGTTTTAGCTTTATTTCCGGTCGCCTTTCCTATATTCTGGGTTTACAAGGGCCGAGCTTAGTTGTAGATACCGCTTGTTCGTCATCTCTAGTATCGTTACATTTAGCCTGCCAAAGTTTGCGTTCTGGAGAATGCGACCAAGCTCTAGCAGGCGGAGTCAATCTGATTTTGTCACCAGACACAAATATTTTTCTCTCCAAAATGCGCGCAGTTGCACCCGATGGACGCTGCAAATCCTTTGATGCCTTAGCTGATGGCTACACTAGGGGCGAAGGCTGCGGAGTGTTGGTACTTAAGCGTTTGTCGGATGCTGTGGCGGCTGGCGACTCTATCCTCGCATTGATTAAAGGTTCAGCAGTCAATCACGACGGCCCTAGTGGTGGACTAACAGTACCTAGCGGCCCCGCACAACAAAAACTACTGCGTCAGGCTCTAGCTAACAGTAGGGTTTCAGCACAGCAAGTGAGTTACATCGAAGCGCATGGTACGGGGACTTCCTTGGGCGATCCCATCGAAATTAACGCTTTAGCTTCTGTTTTGTGTGAACAACGCTCTTTTGAGCAGCCTTTGGTTGTTGGTTCTGTGAAAACCAATATTGGTCATTTGGAAGCAGCAGCCGGAGTTGCAGGTGTAATCAAGGTAATATTATCCCTACAACACCAGAAAATTCCACCTCATCTCCATCTCAAGCAACCTAACCCCCATATTCCTTGGCAAGAACTACCACTAGCTATTCCTACCACAGCTAAACCGTGGCATTCTGAAAACAATACTCGAATTGCTGGAGTGAGTTCCTTTGGCTTGAGTGGTACTAATGCCCATGTGGTGATAGAAGCAGCACCTTTGGAGAAAGCAGGGGAGGTAGGGGAGCAGGGGAGCAGGGGGGAAGAAATTACAGAGCGTCCTTTACATCTATTAACTCTGTCAGCCAAACATCCTCAAGCCTTACAAAAATTAGCTCAAAACTACATCAAGTACCTTTCATCCCATCCAGATATAGCCCTTGGTAACATCACCTTTACTTCTCAAGTCGGGAGAACTCATTTCTCACATCGCCTCGCCATCATCGCCGCCGACCATCAACAAATGCAACAACAGTTGCAAGCCTATTTGAGTGATACCGATGATTTCAGTATCCATAACGGACACACCAGCCAGCAAACCAAAAAAATTGCTTTCCTCTTCACTGGACAAGGTTCACAGTATCGCTGCATGGGTCGGCAACTGTATGAAACTCAACCAAGTTTCCGCCAAACTCTTAACCAATGTGACACCCTACTGCTGCCTCTACTAGGCGAGTCAATTTTATCGGTAATCTTCTGTGACAACTCAGAAGGCGATCGCCTTAACCAAACCGCATACACCCAAGTTGCGTTATTCGTCATAGAATACGGACTTGCCCAACTGTGGCTATCCTGGGGTATCCGTCCCACAGCAGTTGTAGGTCACAGTGTCGGGGAATATGTCGCCGCTTGTATCGCTGGTATTTTTTGTTTAGAAGATGCACTGAAATTAATTGTCCAACGTGCTTCTTTGATGCAAGCCTTACCCCAAGGTGGAGGGATGGCAGCAGTATTCGCCACTCTAGAACAAGTTAGACCTTTAATTGCTGACTATCCGCAACAATTGAGTATTGCAGCGATTAATGGCGAACAAAGTATTGTCTTATCTGGAGAATTAGAGATACTCAATTCGGTACTGCAAAAACTAGAAAGCCAAGGTATTGAAACTAGAAAATTGCAAGTATCCCATGCCTTCCACTCGCCCTTAATGCAGCCGACGTTGGCGAAGTTTGAGCAAGTGGCAGCAACAGTAAAATATCAACAGCCGCAACTAGATATTGTCTCCAATGTCACAGGCAAGATTGTCAGACAACAGGAAATGTCAAATGCGGCGTATTGGGTAGAACATATCCGAGCAAGTGTGCAATTTGCTGCCAGTATGCAGACATTGTATCAAGTAGGATATGAGGTGTTTGTCGAGGTGGGGTCACATCCGACATTGTTGGGGATGGCACGGCGTGAGTGTCCTGAAGTACTGGATGAGCAGGGGTTATGGCTGGCTTCGCTGCGAAAAGGAAAGGAAGATTGGCAGCAGTTATTAGATTCGGTGGCGCAGTTGTATGTGGCTGGGGTAAAAATTGATTGGCGAGGGTTTGAGGCTGATTACCCGCGTCATAAGGTGGTTTTACCGAATTATCCTTGGCAGCGTCAACGTTATTGGCTACCTACTGCGACGACAATGCGATCGCCCTCTTCCCAATCCTCTCTCTCAGCAGAACTACAAGATTGGCTTTATGAGGTGCAATGGCAACCCCAAACCTCATCAGATAAAACACTTGCGATCGCACCTGCTCACTGGTTGATTTTAAGCGATCGCACAGGCGTTGCTGATAACTTGGCGCAACTGTTAGCCAAACAGGGTCATACTTATACTTTAGTTTTCTCAGGCGATTGCACTCACTTTGAGCAACTGCTAGACGGTATCCCAACTCAGTCACCATTGCAGATTTTACATCTGTGGAGTTTGGATGATACTAGAGAGGCAGATTTAATATTGACAAATATTCAAAATTATGTATCGGCTGTATTGCATCTCATCCAAGCACTAGCCAGTCGCCAGCAGTCGATATCGGCGCGGTTGTGGTTGGTAACACAAGGGACGCAGGTAATTGGAGATTCTGGGGAAATTGCGATCGCTGCTGCACCATTATGGGGTTTGGGTGGAGTGATTGCAATGGAATACCCCGAAATCTGGGGAGGTATGGTGGATCTCGACCCCAGCAGTTCACCAGCTGATGCTGCGGCTTTATTACTGGCAAAACTGCCAACAATGATTTTAGGCGATCGCATTGCTTGGCGACATCAACAGTGGCATACTGCGCGTTTGGTGCGTAGTCAAATTTCACCATTAGCCGCCAAATCCCTCAAATTCACTCCAGAGGGAACATACTTAATTGCTGGCGGACTTGGTGCTTTGGGTCTGCAAATTGCCCGTTGGTGTGTGGAACAGGGTGCAAGATATTTAGTGTTACTCGGTCGAAGTTCTCCAAGTGAAAGCGCTCAAGCAACAATTCGAGAGTTAGAACAAACAGGTACGCAAATAACAGTAGTACAGGTAGATATTGCCCAAGCCGAACAGTTACAGCCAGCGCTGACAGCACTGCAAACAAACCATCCCCCATTGCTCGGCATTATCCATGCAGCAGGTGTTCTAGATGATGGGATGCTGCTACAACAAAACTGGGAACGGTTCGCTAGGGTGATGGCTCCTAAAATCCAAGGTGCATGGAATCTGCACACCCTGACACTGGATCAACCCCTAGATTTCTTTGTACTATTTTCATCAACAGCTTGCATCCTTGGCGCACCAGGTCAAAGCAACTATGCTGCTGCCAATGCCTTTTTAGATGCTTTAGCACATTACCGACAAAAACAAGGATTAGTCGCTACCAGTATCAACTGGGGGCCGTGGGCAGAGGTCGGGATGGCAGCATCATTCGGTCAAAGGTTAGCGGCAGAGGGCATTGATTTGATTCCACCAAACCAAGCCTTGCAGTTACTCAGACATTTCCTGCAACAGAGAGTTTGTCAAGTAACTGTACTCCCCGTCAACTGGACGCAGTTTTTACAACGCTTTCCTACAGGACAACAACCTGCTTACTTTCAGGAATTATTTTCGGATAGACAACAGCAAAAAGACCAGCCATCCGAACTACAACAACGCCTACAAGCAACACCTGTTAACGAATGGAAATCTCTGTTAGTTGCTCACATTAGCGATGAAATTACCAGCATCTTAGGCTTGATCCCATCCCAAACCCTCGACCCCCTACAAGGATTTGCGACGATGGGCATGGATTCACTTACGTCAGTGGAATTTCGGAATCGCCTACAAAAAAGTTTAGGTAAATCGTTGCCTTCAACACTGACATTCAATTATCCCAACATCGATACATTAGCAAGTTATTTTGTCAATACCCTAGATAACCAAAATATGCAGCCTGAAAGCAAACCAACATTAGTTAATCCCAGCCAATCTATGACGGTGACACAAATCAAACAACTCTCAGAAGAACAGGTCGAATCCATGATTGATGAAGAATTAGCTTCCCTGATTGAATTTAGTCATTAGTCATTGGTCATTTGTCCTTAGTTCTTCTCTCCTTTGTTCTGTAAACCAAAATGAGCCAAATGGAAAGTATCGACCAGCTATCACCATCCCAACGCGCCCTTTTGGCGTTGAAAGAACTACGTGCCAAGATTGATGCAATGGAACGGGCAAAAACAGAACCGATCGCAATTGTTGGTATGGCGTGTCGGTTTCCGGGTGGTGCTGACGATCCAGAAACATTTTGGCAGATATTACGGGACGGTACTGATGCCATTGTAGAAGTGCCAAGCGATCGCTGGGATATTGATGCTTATTACGACCCCAACCCAGATAGGCCTGGTAAAATGTCTAGCCGCTACGGTGGCTTTTTAAAGCAAGTAGATCGATTCGATGCTGAGTTTTTTGGGATCTCGCCACGGGAAGCAATTAGCATCGACCCTCAACAGCGTTTGTTATTAGAAGTCAGTTGGGAAGCTTTAGAAAATGCTTGTCAACCTCCTTCTGAACTTATGGGTAGTTCAACGGGGGTGTTTGTCGGTGTTACTACTAATGATTACACTCGCTTTTATGCCCAGGCGGGGGAACAGGGAATTGACGCTTATCAAGGAACGGGTAGCGCTTTTAGTGCGATGGTTGGTCGTCTTTCCTTTGTTTTGGGTTTGCAAGGGCCTTGTGTAGCACTGGATACTGCTTGTTCTTCTTCTTTGGTTTCCGTTCACCTGGCTTGTCAAAGCCTCCGCAACGGCGAGTGCGAGTTAGCTTTAGCCGGGGGAGTCAACCTGATTCTCACACCAGAAGCCAACATTATGTTCTCCAAGGCGAGAATGATGGCAGCAGATGGACGTTGTAAAACCTTTGATGCCGCAGCTAACGGTTACGTGCGAGGAGAAGGTTGTGGCATAGTCGTACTCAAACGCCTTTCTCAAGCACAAGCCCAAGGAGATAGAATCCTGGCGGTAATTCGCGCTTGTGCGGTCAATCAAGATGGTCGCAGCAGTGGGTTAACAGTACCCAACGGCATCGCTCAAGAAAACTTGATTCGGCAAGCGATCGCTAATGCTAAAGTACAACCACAGCAAGTAAGCTACGTTGAAGCCCACGGTACAGGGACATCTTTAGGAGATCCGATTGAAGTAGAAGCGATCGCTGCTACTTTAGCAAAAGAGCATACTACAGATCGGCCTTTGGCGATCGGTTCTGTCAAAACCAACATCGGTCATTTGGAATCGGCTGCTGGCGTTGCAGGTTTGATGAAGGTGGTGTTGGCACTACAACATCAACAAATTCCACCCCATCTACATCTAAATCAACCTAACCCGTTGATTCCTTGGTCAGAACTGCCTTTAACAATTCCCAAAACTCTTACACCTTGGCAAACCAATGGTGAAACTCGAATTGCTGCGGTAAGTTCCTTTGGATTTAGCGGTACAAATGCCCACGCCATATTAGAAGAAGCACCTGTGTTTGAGCAGGGGGCAGGGGGCAGGGGGCAGGGAGCAGGGGAGCAGGGGAGCAGGGGAGAAGAAATTACGGAGCGTCCTTTACATCTATTAACTCTGTCAGCCAAACATCCTCAAGCCTTGCAGCAACTCGCTCAAAATTACATCAAGTACCTCTCATCCCACGCAGAAATTCCCCTTGGTGATATCACTCACACTTCACAAATCGGCAGAACACACTTTAGTCATCGCCTCGCAATTATCGCCGATGAACATCAGCAGATACAACAAAAGTTGCAAGCCTATCTAGACAACAGTGAAATCATCGGTATTCATCACGGACATAGCAGCCAGCAAAGCAAAAAAATTGCCTTCCTTTTCACTGGACAAGGGTCACAATATCGCAATATGGGTAGGCAACTGTATCAAACTCAGCCGAGTTTCCGCCAAACTCTAGACAACTGCGACACCCTACTGCAACCACTGTTGGGTGAATCAATTCTTGAAGTTATATTCTCGGAAAACTCAGAAGATACTCGCCTTGACCAAACAGCCTACACCCAAGTTGGATTATTCGTTCTAGAATATGCCCTAGCCCAACTATGGCTATCTTGGGGTATCAGTCCCACAGCAGTTTTAGGTAACAGTGTCGGGGAATATGTCGCCGCTTGTATCGCTGGTATTTTCTCTTTAGAAGATGCACTGAAATTAATTGTCCAACGTGCTTCTTTGATGCAAGCCTTACGCCAAGGCGGAGGTATGGCAGCAGTATTCACCACGGTAGAACAAGTTACACCGTTAATTGCTGACTATCCGCAACAGTTGAGTATTGCAGCGATTAATGGCGAACAAAGTATTGTCTTATCTGGAGAATTGCAGGTATTAAATGCTGTAGTCCAAAAACTAGAAAGCCAAGGTATTGAAACTAGAAAATTGCAAGTATCCCATGCTTTCCACTCACCTTTGATGCAGCCGATGTTGGCGAAGTTTGAGCAAGTGGCAGCAACAGTAAAATATCAACAGCCGAAATTAGATATTGTCTCCAATGTCACAGGCAAGATTGTCAGACATGAGGAAATGTCAAATGCGGCTTACTGGGTAGAACATATCCGAGCGAGTGTGCAATTTGCTGCCAGTATGCAGGCATTGTATCAAGCAGGATATGAGGTGTTTGTGGAAATTGGCCCTCATCCGATATTGTTGGGGATGGCACGGCGCGAGTGTCCTGAAATATTGGATGAGCAGGGGTTATGGCTAGCTTCACTGCGAAAAGGAAAGGAAGATTGGCAGCAGTTGTTAGATTCAGTGGCGCAGTTGTATGTGGCTGGGGTAGAAATTGATTGGCGAGGGTTTGAGGCTGATTACCCGCGTCATAAGGTGGTTTTACCGAATTATCCTTGGCAGCGTCAACGTTATTGGTTGCCTACTGCTACCAGCAAGCCAATAGTTAGACAAATCAGCGAAAATCTGCTGCATCCTTTGTTGGGTTATCAGTTGCGATCGCCATCTCTCAAGGATATTGTTTTTGAAACTCATTTGAACACAGCTAGTTTACCTTTCCTCGATGACCACCAAATTTATGACACGGTGGTAGTACCGGGAGCTTCGCATATTTCTATGTTGTTGCTTGGAGGTCAAGAAATTCTGGGAACAGGGGCAATTTCGCTGAGTAACATTACATTTAGGGAAGCGCTGACGATTGGCGATCGCGAGACTATCAATGTACAACTTATTTTGCAACCTGAAGCCGCAGGTAAATATAAATTTGAACTATTTAGTTTTAATAAACAAATAGATAACTGGTTGGTACACGCTACAGGACGACTCAGCCAAGATGCAGGCGATATTGAAAAACCTTTATCTTGGGCTGAGTTACAGACGCGTTGCTCCCAAATGCTGGCTGGTTCAGATTTCTATGCCCAAGTTAGAGAACAAGGATTGCAACTTGGTCAGCGTTTTCAATGGGTAGAATCTATGTGGCGGTGTGATGGTGAAGCATTGTGCCAAATGCAATTTCCCCAAGAATTTGCAGATGAAATCAACACATACCTTATATATCCGGGATTAATCGATTCCTGTTTTCAGTTTTTAGGCTTTGCTTTACCCCAAGAACGACGAGATAACCAAGTTTACGTACCCTTTAGCATAAATCACTTTTATTTTTGCCAGTCGCCAGATTTTAACAGCCGTTTGTGGTGTTACGGAAAGCTAAATTCTCAAACAAGTTCAACAGCAGGAATGTTCATCGGTGATATCTGGCTGCTGAATGAAGTCGGAGAACTAGTAGCCTACATTGAGGGACTTTGCTTAAAGCAAGCACCGCGTCAAGCTTTGCTCAGAGCCAACCAAGCACCGACTCAGGAATGGCTCTATCAAATCCAGTGGCAACCAAAATCGAGATTATCAGAACAATTACCTGCTATTCCCGGTCGTTGGCTAATTTTCACCGATGCTAATGGTATTGGTAGAGCATTGGCACAAAAATTAGAACATCAAGGCAAAGTTTGCATCCTTGTTTCTGTTGGTGAAATCTATCAACAAATTACTGAAAATCAGTTTCAAATCGACCCTAGTAAACCGCAACATTTCCATCAACTCTTGCAAGATATGGGGTCAGATAATGCACCATTGCAGGGTATTGTTCATCTCTGGAGTCTGCTGGAAACCGAACAAACAAACAACCTAACTAGTTGCGGTAGTACTATCTACCTGTTGCAAGCCTTATCCAAATTATCAAACTGCCAAGCACGATTGTGGCTGTTTACCCAAGGTAGTCAACCTGTTGGTGATGAATTGACAATGAACAGTCTGACTCAAGCGCCTCTGTGGGGACTTGGGCGAGTAATTGCCATTGAGTACCCAGCTATTTGGGGCGGCTTGGTAGATATTGATACTAATAATTCTCCAGAACAGACAGCAGAGTTGGTACTAGGGGATATCTTACAACCAGAGTCAGAAGATCATCTGGCTTTTCGCAACCATGAACGTTATGTGGCTCGTTTAGTTCGAGCAAAACCTCAAGTATCAACACAACCTGTAACATTTTCTGCCGATGCTACTTATCTAATTACTGGGGGACTAGGCGCACTAGGACTAGAAGTTGCTCGTTGGATGATAAAGCAGGGAGTACAAAACTTAATTTTAGTTAGTCGTCGTTCGCCTTCGGTAACTGCGTTGAATACTATTCAAGAGATGGAACAGGCAGGGGTTCGGGTGCAGGTAATACAAGCAGATATTACCGATTTCAACCAAGTTAAACAACTCCTGGAACCCTGCAAATCTCAACTACGAGGCATTATCCATGCAGCTGGAGTGTTGAGCGATCGCATTATCTTACAGCAAACCTGGGAAAGTTTTACTCAAGTAATGGCTCCAAAAATTCAGGGAGCCTGGAATTTACACCATTTAACTGAGGATATATCGCTGGATTTCTTTGTGATGTTTTCCTCAGCCGCCTCTTTGTTGGGTGCAGCCGCACAAGGAAACTATGCAGCTGCAAATGCCTTTTTAGATGCCTTCGCCCACTACCGCCATTCTCAAGGACTACCTGCACTCAGTATCAACTGGGGAGCTTGGGCAGAAGTAGGGATGGCAGCAACCTTAGACCACAGTCTGTCTGTAGGAGTGGAACGTATTGGACTTCAACAGGGATTACAGGTATTAGAGTTGTTGCTGAGTCAAGCCGATATGGCACAAGTGGGTGTGATTCCTGTCAATTGGCAAACCTTCCTCAAACAATATCGTCCTGGTGAAATACCGCCACTGCTGCAAGATTTTGCTGAGTATACCCAACCCGAAGAGAAATCAGAAACTAACCAAAGCACAATTCTGGAAAAACTGCAACAAGTTTCTGACGACAAACGACAGTCTTTGCTGCTAACCCACGTCCGCAAACTGGCTGCAAAAGTGTTGCGACTCAATTCTTGGCAAAACCTCGATGCCGACAAACCCTTAATTGAAATGGGTCTCGACTCACTCATGGCGCTGGAGTTACGAAATGTTCTCGAAAATAGTTTGGCTTGCTCCTTACCAGCCACATTGTTATTTGATTATCCGAGTCTGCAAACTTTAGTGAATCATTTAATCCAAGATGTGATGTCGTTATCCAAATTAGAGGACTCATCACCTGCACCATCACTAGAGGAGAGTGAACCATTAATCTCCCTGGAGGATTTAACCAGGATGTCGGAAGCAGAAACAGAATTGCTACTCCTGAAAAAACTAGAACTGATAGATGGTAACTGAGATGAGCAAAAGCAACGAGCGAGTTGAGGAATTATCCCCTTTAAAACGAGCTTTACTGGCATTAGAAACAATGCAAGCCAAGCTGAACCGCCTGGAATCGAAAAAGACAGAACCAATTGCGATCGTTGGGATGGGATGCCGTTTTCCTGGCGGTGTTAATAATCCTCAGAGTTTTTGGCAGTGCTTGCGCGATGGTGTGGATGCAATGCAAGAAATTCCTAGCGATCGCTGGGATTTGGAAACATACTACAATGCCAATGCTGATGCTGCTGGCAAAATGTACACTCGTCACGGTGCTTTCGTTGATGACGTTGATAAATTTGATGCTGATTTTTTCAGTATTTCTCCCAGGGAAGCCGCATTTATTGACCCGCAGCAGCGCTTGTTTTTAGAGGTATGTTGGGAAGCCCTAGAGCAGTCAGGAGAACGACCAGACCAACTAGCAGGTAGTCGTACAGGGGTATTTGTCGGTGTGATGTACGCCGATTACTCGCGGTTACAGGGTACTGTAATTGATGCCTACAGTAGTACTGGCAACAGTATGAGTGTGGTATCAGGACGGGTTTCTTACCTGCTGGGTTTGCAAGGGCCGAGTGTCACTTTGGATACAGCTTGTTCTTCTTCATTAGTGGCGGTACATCTAGCTTGTCAAAGTTTGCGCTCCGGTGAATGTAACTTGGCTTTGGCGGGTGGGGTGAGTCTGATGCTGATTCCCGACAACAACATTACCCTATGTCGCACCCGCGCTTTATCTCCTACGGGGCGTTGCAAAACCTTTGATGCTGATGCTGACGGCTTCGCGCGTGGTGAGGGATGCGGTACGATCGCTCTCAAACGTTTATCAGATGCGATCGCAGATGGCAACCCCATTTTGGCAGTGATTCGCGGTTCTGCCGTTAATCAAGATGGACGCAGCAATGGTTTGACTGCTCCCAATGGCCCGGCTCAACAGGCAGTGTTACGAGAAGCTTTAGCCAACGCCGGAGTGAAACCGTATCAAGTCAGTTATGTGGAAGCGCATGGTACAGGTACGCCTTTGGGAGACCCGATTGAGGTGAGTTCCCTAGCGGCTGTTTTGGGTGAAGGGCGATCGCCAAATCATCCTTTAGCTTTGGGTTCAGTTAAAACCAATATTGGACATTTAGAATCAGCAGCTGGTGTGGCAGGTTTAATCAAAGTTGTCTTGGCAATGCAGCATCAGCAGATTCCGCCCCACCTCCACTTCCAAAAGTTGAATCCTTACATTTCTTGGGGGAATCTGCCGATTTCGATTCCCACAGAACTTACCCCCTGGAATAGTGGCACAGAACGGCGCATTGCTGGGGTGAGTTCCTTTGGCTTTAGCGGTACAAATGCTCATGTGATACTCGAAGAAGCACCGCTTTTGTCCACAGAGCCAGCTTTAGTATCAGTAAAAGATTATCTTTTACCTCTATCTGCTAAAAATCCCGCCGCACTCTTGGATATGGTGCAAGCTTACCGAGCTTTTCTTCCAGGTAAAACTAACTTGCTGGATATTGCTTATACTACTAGTCTGCGCCGTCCTCATCACAAGCATCGCATCGCTTTGGTAGGGCAGTCTATCGAGCAATTGACAGCAGCACTTGACGCTTTTGTAGAAGACCCCAATTTAGTATCCAATCCAGATGATTTATCTGGCTTGGTTTTCGTCTTTTCTGGACAGGGGGCGCAATGGATTGGGATGGGACGGCAACTCTTAGCACAGGAGCCTGTGTTTCGAGAGACTATACAAGAGTGCGATCGCATCTTAAAATCCCTTGCTAATTGGTCGCTACTCCAAGAACTAGCAGCACCAGAGGATATTTCTCGCCTCCAAGATACTGAGGTTGCCCAACCTGCCATTTTAGCGATCCAAGTTGCCCTAACTGCCTTGTGGCGTTCTTGGGGCATTGAACCTGCGGCGGTTGTGGGTCATAGTCTCGGTGAAATCACTGCTGCTTATGTAGCAGGTGTCTTTAGTTTAGAAATAGCTTTGCGGATTGTTGTGCAACGAGCTTCCTTGATGCAGCAGGCTACAGGCAAAGGCAAAATGGCTGCAATTGGGATGCCTTGGCAAGAACTCAAACCCTTGCTAGAGGAATTTCCTGGTTTGGCGATCGCAGCTATTAATAGCCCCGCTTCTACCGTTGTTGCTGGTGATGCGACTGCTTTAGAAACTTTGTGTCAAATACTACAAGCTCAGGAAATATTCTGTCGATTGCTGCGGGTCAATTATGCCTTTCATTGTCCACAGATGCAGCCTTACAGTGAGGAATTGGTTAACCTTTTGGTAGGACTGCAACCGCAAGTTGCCCAATTACCCCTCTTCTCCACAGTTACCGGAACCAGCAGCCAAGGACAAGATTGGGATGCTGCTTATTGGGGGCGGAATATGCGATCGCCTGTCCAATTCAGTCAGGCAATTGAAAACTTGGTATATGAAGGATACACCTATTTTGTTGAGGTCAGCCCTCACCCCGTCTTATCCCAGAATATTCAAGAATGTTTGCAGCACACAGGCAAAGCTGGAATTGTCCTCGCCTCTATGCACAGAGAGCGACAAGAGCGTTATTTTTTACTCAGCGAACTAGGTCGGCTCTACACCTTGGGCTATCAACCACGATGGCAGGCTTTCTATCCAGAAAATAGAAGGTGCGTTTTACTACCGACTTATCCCTGGCAACATCAACGCTACTGGTTAGAAGGTAGCAATTCTCTACCACCAAGAAGAACATCACAACAGCCCTTATTAGGAGAAGCTTTGCCCAGTCTGGCACATCTGCCAGAAATGCGGATTTGGCAAACACAATTGGATTTGCGATCGCTTCCTTACCTCAATGATCATCGGGTACAAGGTGTGATGGTGCTACCTGGGTCAGGTTATGTAGAAATGGTATTAGCTGCTGCAACTGAGATATTTGGTGCAGGTAAACATACCCTAGAAGTTTTGCACTTTCAACAGGGTCTATTCATTCCCGAAGCAGAAACTCAGACTCTACAAATTTGCTTGCAACCAGGAAACACACCAGATACTCTCAACTTTGATTGTTACAGCCGTCCTAGTATAAACCCAGAGACAAAATGGCGGCATCATGCCAGTGGTACAGTGCGCCGGGGCGACAGGGAAATTACACCCACCATTCCCGCAACGGTGGCAGAAATTCAAGCCCGTTGTCAGGAAGTTATTTCTGGCACACAGCACTATCAACAAATGGCGGAACAGGGTTTGCTTTATGGAGCCAGCTTTCAAGGCGTAGAGCAAATCTGGCGACGCGAAGGGGAAGCCCTCGGACGCATCCATTTACCAGCATCTTTACACGCAGAAATCGCCAACTACCAAATTCATCCCGTTCTTTTGGATGCCTGTTTCCAAGTCATAGCCTTGGCGACTCCCTTAGCTAACCCCGATGCTGAGGCAGAAGGAGCTTATTTGCCAGTACGTCTAGACAAACTCCGACTTTATCAGCAACCGGATGCCACAGGTTTATGGGTACACTTGCAGTTAAAAGCTGTAGTAGAAATAGATGCCTTTGCTGCCGAGTTAGTCCTGTTCAACGACCAAGGGCAAAGAATATTAGATGCTGAATGCTTGCGTATTCAGAAACTTGATAGTCAAAGTGAAAATAATTCTAGCGATTGGTTCTATGAGATTAGCTGGGAACGGCTTTTAGAACCCAAGGACACAGCGCCAAGACGCAGCGAACAAAACCAAGGCTATTGGCTGATATTGACAGATAGGCAGGGAATTGGAGAGAATCTCAGCCAACAATTGCAGCAGCAAGGCGAAAATTGCATCTTGGTTTTTGCAGGTGAAACTTATCAAAAACAGGATTCACAGCATTATCAAATTCAGCCAAATTGTTTAGATGACTTCAAGCAACTCCTACAAACTGTTTCTAGTGAATGCTTGGGAGTAGTGCATCTGTGGAGTTTAGATATCACTCCAGCAGAATTGACTACCCTAGCTTCACTAGCTGGTGAAAATATGGGAGATCGTCCACTTAGCGATCGCAATTTGGGATGTATCAGCACACTCCATTTAGTCCAAGCATTGGCGGAAACAGGTTGGCAAAATACACCCCGTCTCTGGCTAGTTACCCGTGGCGTACAGCCTGTAGATTCGAGTCCTAGTAGTTCGCCAAGTGAACTTGGTGGGGTAAAGGGTAAAGGGGAAGGGGGAAAGGTTTCAAATCCCTTACCCCTTACCCCTTCCCCTTTCCCCAGCCATCACGCAGCATTTTGGGGTTGGCAGACTACTAGTATTGCCCAATCGCCTCTGTGGGGACTGGGACGCGTCATTGCTCAAGAACATCCAGACTGGCGTTGCTCAATGGTGGATTTAGCACCAGTGCCTAAACCATCAGAAATTGCATCACTTTTACAGCTACTACAAGCAGACGATGTGGAAAATCAAATCGCTTTGCGTGGGGATGTGTCCTACGTTGCTAGACTGAAGCGATATTTACCCAGTTATTCAGAACTACCAAACTTCCACCCCGAAGCAACATACCTCATCGCCGGAGGTCTGCGGGGTCTGGGTTTACAAGTAGCTACTTGGATGGTGGAGAGGAGAGCTAGATATTTGGCACTGATGGCGAGAAGTCAACCAACACCCGCAGCCCTAGAAGTTTTACAAACCCTGGAAACTGCTGGAGCAAAAATTAAGGTACTTCAGGCGGATATCAGTCAGGCTGAGGAAGTAGCTAGAGCGATCGCTCAATTAGACCAAGATATGCCACCATTACGGGGTGTAATTCACAGCGCTGCTGTTTTGGATGATGGCATTCTCTTACAATTAACACCAGAAAGGTTGCACAAAGTTATGCAACCCAAGATAGAAGGGGCATGGAATCTCCATACGCACACCCTCAATAAACCCCTAGATTTCTTTGTGCTGTTTTCTTCAGCTGCTTCACTGCTGGGTTCCGCCGGACAAGGAAACTATGCGGCGGCCAATGCCTTTTTAGATGGGTTAGCTCATTATCGGCAAAGCCAAAATCTGCCTGCACTCAGTATCAACTGGGGTGCGTGGGCGGAAGTAGGTTTAGCAGCAGCCCAGGCAAATCGGGGCGATCGCATGGCATCTCTGGGTTTTAGTAGCATTCCCCCACAGCAAGGCTTAGATATTTTAGGACACCTGCTAACGGATAAAACCGCACAATTAGGTGTGATTCCCATCAATTGGGCAAAAGTCTTACGTGCTAATCCAGCCGTTATCAAGATGCCTTTGTTTCAATTGCTGACAGAGGTCTTTAGTAACTCTGGAGAAACGGAGACTGACAACAGCACAAATTTCCTTTCTCGTCAAGCACTTTTAGCAACTCCATCAGATGAGCGTCAACTACTTTTAGAAACTTACTTCCACGCACAAGTGGCTAGGGTACTGCGAATGCCAGCCTCGAAACTCGATCGCCATCAGCCCCTCAACAGCCAAGGACTCGATTCTTTAGTGGCGGTGGAGTTAAAGAACACACTCAAAAACGACTTGGGCATTGATTTACCGATGATTCGCTTCATTCAAGGCCCTAGTATCGCCCAATTATCTGCACAAGTACTCACTCAAATTACACAAGAAATGTCGTCAGTATCATCTGTCCTTGTATCTCCTCCTCATCTGAGGAGCGATTCTGCTAGACCTGTTGAATTAGCCACCAGTAATCAAGAATGGGAGGATGGCGAACTATGAGCGCGAGTCAACTTCTGGATGATTTGACGCAAAATGGAGTGTATTTGTGGGCTGAAGGCGACAAACTGCGTTTCCGTGCCCCCAAAGGTGTGTTAACGGAAGAACTGCGCGATCGCTTGACTGCTCACAAGCTAGAATTGCTGGCAATGTTGCAATCGCCCGTGCCAACGGCAGAATTTACCCTAGTTCATGCTCCAGAGCAGCGTTATCAGCCATTCCCGCTCACTGACTTACAACAAGCTTATGCTTTGGGTAGTAGCAATTTTTTCGATTTGGGTAACGTGTCTGCTCATTTCTACGTAGAATTTGCCGTCACTAATCTCGACATTGAGCGATTGAATTTGGCTTGGCAACGTTTAATTGAGCGTCATGAGATGCTACGAGCGTTGATTTTACCTGATGCCCAACAGCGGATTCTCGAAACTGTGCCTCCCTTTGTTGTGGAAGTCATCGACTTACGGGGTCAAAAAGAGGTGGAGGAGCAAATAGCAGCGATGCGCCAGCAAATGAAGGATAATGGCCCGTCACTCGATAAATATCCTTTATTTGAGGTGCAGGTACAGTTATTGAATGAGGAGCGATCGCAACTCCACATCAGCATTAGTTTATTAATCTGCGATGCTTTAAGTGGTGGGTTTGTCTTCCAAGATTTGTATCAGTTTTACCTCAACCCCCAAGTACAGTTACCAGCCCTGAATCTCTCTTTCCGAGATTACATCCTGACGCTGAATCAACGCCGTCAAACAGCAGCCTACCAAAAAGCCCGTGATTACTGGTGGCCAAGGTTATCTGAAATTCCTCCAGCCCCGGAATTGCCCCTAGCCAAAAGTCCGAGTGCTATTGAAAAACCCACTTTTACCCGTTGGCAAGGACAACTAGCACCAGCAGTTTGGCAGCAATTCAAAACACGAGTCAGTCAGCTGGGACTAACACCAGCGGCTGCGATTTGTGCTGCTTATGCCACCATCCTCACCACTTGGAGCAAAAACCAAAAACTCACAGTTAACATCCTCTACTTTAACCGCGAACCACTGCATCCACAGGTGTATCAGGTTTTAGGTAACTGTAGTTCTACCCTATTATTGACAGTTGACCACACCCAAAGCGAAAGCTTCGCCGCCCAAGCCAAACGCTTACAAGAGCAGTTGTGGAGTGATTTGGAACATACTGCGGTGACTGGTGTGGAAGTATTGGGCGAACTCAATCGGATGCAAGGGGGAACTGCTAGAGCCGCAATGCCTTGTACCTTTGCCAGTGCTTTGGGTTTGGGAAACCGCGATACTCAAACTAATGCTGCGGGTGAGCAGGATTGGCAGGTAATTTGTAATGGCTTGTTGCAAACGCCTTTCGTCCTCCTCGACCACCAAATTGTTGAAGAAAACGGCGCTTTGCTCCTGAATTGGGATGCTGTAGAAGAAGCCTTTCCCTCTGGTTTAATGGCCCAAATGTTTGATGCTTACCAACTGCTGCTGCATCGTTTGGCTGAGTCAGACAATACTTGGCAAACTACCACAGAATGGTTAGTACCCGAAACACAGCTACAACAACGAGCAGCCGTCAATGCTACCAACACTACTATTCCCACCCAGTTGTTGCATGAGTTGTTTGTTGAACAGGCCACTCAACACCCACAAAAAGTAGCGATCGCTACTTCTCAATTGACTTTGACTTACGCCGAACTCGATCGCCTATCCAACTACATCGGTAGACAACTGCGAGACTTAGGCGCACATCCCAATCAGTTGGTAGCCGTAGTCATGGAAAAAGGTTGGGAGCAATTGGTCGCTATTTTGGGAATTCTCAAATCAAGTGCAGCTTACCTACCAATCGACCCCAGCCTACCCCAAGAACGTCTTAGCTGGCTGCTGGATAACGCTGAAGTAGCGATCGCCTTTACCCAACCTCGGCTAGAAGCAAATCTTAGCTTCGCCACTCAAGTCAAATGGCTAACAATTGATGACTCAACCCTGGTACAAGCCTCTACCAGTCAACCTTTAACATCAATACAAACCCCAAAAGATTTAGCTTACGTCATCTACACCTCTGGCTCAACTGGCACACCCAAAGGTGTCACCATTGACCATCTCGGTGCAGCTAACACCATCCTCGATATCAATCAACGGTTTGGCGTGACAGCAGAGGATCGGGTATTTGCCATTTCTTCCTTGAGTTTCGACTTGTCAGTGTATGACATCTTCGGAACGCTCGCAGCTGGTGGTACAATTATCATGCCCGATGCTCAAGGCAGCCGCGATCCGGCGCATTGGCTGGATGTTCTCCAACGGGAGCAGGTGACAGTCTGGAACTCTGCACCAGCGTTAATGAAATTGTTAGTCGAATATGCAGGCGATCGCTGCGATCGCTTACCATCTTCCCTACGGTTGGTGATGATGAGTGGCGATTGGATTCCGGTAACTCTACCGGAGCAAATTCACTCCTTGGGTAACGATGTCCAAGTAATCAGTTTGGGAGGAGCCACGGAAGCTTCCATTTGGTCAATTTTCTATCCTATCGAAACAATTGACCCTAGTTGGACTAGCATCCCCTACGGTAAACCCCTGAGTAACCAAAGCTTCCACATCCTTGATGAAGCCTTGCAACCCCGTCCTGATTGGGTTCCGGGACAAATTTACATCGGTGGTATCGGTTTAGCTCAGGGATATTGGCGAGATGCAGCCAAGACCCAAGCCAGCTTTATTCAGCATCCCCGGACGGGAGAGCGTCTTTACCGCACGGGGGACTTGGGGCGCTATCTGCCGGATGGTAACATCGAGTTTTTAGGAAGAATTGATTTTCAGGTTAAAATTCGCGGTTATCGGATAGAAATAGGCGAAATTGAAACTGTCTTGCAGCAAAACCCAGCCATCCGTTCTGTTGCTGTTTCAGCCGTTGGCAAACAACGAGATGAGAAGCAACTGGTAGCTTATATCGTTTTTGAGCAGGAACAATCAATTACTTCAGTAGAATTACGTAACTACCTCCAGCAGAAGTTACCAGAATACATGATTCCCTCAATGTTCATGTTTATGGACAGCTTGCCCTTGTCATCCAACGGTAAAGTCGATCGCCGTGCTTTACCTGACCCAGAACAAAGTCAAGCAGATTTAGGCGCAATTGTCGCACCCAGAGACAGCTTAGAGTTACAACTTGTACAAATTTGGCAAGAAATCTTGAACTTGCCGGAGGTAGGTATTACTAATAATTTCTTTGAACTGGGTGGAACTTCTATTCAAGCTGTGCGCTTGATGACGCAAATTCACAAACTCTTTGCTCAGAATTTACCCTTGTCTACGTTGTTCCAAGGCGGGACTGTTGAGCATTTAGCGCGGACTCTGCGGGAATCGTCAGATAGTTCAGTGCCTTGGTCGCCTTTAGTCAGTATCCAGCCCTCTGGTTCTCAACTGCCTTTCTTCTGCGTTCATCCGGCTGGCGGTAATGTGCTTTGCTATATGGATCTCTCCCGTCGCTTGGGTGTAGATCAGCCGTTCTACGGTCTCCAGGCTGTGGGGATGGATGGAGAACAACCACCATTTACCACTATCGAAGATATGGCGGCTTATTATATTGCAGCTATCCGCACCGTTCAACCACAAGGGCCATACTCTATCGGTGGCTGGTCTTTCGGGGGAATTGCAGCCTTAGAAATTGCCCAGCAATTGCGCCAGCAAGGTGAAGAAGTCAATATGCTGGTACTTATCGACTGTCCCGCACCCTTATCTGGCGAAGATTTGGACGAAGCCACCTTAGCAGCTTGGTTTATCCAAGATTTAGAAGGTCGATTTGATGTTGATGCTACTAGATTGCAGCAGTTGCAGCAGCTAGATACCGCACAACAATTGAACTACATCCTAGAACAAGCCAGACTACTGCACTTAGTTCCCCCAGATGCCGGAGTTGAACAAGTCAACTACTTGTTCGAGGTGTTCAAATGCAATATGCGAGCGATCGAATCCTACACACCTCGTCCCTACGAGGGGCTAACAACACTGCTGCGAGCAGAAAATCAACCACCAGAAAATCCCACCAACCCAGCTTTAGATTGGCACAAATTACTCACCAATTTAGAAGTGCGTTGGATTCCAGGCAACCACTACACGATGGTCAGAGAACCAGATGTGCAAACATTGGCAACCCAATTGAGGGCTTGTCTGGCAGTTATGAACAACTGGCAGCCAGGAAGATACAACTAACCCTATCAATTTCTCTGTGTCCTCTGCGTCTCTGTGGTTTAAAAACTCTTTTTTTAAACAAAGAGGCACGGAGAACCCAGAGACTAGTAGTTCGCCAAGTGTACTTGGCGGGGTAAAGGGTAAGGGGGAAAGGGTTTAAATCCCTTAACCTTTCCCCTTTCCCCAGTCCTCACAAGCGCATTTTTGGGTTGGCAGACTACTAGAAAGTTATTTGACAGAACTCACGTTACTTTAGGAGTTAACTTGTGGAACTAATGACACAATTTCAGTTTGCAGTGGCTTTCCCAGAACAACTACCACAAGTAGATGTCAAAGCCATTCTCTGCTTGGTTCATTCACTGTATTGGCTATTAATTGTCAATGCATCCATTATTAGACGGCGCAAACTCAATAACCCAGAGTCATTTGTTGACACCTCCACAAAAGAACCAGTTGCTAGTGAGTCATCCATCACTCCTCAAGGCCCGCCAGCACTATTTCTCACCAGTGCTACCTACGGGATCTTTTACATTTTGCTAGCAATTTGGTGGGCAAATCCCGATGCGCTAGGATTTTTTGTATTTCAACCGACTTTTCCGATTCAAGCTCTAGGAATTGCTATTCTTGGTTTGGCATTAATTGTGAAAGTATGGTCTTTTTGGGTTTTTCGCAGTTGGCGATTATTTCCCCACATCGATCCCGGTCATCAACTTGTGACCAAAGGGCCTTATAGTTTTGTCAGACATCCACTTTACTTCGCTTTTCAACTTCTGTTTTTTGGCTCGTTTTTAATTGTTCCAAAACTAGGATTTTTACTGCAAGTAATTGCTAATTTTTTAGCTCATGATTTTCGCTGCCGAGTTGAAGAAAAAATCTTGCTGCAAGCTTTTGATAATGCATACGAGGCATATAAAAAACGCACTCGTCGTTTATTGCCTTGGGTGTATTAATCGAACGTGAAAATACAGAGATATATTTGTAAAAAACAGCTTTTACAGATATATCTCTTACCTAAATACCACTTTTGTAAAAGTAGATTTTAGAGATTTAGTTTAAATTATGAAATATCAATTTTTTGCCAAACCTGTAGACTGGAGATTTGTTGTAATTTTAGGCGCTGCGGCTTTAGCTACTTGTGCTACTTCGTTTTATTTAGTTTTAAATAATCAACTAGAAAATCAAAAGCGATCGCAACAGGCTATTGCAGCTAATAATAAAATTCAAGCAAGTCCCAGTGCGGTTGCTGCTAGAGGATATCTAGAGCCTAAAGGAGAAGTAATTAAGCTATCTGCTCCTACTTCTATACAAGGTGAAGGTGTACGAGTTGCAAAGCTACTTGTCAAACAAGGAGACAAGGTAAAAACAGGTCAAGTAGTGGCAATTCTGGATAACCAAGAACGTTTGCAAGCAGCTTTGGAACAGGCAAAAACCGAAGTTAATGTTGCTCAAGCTAAACTAGAACAGACTAAAGCAGGCGCGAAAACAGGAGATATTAACGCTCAAACGGCAAAATATCAACAAACAAGAGCAGAATTAGAAGGTCAACTCACAATTCAAAGGGCAACTATTGCCAATTTAGCAGCTCAGTTACAAGGAGAAAAGAATTCTCAAGCCGCAACCATTAAGAGGATTCAAGCTGAATTGCGATATGCTCAAACTGAATGCGATCGCTATAATTCTTTGTATCAAAAAGGAGTAGTTTCAGCTTCTCAACGAGATAGCACTTGTCTACAAAACAATACTACTCAAGAACAACTTGCAGAAGCCGAATCTAATTTACAGAAAATTATTAGTACTAGAACAGAACAAGTCAAAGAAGCACAAGCTAATTTCAATCGCACATTAGTAACCTTAAAAAAGGAAGTTGAAGAAGCCAAAGCAACTCTAAATGCCACAACAGAAGTCCGCCCTGTAGATGTCAGTGTGGCAGAATCAGAGCTAGGAAATGCCCAGGCTGCTGTGAAAAAATCTCAAGCAGATTTAAATTTGGCTTATGTGCGATCGCCTAAAAATGGACAAGTTTTAAAAATTCACACATGGGCTGGTGAAGTTATTAGCAATGATGGAATTATTGAGTTAGGTCAAACAGAACAAATGTACGCGATTGCAGAAGTTTATGAAACCGATATTAGTAAAGTTCGTCTTGGTCAACAAGCAACTGTTACCAGTGGTGGATTAATCGAAGAACTTAAAGGCAATGTCGATGAAGTTGGTTTAAAAGTTGGCGTTTTAAATGCTTTAGGAACCGATCCTGTTGCAGATGCAGATACTAGAGTTGTCGAAGTAAAAATTCGTCTGTCTCCACAAGATAGCCGAAAAGTTGCTAACCTCACTAATTTAGAAGTCAACGTCATGATTAATACTGAATCACCATAAAATTGACAAAGTTTTTATCTCTCAATATCCAACTAATAAACATAAAAATCTCATTATTAGCTATTTTTACCCTGTTCTAAATTGGAAATCTAAATATGATATTTCTCAAAAAAATACCAGTAGCTTGGTTGCAACTTAGATATCAGAAAGCCAGATTAATTATTGCTTTATTAGGAGTAGTATTTGCTGTAGTAATTGTCTTCATCCAACTAGGGATTCGAGATGCTTTATTTGATAGTGCTGTTCGTTTGCACAAAGGTTTGCAAGGGGATTGTTTTTTGATTAGTCCTCGCTCTACAGCTTTAATTGCTATGGAAAGTTTTCCGGAGCGACGTTTATCTCAGTCTCTAGCATTTCCAGAAGTTAATTATGTCGCACCGATATATTTAGGCTTTGGTCAATGGAAAAATCCTGAAACTAAAGACTATTGGCGGAATATATTTGTGATTGGTTTTGATATTCGCTATCAGGTCGTAGATTTTGCTGGAGTTGAGGAAAATATCAACAAACTAAAAATTCCAAATGTGGTTTTATTTGACCGCAGTTCTCGCGCTGAATTCGGGCCTGTGGTTGCAGATTTTGAGCAAAAAGGTAATGTAGAAACAGAAATTGGTAATCGTTCTTCAAATCGCCGGGTTAAAGTAGCTGGACTATTTAATCTAGGTACATCTTTTGGTTCTGATGGAAATTTAGTCACCAGTCATCTTAACTTCTTAAGGATTTTTAGCTCTCGTTATAAAGGATTAATTGATATTGGTTTAATCAAATTAAAACCAGGATATGATATCCAAGAGTTTACAGAAAAATTAAAAACCTTTTTACCTAAAGATGTAAAAGTATTATCAAAAGAACAATTTATTGCTTTTGAAAAAAATTACTGGCAAACTAGTACAGCTATTGGATTTATTTTTAACTTAGGGGTAGGATTGGGAATTGTTGTCGGTATTGTAGTCGTATATCAAATTCTCTATACCAACGTTTCTGAACATTTACCCCAATATGCCACTTTAAAAGCAATTGGTTATCAACAAAGATACCTTTTATCTATAGTTTTACAGCAAGCATTATTAATTGCAATTTTAGGCTACATACCGGGTTTTTTAATTTCTATAATTCAGTATGAATTTGCTAAAAAAGCTACACTTCTACCTATTGTAATGACAATAGATAGAGCTGGTTTTGTGCTGATAGCAACTGTCATTATGTGTTTTGTTTCGGGTGCAACAGCTGTGAGAAAACTCAAACAAGCAGATCCGGCTGATATTTTTTAGTAGAGATGTAGCATTGCAACATCTCTACGGGATTTATACGCATTGTGATTAATATGAAATAGACTAGTCTGCTGTTTTTTCTAAGTAACCTTGTCCAATACTTTCAGCTTCAGCCATTTCCCTGATATTTTCCATCACTCTCGGTAAAACTTTTTTAAACTTTTTGCCGAGAAGCCAACCAAATAAAAATGCCAAGGCTCCTTTAAATGACACTTCGTGAGTAAATGAGGTACTACCTGCATGAATACTCAAGTAGCGATGTACATTTAACTTGCAAAATGGTAACTGAATTGTGAATGTATAACTCTTACCTGGGCTAAACTGCGAAATCGTAAATTTAGAAGTTGTACCTGTTTTCGGTGTTAATTTACCTATCGCACCAAGCTTAAAAGGATTCTCAAGATATGAATCACACAGTTCGGTATCCCATACTGACCAATTATCTACATCAGTCCAAATCGCCCAAATTCTTTCAGGTGTGGCAAACGTTGTGACAGTATTGCTAAACTTCATATGACTCTCTCATCTGGTTAGATACAATGCAGTATGCAAGTTTTTGAGATTATTTAAGCTGACTGATAGGGCCTCGTGTAACGATCGTAGGATCTTCAAGAATATTGAACTTTTTGACTACGATATTACTAATTGCTGAGTTATTTCTCATTCCAACATTGAAAATATTTTCGACATAGTTGTTCAGAGATTTTTCATCTTCAAACAGATAAAACCCACTAGCTTCTTTGTTACCTTCATCAATTGACCAAATTTTCCAGCGTAGTCCTGGTGCTTTGGCGATACGAGGCGCAACATCCTTCATCTGCTTTCTAAAGTCAGACGTGGAGTTGTTGTATTTGAAATTAATCTGAAGGATACGACTAGAAGTTGATGGAGTTGTCTGATTTTCAGCCAATAAATTTTGCGAAGTGACACTCGTCGCACCAGCAAAAGATCCTGCTAGCCCAACTGTACCAACCACAAACATCAAGCGAAGCAATTTCCCTAGCATATTTTTTGCCTTTTGATCGAGATTTGGCAACATTTGAGACACAAAGGACAAAACTGTCGTGAAAAAGTACTATATTGACATTGCCAATATGACATTAAATATTGTCACTGTCAATATAACCTATGAAACCAAAAGATAAATATCATCACGGTAATTTACGTAACAAATTAATTGCAATTGCAACAGAACTTCTGTCAGAAGAAGGCGCTCATAGTTTGAGTTTGCGGAAGATTTCTCAAAGAGCAGGAGTCAGCCATAACGCTCCTTATATGCACTTTGCAGATAAAGAGGCGGTTTTAGCAGCGATCGCAGAAGAAGGTTTTCGGTTGCTGTCAGCGCAAGTAGAAACAGCAATAAAAGAAGTTAATAAAGATACCAAGCAACAGTTGATTGCTGCTAGCAGTGCATACGTCAACTTCGCCTTAGAGCATTCAAATCATTTACAAGTAATGTTCTGTTACTACAATCCAGAGAAATATCCGAGTTTGATCGAGGTTTCACAGACATCCCTAGATCAATTATTTAAAATTGTCCAAGCAGGACAGAAAGACGGAACGCTGATTGCGGGCAATCCTCACGAAATAACCAAAACAATTTGGGCATTGGTACATGGCGTAGCAGCGATTTCTATTGCTTATGAATCAAAGATTATACTTCCAGAAAAAAATTCAGCACAAGAGGTAGTATCCACATTTGTGACGCTGTTGCTGAATGGATTAGCCAGATGAAGTAAGCAACCGCTCTTCTTATAAAGAGTCTATTGCCAATAAAAACAGTTATGTTACGCAATTGTGACTTTGATCATAAATTGAGGTGAGACTCGTTCCAATACTGCTCGGTTAAGAGAAAATAGGTGGTGAGGTAAATAAGAAACTGTTCGCGTGTTTATTACGAGAAAAAATGAGAGAAAAAGCTAGTTTCAGAGATGGTGCAAGTATCTCTAAAATTTGGAATTAAACAATTGAGGGTGAGTAAATCGGCGAAAAAAGATATCAATTTACGGGTTCAAAATGAGTTAGCTCAAATGTCTTGCGAGTTAATCTCCTCTTTGACAAGTTATGATTTCATCCTTGAAGCTCTATTCCATGAAGCTTTATTCTATACATCTTCATAGAGAATTGGTATTACGCACTCAAAACCTAAAACCCCCTTAAAAAAGCTTGGGTCTTTATCTTGTGCGATCGTAAAAGTATATGCTACTATCAATAATCGTGTGGTTAAGGACGTATAGCTCAGTTGGTTAGAGCGCTACGTTGACATCGTAGAGGTCACTGGTTCGAATCCAGTTACGTCCATTTTTGTTGTACATTCAACAATTCGTGAATGTACAACAAAACCAAATTGGTTCATGGTGTATTGTCATCCCAGCAAGTGGAAACATTTGAGCTAGCCAGCATCTATACTTTACCACAGATGCGTAGGTGTACCACTTGCCTACGGCACGCTCCGCGAACGTGGAAGCAAGCTACGCGTAGCGTCTCGTAGAGAAGCACGTCGCAGACATCGCTTCCAATTCTTGGTAACTAGAGAGAGGGTTAAAATAAGTCCTATATTAAGTTTGCAGGAACATCAATTTTTTGTGGGATGAGAGTAAAGTGAGCTTTAAAGGAGTATTTATGTCACAGTTGGAGCAAGCACTGCCAGACACCTTTGTAACCAAAAGCTTAGAAATCCCCAATATTTTCGATCAGGTTGAGGCTCTAGCTAAAGACTTTGCCACCCGTGCAGGCGCACACGATAAAGAGGGTTCCTTTCCCTTTGAGAATTTTACAGCTTTGTCTGAGGCAAAATTACTCAGCCTTACCATTCCCCGTGAATTAGGTGGTGAGGGTTTAGGGCTATCAACTATCTGCCAAGTCATTGAAGGGATAGCACGTGGCGATGCTTCAACTGCGCTAGTACTGACGATGCACTATCTCCAACATGCCAATGCAGCCCGTAGCCGTCGCTGGCATCCAGAAGTATATAAAAGGTTGTGTCGTGAATCCATTCAAGGCATTGCCCTGATCAATGCCGCCCGTGTTGAACCAGAGTTAGGAACCCCAGCTAGAGGCGGATTACCTGCCACAATTGCCGAACGGACAACAGAGGGTTGGCGTTTAACAGGCCACAAGCAATACACTACGGGTAGTCCCATCCTCAGCTACTTTGTGGTTTGGGCGCGGACAACTGAAGATGAACCACAAGTTGGCAATTTTTTGGTTCCGCGCGATTTGCCCGGTTTGCAAATTGTCGAAACCTGGGATCACTTGGGGATGAGAGCTACAGGCAGCCACGATCTGATTTTGGAGAATGTATTAATTCCCTTAGATTACGCCCTGAATATCAGTCCCATATCTGCTGCGCCATCACTTGATCCACTGATTTCCACTTGGGGCAGTTTGACAGTGAGCGCTTTATATCTCGGTGTGGTTACCAGTGCGCGAGACTGGCTGGTTAAATATCTTTGGGAGCGATCGCCTTCTAATCTCAAAGAACCGCTAGCAACTCTGCCACGCTTCCAAACTGCCGTAGGTGAAATAGAAGCACTACTATTTGCTAACAATAGATTAATTTATAGTTTGGCTCAAGATATTGACCGGGGCGAGTACGATCCTAACGTCGGATTACAGGCACAAGCTGTTAAATACCTTACTACAACTAACTCGATTCGTGCTGTGGAGATTGCCTTGGAACTAACTGGTAATCCTGGTATGTTAAAAATAAATCCTTTAGAGCGACACTACCGTGACGTTCTGTGCAGCCGTATCCATACACCACAAAACGATGTTATTTGTCAGTCATTAGGGAAGTCAGCACTGAAAGTCAAGTAATGGAGGAGTGAGGCAGTAATTCTCATTATGAGAATTGCTGTAGAGTTTGAGCTATACCAGATCATTTCAACTTTTTCTTCAAGGAGAAGTGGAAAGAATTGATGGTCGAACCTATCGGTTAAATTAAGCCTTGGTGTAATTGAAAATATTGTAGAGTATAGAATTGCCCTAAGTATTGTCCTACGCAACTCACCCTATGACTACCGCACCCTTAAGCTGGGAAGAACTAGAAGCCCTTACGGACTATCAAATAGATACCGTTAATGGTCTCACCAATGCTAAAGCCCGGTTGCGCTTGTTTGGGAAGCCAGAATCTGATGTGCGGGTAACGCTGTACCGTGATAACCATGCCTGGTGTCCTTACTGTCAAAAAGTTTGGTTATGGTTAGAGGAAAAACAGATCCCCTACCGCATCGAAAAAGTGACAATGTTCTGCTACGGGGAGAAAGAAAGTTGGTACAAACGTAAGGTACCATCAGGAATGCTCCCTGCGCTCGAGCTAGATGGACGGATTATTAAGGAAAGCGATGACATTTTGATCGCTTTGGAAAAAGTTTTTGGTTCATTGAGCCAAGGGATGGAAGACCGCACGGTGCTTTCTCTACGTCAATTAGAACGACTTTTATTTAGAGCCTGGTGCATTTGGCTGTGTTCTAAAGCCGGTTCCTCTCAACAAGAACAACGCAACCGAGAACAATTTATCGCAGTGGTGGCTAAGGTCGAGGAGGCTCTGGGTCGCACCTCAAGTCCTTACTTTCTAGATAGCTTTGGCATCGTCGATGTCATTTTTACGCCATATCTGGAACGGATGAATGCGAGCCTTTACTACTACAAGGGCTACTCCCTGCGATCGCAAAACCCCCGCTTGAGCGCATGGTTTGCGGCAATGGAAAGCCGACCGACCTACTGCGGTACCCAGAGCGACTTTCACACCCACGCACATGATTTGCCGCCCCAGATGGGGGGCTGTTGGGAAAACGGCGAAACCCAGATGCTTCTCAATAAAGCGCGGGTGGATAATGGCCCCTGGTTTGGGCTACCAGATGTTGCTTATCCAGAACCCGAAAACTCGCGCATGGAAGCTCTTAAGCGAACCATCGAGCATCGCATCAATATTATCCGAGTCAACCCCTTAGATGATAAATTGTTTGATCAAGCTCTACGTTGTGCTTTAACACACATGATGACAGGTGAAGACTGTGTACCTCCATCGGGAGCTGATGTCGCTCTCCGATATTTGCGCGATCGCATTAATGTACCGCGAGATATGTCCATCTACGCAGCCAAGCGATTGAGGGAATCCCTGGAAAAAACCGCAGCCCTTGCAGGTGATGGGCAGCCAGACCCCATTCCCACTAAGCATCGACGAGATCAAGACCCGTCTAACTTTGTCATCAAGTAGGATTCAGCACCCATCCTGGCAGATCGCGCTCCTCTCTCTCAAAAACTACGGTGTACACACAAGTCTTTAAGAGTTGTGCCACAATCTTTTGATCCGCCCAACCCCCCTTTTTAAGCTATCCATTATAAACATCTTTCTTAATATTTAAAAGGTTTGCACCATAAGCCTTTCAAGCCTGGGTTCACAAACTGTAACAATCCTTTTTGACAGGCTTATTGATAATTAAAAATTCAAAAATCCAAGCATAGTAAGGATTGAAGCAATTTCTCACAACAGTGTTGAGAAAGATCCGGGTAATGGAAAGCCTTTATAAGGGGAGGGTTAGGGTGGGGTAATCTGAGGACTGGTAGTGATTCGATAACTTGTATGTACACCGTAGCCTTTTAGGAGAGAGGCTTTGAATTTTTCCCCCTTCGGAAAGGGGTTAGGGGGTTAGGTTTATTTGCATACTTGTACTTTACCGGATTGAAAATAGCTATAAGCGCTCTAATGTGGAGCAGACACAAGAGAAAATAAAGACAGTTTAAACGTAAGCTAAAAATAAAATACTTGGGTGCCATGTCGATTCCAGGAATTTCTGAAGCAATAATCCGTCATAACTCCAATGCTTCATCCTACAGTCGTGGTGAAGAATATTATCGCAGGGGTGCGATACCTTCGGTGAGCTTCGCTAACGCTGAACTCAAAAAACGAGGTAATCTGATTCAGGCAGAGATAGAGGGTAGCGAAATTACACCATATCAAGTCAGTATTCATTTTGATGCAGGTGGAATTACCTCAGCTTGTTGTACTTGCCCTTATGATTATGATGGTTGGTGCAAACATATCGTTGCTACCTTATTAAGCTGTTCGCGTCAATCAGAGATCATTGAAGAACGTCCAACACTAGAACAATTATTAAATCGTCTTGATCTTCTTCAAACTCAGCGATTACTGCAAGAACTGGTGGAAAATAGACCAGAAATAATTGATGATATTGATGAGTTTGTAAGTTTGATAGACTTGCCAAAACCAAAAACCAAACAGTCTTCTACCCGTCAAAGCAAAATTGACACATCACCTTTTCGCTCTCATGTCAAGCGGATTTTGCGGGATGGATTGAAAGAATTAGAGTATGGTTCAGAAGAAGACCCCTTTACAGATGATTTGCTAGCTGTAATTGAGAAAGCGCGAGAGTTAGCAGAAAATGGAGATGGCAATAATGCGTTAGCGAAGCTTACCGAAGGTATCGCAATTCTCGAAACTATTACCGAAACTTATGCCCAAGAATGGGACGAGTTACTAGATTACGGTGGAGACAGTTATTCCATCGCAGAACCTCTTGATAGCGCCTGGACAGAAGCAATTTTGTGTGCAGAAATGTCTACAGGAGAAATAGTAGATTTGCAGTTGATGTTGGAATCATGGCAAGACGAAATCAGTGCAGACTTTAGTATGAGTTTAGAAGCATTGCGTCAAGGCTGGGATTATGAACCACTGCAACAGATCATGCAAGGAGATGATACCGCAGAACTTTGGGAAAATGAACGACCAAGCTTTGCTGATGATTTAGCATTGATTCGCTTGCAAATTCTTGAACGTCAAAATCGTTATACAGAGTATTTAAATCTAGCTTTAGCAGAAGAAATGACTCTGCAATACCTAACGCAATTAGCAGCTTTGGGAAGAGTAGAAGAAGCCATGTCTGCGGCTAAAATCCTGATGGAAAAAGCAGAAGAGGGTTTTGCCTTAGCAAAAATATTGCGAGAAGATGGGTATTTAGTTGAAGCGTTAGAAATATGCCAAGCTGGTATCAGCTTAACAGGTAACTGTTTATATGAATTTGCTACTTGGACAAGTGATTTAGCCCAAGGATTAGAAGATAATGCCACTGCCTTAACTGCCAGCATCATTGCTTTTAAAATCAGACCATCGTTTCGAGACTATGGTAAAATTCAAGACTATGCAGGAGAAACTTGGTTGACGCTCAAACAAGATTTACTGCAAACACTACGAGATCAGCCAGATTGGGGAATAAAAGAAGCTCAAGTTGATATTTTCCTCCATGAAGGATTAATTGATGATGCAATTAAAACAGTAGAAAGAGATAGTTACTATGCTTCAGAACTAGTTCATAGAGTCATGGATGCAGCAGTTTCCCATCGTCCAAAGTGGGTAATTGATAACGCTCGCAGACGGGCAGAACCAATTATGGAACAAGGAAAAGCTGACCGTTATGACGCTGCGGTTAATTGGCTCAAAAAAGCAAAAGCTGCGTATCTTCAACTAGGACAAAAAGCTGAATGGTCTGCTTATCGCTCACAACTAGAAGCGGCTCATGGACGTAAACGTAAATTAATGGAATTATTTAAAAAACTGAATAAATAGTAGTCTGTCAAGCTAACTTTGACGGGTGAGACACTTCTTAAACATCTCTTTTTTCTCTGATTCTGTGCCCTCTGCGCCTCTGTGGTTCGTTACTTTACCCTTCAAACTTCACTTAACAGACCAATAGTATGATTAATTTAGCAACTGATACCACAAAATTACAAATACAACTTGCGGATAAATATTTCAAATTACATCCTTCAATACAAAAAATTATCCAATTATTTTCGGTAATTTATGCACCGATAGACAAAAATTCATTCGTAAGTTGTCTTAGTAAAATTGACGCTTTAGATGAAAACAATAAACCTTGGGCTACTAAAACCCTCAGTTTCCAAATTGATAAATTGTTAAAAGCAGGCTTGTTAATACAGGAAAGCAGGCAAGGTGCTGAATGTCATCCTTTACTCACAGAAATAGCTACTCGCCATACTGTACAAACCGGACAGTTTGAAATCCTCGTCACAGCAGTAGAGGAAAAGCTACCAATACGTACTCACTGGAACAGAGATTCTCGGATATTCTACAGCTTACGCCAGTGTATCAGAGAAATCCGCATTGGTATTTATCGCCAAGACCTTAGTTTTATTAATCAGCAAATTGAAGATTACCAGAAGTACAGTGATAGCGAAGAAAAAATAGTAATAGAAGATATCTTTGAGCAGATATACAATAATCCATTTGATGCAGATTGGTTTAACACCCTTCCACAAGGATTATATGAAAGTGGTATATCCAGTATCCTCTTCAATTCAGCCTTAAAATTATCTGCTTCTGAAGATGCGTTGATGCTGCTGGAAGAAGAATGCTCTACACCTGGAAAACATTGCTCAGATTATCTACATCTGATTTTGACAGAACAACTGTTGTTACAGGGTTGTACCCAAGAAGCACAAGAAAGTCTGGGGCGTATATCAAATGAATATCAAAATAACGCTGCGATCTTTTGGGGTTGGTTAAGTTTTCTGCGGGGTGATAATGAACAAGCCATCAAATATTATAAAGATGCCCTGAAAGCCATCAAAAAGGCTACAGGCAAACGCCAAATATATTTCAATACAATTGGGGGCTTATTTTTTATCCTCGCACTTTTAAAAGATGGTTCAGCACAAAGCTTCCGGGAAGCAGAAGAATATACCAGTTTGATGTCCCGTCAATCAGATCATTGGCTCAGGTTCACTTATGGCAGACTGAAAATGGTACTGCAAGTCCACCAAGGTGATATTACTCAAAAACAATTTGTAGTCAGCGGTCATATTTCTTCCGTGGAAGAAGAAAATAGCTTACAAACCTTGTTTTGTTCGCTATGCCTTTACTGGATGGATGCTGAGAGTGCTAAAAAACGCTTACCTAATTTACTAGAACCATTGTATCGGCGATCGCTCGCCTCCGGTTATCACTGGTTGGCTATGGAAACCGCAGAACTCCTATCCAGGCTCAAACCTAGTAGTAACTATAATAAACTAGCAGAGGCACTGCGAGAAGATAGCAATATCCAAACTATCGTAGACTTAATTCGACCCCAAGAAGCTTGGGAAATGTGCCTTAATGCCCTAGCAAATCTTCAAAAAGAACCACAAACACCAGGAAAACCAGAATCCGAACTGCGTTTAGCATGGTTCATAACCTTCTATCCCAGCAGATGTGTCTTACAATCACGAGAACAAAAAGTTAATGCCAAAGGGGAGTGGAGTAAAGGTCGCCCCATAGCCCTCAAGCGTCTGAATAGTGCATTATCTGAGTTTGATTACATCACACCCCAAGATATGCGGGTATGTAGTTGTATTGAGGTATATAGTGAAGGCTATTACGGCAAAGTTGATTATACCTTCGGTGAAAAAGCCATCTCTGCTTTAATTGGACACCCGTTGGTTTTTTGGGAAGATACACCTAATATCCGTGTAGAAATTGTTAAAGGAGAACCGGAACTACTGGTTAAAAAAGAAAAACTTGGCCGTCTCACCTTGGAATTTTCTCCCAAATTACCAGAATCACAGAATATTCTGCATATCAAAGAAACCCCAACCCGCATCAAAGTCATTGAAATTACTGCCGAACACAGACGCATTGCAGAGATTATTGGTATAGATAATAAATTAAATGTGCCTGCGATCGCAGAGAAACAAGTTTTAGCAGCCATTAATGCCGTCTCTGGCATCGTCACCGTACATTCTGACATTGGTGGCGGTTCAGAAGGTGCAGAAGAAGTACCCGCCCAGACTCTACCCCATATTCATCTTTTACCTGCCAATGCCGGCTTGAAAATCAGCCTTTTGTCACGTCCCTTTGCCCAAGGTGGCCCCTACTACCGTCCTGGTGCAGGTGGTGAAACTGTAATTGCTGAGATTGACGGTAAACGTCTCCAAACCAGACGAAATCTGTCTGAAGAAAAGCAACTTGCCAAAGACGCTATAGCCGCCTGCGCCACCTTGACTCAAACTGAAGAACAAGATGGTGAATGGATTATAGACGATCCAGAAGACTGTTTAGAACTGCTGCTAGAACTGCAAGCGCTGGGAAATAACGTAGTCATAGAATGGCCACAAGGAGAAAAACTGCGTGTTAGCCACAATGCCGACTTGAAAGACTTTAATTTATCAATTCAACGTCAGCAAGACTGGTTTGCAGCCACTGGGGAATTGAAATTGAATAACGACCTAGTGCTGGATATGCAGCAACTACTAGAACTACTGGAGAAAACCCCCAGCCGTTTTATCCCCCTTGGTGATGGTCAATTTCTGGCTTTAACTCAAGCTTTTCGCAAACGCCTCGACGAATTGCGGATGTTTTCAGAAAAACATAGTAAAGGTATTCGTTTTCACCCCTTAGCAACATTAGGGTTAGAGGATTTTGTCGATGAGGTAGGTAAGGTAAAAGCAGATAAACACTGGAAAACACATATTCAGCGTCTCCATGAGGTCAAAAACCTCCAGCCGGAACTACCATCTACCCTTCAAGCAGAACTACGTGACTACCAGATGGAAGGCTTCTGTTGGCTGGCGCGGCTAGCACATTGGGGTGTGGGCGCTTGTTTAGCAGACCAAATGGGACTCGGTAAGACCTTGCAAGCATTGGCGGTCATTCTCAGAAATGCCCATGAAGGGCCAACCCTAATTATTGCCCCCACTTCTGTGTGTATGAATTGGGTGAGTGAAGCACAGAAGTTTGCCCCAACTCTCAATATTATTCAATTTTCTGGTGCTAACCGTCAAAAATTATTGGATGGGTTACAACCTTTAGATATGTTGGTATGCAGTTATGGTTTATTACAGCAAGAAGAAGTAGCGCAAATGCTTTCTCAGGTACAGTGGCAAACAATTGTGCTAGATGAAGCCCAGGCGATTAAAAATATGACCACTAAACGTTCTCAGGCAGCCATGAACCTAAAATCTAATTTTAAGTTGCTGACTACTGGGACTCCCATTGAGAATCACCTGGGTGAGTTGTGGAATTTGTTCCGCTTTATTAATCCTGGGTTATTGGGTTCTTTTGAAAGCTTCAATCAACGCTTTGCTACCCCCATTGAAAAATATCAAGATAAACTTGCACGTAATAAACTCAAAAAACTGATTCAACCATTTCTGTTGCGGCGGACAAAAAATCAGGTGTTAGAAGAGTTGCCATCTCGTACCGAAATTCTCCTTCATGTAGAGTTAAGTCGAGAGGAAAAAGCATTCTATGAAGCGTTGCGCCGTCAGGCCATATCTAAACTTACCGAAAGTGATGCAGAAGCAGGAAAGAAACATTTGCAGGTTTTGGCTGAGATTATGAAACTGCGTCGCGCTTGCTGTAATCCCAGCCTCGTTATGCCTGGTACTGAATTACCCAGTTCTAAGTTGCAACTTTTTGGTGAGGTGCTAGGTGAACTGCTGGAAAATCGTCATAAAGCGTTAGTGTTTAGTCAGTTTGTTGACCATTTGCACATCATCCGCGATTACCTCGAACAGCAAGGTATTAGTTATCAATATCTAGATGGTAGTACTTCAGTGGCAGAGCGCAAAAAACGGGTCGATGCGTTCCAAGCTGGTTCAGGGGATGTATTTCTCATTAGTCTCAAAGCAGGGGGGACAGGACTGAATCTAACTGCGGCTGATTATGTCATCCATACAGACCCTTGGTGGAATCCCGCAGTGGAAGACCAAGCCTCAGACCGCGCCCATCGCATTGGGCAACAACGCCCGGTGACAATTTATCGCTTGGTAGTAAAGGATACTATCGAAGAAAAAATTGTGGAATTACATCACCACAAACGAGATTTGGCAGATAGTCTGTTGGAAGGTACCGAGATGAGTGGCAAGATATCAACAGAAGCCTTGCTACAGTTAATTAGTGAAAGTTAGCTGCTTAAAAGAAATTGCGTAGGCGTAGCCCGTCGTAGACATCGCACTTCAACTAAAGAGCATATTCCAGCAATCGTTCCCACTCCCAATGCCAAGCAGTCTCTACCAATATTTCTTTACCGTTGGTGAATTGAATAAATTCTTGCCCGTTGTCATAAAACACATCAGCAACTAGCCGATTACGCACATCATATCCCCATTTGGAAACTGCGGCATTCCACCACCTTTGACCTGCCGATTGCAATAGCGGTAGTTCCATGTATTCATCACGCCATGCCACAGGTTTCCATTGCTCCTGCAAAACTCGAATTAAAATAGCGTTTGGGAAAACCTCTCTTTCCTGTCCTTGTAACCACAGTATGTATTCAATTGTTCTTCTCAAAGCATCTTCTAACCCATAAGTGCAGTCTTCAAGGGCAGTTTGGACTCCATCAAGGGAAAAATTTACCCCAATGGCTACTAATGCTCGTTCGTATTGCTTGAATATCTCATATTCACCTGAATCTTCTTCTTCTGACCAGAACCACACACTTAACACACCTCCTGAACAATTAAGTAAGTTTGCATAATAAAATCATAACTATGTAAATAAAAATGAACTAGCCTAAAACCCTTCTACTTATTGCTTATTGCCTTATCCCAACGACAATTATTTACGCCAACTTACTTAAATTAAGATGTATTACTAAACTCAACATAGAGCAGAAATAATTGACGAGCCAAGTATATACGCAATACAATTATTGTAGTAGAACCTAACGATAGAGTTAATTAAAATAATTTGCCCAGAGAATAAAGACAAGCAATATTAAAGATAATTTGGACAAAAAAATGAACGCCAAAATTATTGCTTTGTTGGGAATTGCCACAGCTTTTGCAAGCTTAGGAAGCCAGGTGTACGCCCAGTCACCAGCATCAAGCTTAAATTCAGGACAATACAGATTAACTGGTGATTCTCTAGTCGGAATTGATAACAGAACAGCCCAAGATGACTTTGGAAAGTTTTTTGAGCAAACTAATCCAGCAACAATCTCTAACAATAATAGAAGAGACAAAACTCCAGTCAAAATCCACTTTAACGAGACATTATCACAGCCAGATACTTCTGTTTTCTTAACACCCGCTCAGTCTGGCAATGACAACGATGGATTGCAAGTACAATTAGATTTAGGGAGAGAATAATCAGGTATAAAATTGACGCTTTCATGTAGGGTGTGTTGTCGCATAGCGCAATGCACCATCAACAATTTACGGTGCGTTAGCCTACGGCATAACACACCCTACTGGCGTGGCTGATTAAGGAAATAATTGAGGGTTTGAAACCCACAGAGGTGGGTTTTGCCTGTATAGTTGCGATTCCTAACCACCCTTTTAACTAAATCCGCTTTCCTGAGTCGGTAATTCTGCAATCATTTTGCAGTAAAATTAATCGTCTAGATACAGGAGGGCTTTGAGATGACTCGTGTCATCATTGTGCGCCACGGTCAAAGTGGTTATAACACCGAGCGGCGTATTCAGGGACGCACTGATGCGTCAACATTAACCGAGAAAGGTCGTAACGATGCCAGTAAAGCTGGCAAAGCCCTCAGCAATATTTTATTTAATGCTATTTACAGCAGTCCTCTGCAACGAGCGAAACACACAGCAGATATTATCCATAGTGAGTTAGCTACTCATTCTGAACAATCTGCTGTAATTCAAGTTTCTGATTTACTACTAGAAATCGACCTTCCTTTATGGGAAGCACTGCTAACTGCTGAAGTTAAGCAAAAATTTGCCGAAGACTACCGCACTTGGCATCAACGCCCAGACGAACTGCGGATGCTGCTAAATGATGCACAGGGAACAAGAGAACATTTTCCTGTTCTTGCTTTATACGAACAAGCGCGGCAGTTTTGGCAAGAAACTTTGTCTCAGCATCAAGGCGAAACTATTCTCATAGTGGGACATAACGGCATTAATCGCGCCCTAATTAGCACAGCCTTGGGAATCCCTGCAAGTCGCTACCATTCCATACAGCAGTCTAACTGTGGCATCAGCGTACTTAATTTTGCTGGAGGATTGGGCGAACCAGTCCAGCTAGAATCTTTAAATCAGACCCAACATACAGGAGAAACTTTACCCTCATTGCGACCAGATCATCAAGGAGTCAGGTTGTTGCTGGTGCGTCACGGCGAAACCGACTGGAATCGCCAAACCCGATTTCAAGGACAAATTGATGTCCCCCTCAACGACAACGGTAGACAACAGTCGCAAAAAGCAGGCGAATTTCTCCAAGAGGTAGCGATTGATTTTGCAGTAAGTAGCACAATGCTGCGCCCGAAAGAAACAGCCGAGATTATCTTAAAACAGCATCCTAATGTAAAGTTAGACTTGCAAGATGGTTTAAGAGAAATCAGCCACGGACTCTGGGAAGGAAAATTAGAAACAGAAATAGAACAAGAATTTCCCGGAGAGTTGCAGCGCTGGCGCTTAGTACCCGCCCAAGTGCAAATGCCTGAAGGTGAAAATTTGCAAGAGGTTTGGGAACGCAGCGTTGCAGCTTGGCAATCAATTGTAGAAGCAGCATTAACTAATCAATTCAAAACTGTATTAGTAGTAGCTCATGACGCTACAAATAAAACTCTACTTTGTCACATTCTGGGTTTATCGCTAGAAAATTTCTGGAATTTCCGCCAGGGTAATGGCGCAGTCAGCGTTATCGACTACCCTTCTGGAATCGATGGTTTACCAGTATTGCAAGCGATGAACATCACTACTCACTTTGGTGGAGGCGTACTAGATAAAACAGCAGCAGGAGCGTTGTGATTGCTGAGTAAAGAGTGAGGAGTGAGGAATAAAGTTAGGAGTGAAAAATTATGAGTGATGAATAAAGTTAAAAATGATGAGCAAGGAACAAATAACTGATGACTCATAACTTATAACTTCTAATTCCTAACTTTATTCTTAACTCCTAACTAAAAAGTTTTATGACTGAACTGCTGCAAAAAGTACGAGTGATTGACCCAGTTTCTGAAATCGACGAACTCTTTGATGTGCTGATTGCTGATGGTTATATCCAAGAAGTGGCTTCGCACATTGCTGATATTCATCCCAATACTCAAATTAGAGATTGTCAGGGATTAGTTCTCGGGCCTGGGTTAGTGGATTTGTATAGCCACTCCGGTGAACCAGGATTTGAAGAACGGGAAACCCTATTGTCTTTTTTACACGCTGCTACTGCTGGCGGCTTTACCAGAGTTAGCATCTTACCCGATACATCCCCAGCTATTGATAACCCTGCACTTGTGTCCCAGTTGCAGCAGAAAAGACACGGCGAGATGAAGGAAATAAGGGACAAAAAGAAAATTAATTTGTCTTTCCCTGTTTCCCCTGCCCCCCCTGCCTCTCGCCTCCCCCTGCTTAATATCTGGGGTGCTATCACCCTAGATGTTGCTGGAAACCAAATGACAGAATTAGCAGATTTAGCGTCTGCTGGAGTTGTTGGTTTTAGTGATGGTAAGCCCTTTGAAAATTTGGCGCTGGTGCGGCGAGTGTTAGAGTATCTCCAGCCGTTGGGCAAACCAGTCGCATTTTGGCCGAGCGATCGCCAGTTAACTGCAAATGGTGTAATGAGAGAAGGGGCAGATGCCCTCCGTTTCGGTTTACCCCCAATACCCGCCAGCGCAGAAACTACTGCGATCGCAGCAATGCTTGAATTGGTTGCAGCCATCGGTACACCAGTCCACATCATGCGCGTCTCCACATCTCGCAGCGTGGAATTAATCGCCTCAGCCAAGGCTGCTGGTTTACCCATCACCGCCAGCACCACCTGGATGCACCTTTTACTTGATACAAAAGCAGTTAAGAGTTATCACACTAGCTTGCATTTAGACCCGCCTTTAGGAAATCCGCGTGATGTCGCGGCGTTGCGTGCAGGAGTACGTGCGGGTGTGATCGATGCGATCGCTATCGATCACACACCCTACAGCTACGAAGAAAAAGTCCAAGCCTTTGCTGAAGCCCCTCCAGGAGCAATTGGTTTAGAATTAGCATTACCTTTGCTGTGGCAATATCTCGTTGAAACTGAGGAATTTACAGCTTTAGAATTATGGCGGGCATTAAGTACCCGTCCAGCAAAATGTTTGGGGCAAGAAGTTAGTGCAATCGTACCTCATCAACCAGCAGAACTTACTTTATTTGACCCCCAGAAAATCTGGAATGTTGAACGAAAAAGTCTTTATACACTTTCACAAAATACACCTTGGTTAGGACAACAGTTAAAGGGTCATGTTGTGCAAACCTGGTGCTAATAAATACCTTTTCAAATAACCTCTTAGTGATTCTAAACAGAGTCAGTGAGAGTATATTTTCATTTTGTGATCTAACCCAGAACTAACAAGCTAAATTATCATTTTTTTAAACTTAAGATAGATTGGCATTACTGCCTGAATTGCTAAATTAAGAATTGATGTAAAGTAGAAGAGGTTTATCAAAAATTGAAGTCTGTAGCTGTAAAGAAAAGAATTAGTCTAGCTGCGATCGCTATGTTAGCAGCAGGAGTTGTAATGGGATGTTCTAAACCTGAACAACCACAGGCGGCAGAACCAAATCTAGCCCCCGTTCCAACTACACCTCTACAAACAAATCAGCAAAATCCAGAGAGTGTTCCAACCCCTCCCACCCTTGTAACTGCGACAAGCGATCCAGTTCAACAGCTTTTATCCACCAGAAAATGTCAAGGCTGTAACCTCCGAGGCGCTAACCTAGATAAAGCCGATCTCAACGGAGTCGATCTAAGTAATGCCATCCTAATTGACGCTGACTTAGATGAAACTAATCTGAGTAATGCTAACCTGAGTGGCGCTGATTTAACTGATGCAGACTTAGGAAAGGCAAATTTGACGGGAGCGAACCTCAGCAAAGCTAATTTTACGAAAGCTGATCTAGAAGATACAAATTTGACCAATGCTAATGTCACCGATGCAATTTTTACAGGAGCAGACTTAGAGCGGGTAATTGGGTTGCGTCGCTAAGATAGTGCGTTGGCGCACGCCGTAGTAGGCATCGCTACCAATTACGCACTACACCCAATTGTGACGGCTAAGACCTTTCTCTTTGATTGTTAAACTTCTCTACCGCCTGTGTGTGAAGAAGTCACCGTCAATAAATAGCCATCCGGCCCAGTTAAGGTAAATGAACTGTGGATTCTGCCTGTTTCGATCTCAGAAACAGTCAGTCCCCATTTCTTAAAAGTATCTCTGGTGGCGACAACATCATCTACCATCAGATCAAAAGGTGCATTGACTCCAGGTGCGATCGCCTCTGAACTTGTTCTCAAAACTAAGTGCGTTCCTCCCCGTAATTCCAAAACAGCTAATTGTTCTGATTGGGTAATCAATCGCAGTCCTATCTTGACGAAAAAATCGCTGGACTCGGGTACATTACTCACATATAATCTTACATGCCCAATCGCCACAGGTGGGCGGGCATCTGTTTGTTTTGCAATAGTTTCTGGTAGTGACATAGTTTTTATTCAAAAATATTTACTTACGTTCAACTCTGTTGACTTCAACAGGTTTGTTATCTCCCAAATCAGCCTGCACAAATTCAGCACTCTTGGGCAAATTTATCTCAACGTTTGATAAGGGATCAATTTCTATTTTAGCATTTTGGAATTGTCCATCTAAGATATGCCCTCCAGTTGTCCGATTTGCAGCGATGAAATGAAAGTGATAGCCATTAACATTTACTCCTTTCATATATTCGGGTGTGCGAAAACCGACTAAAGTGCCATTGATATTCCTTAATTCAAAAATTAATTGTTCTTTTAGTGCTTCAGTTAAAGAACGATACGGCGGAGTTTGTTTAGGAGGAATTCTAAATTTTAGATAAGGAAAATTACCTTGGATACGAATTGCATAAGGATAATTTTTAGTTGGTAAGCGCTGATCTAAAGATTGCTGCAATTGTTTATAATTCATCCGCCCTTCTAGATTAATTAATGTTTCTGGTTGAAAAAAGGTGACTGTAGCAAAAGGGCTTGTCATTGAATCAGGAATAACAGAAGCAACTCCATCAGCTTTTATCTGGTAAAATTTGCCATCTAATCCAACCATTTCTCCATCTAGAGCATTTACTGTCCCCAAACCAAAATTACCGTGTTTTCTCAACTGCTGAAAATTAGTATTGCCGTCAAAAATTCCCACTGCAAGAGCGCTAATTGTTGATGCTTGAAACAAGGTATTTGATGGTGTATATTGCTGAGTTCTAGCGGGTAGAATAGCAACAAATAATGCAGTAATGGTTAAAATAGTTATCCAGAAATAACGCTTGAGTTTCATTAGATCAAAGATATAAAAGTTTTGAATTTTGAATTTACCCATATTACCTAGCAAAATCTAGAGACAGTTGGAGAGCAGCTAGTCATACAGCCAGGTAGGAGGTTGACAGGGACTAGCTTACAACACAGCAATAGATGTAAGCATTGATGCAACAAATCTTTTTGCCAGGTGCTTGATTATTCTGGCTGTCTGTGATAATTTTCTTCTTACGTTCCAAAAATACTGTAAGCCTATTGTGTTACCGTAGTTAATAAAATTTCGTTAATCTAGTTACAGAGATTTGGAATTAAGAATAAATAAGTAATCTATCGAGTTTATCTATTGCAGACCGTACATTGCAAACCAACGAACTAGAAATTAATCTCTAAGCCAGGGCAACCTTATGAGCAAAATACGTGCTGTGATTGTTGACCCCAATGTGCCGGGGCGTTTGGCACTGAGTGAAGTGAATGCACCAAAGTCTGCCCCAGATGAAGCTCTAGTCAGGGTAGCGGCGATTTCTCTGAATCGCGGAGAAATAAAACGTTCAACCACTGCTGAGGCTGGTTGGCAGCCTGGTTGGGACTTGGCAGGTGTAGTAGAAATCCCTGCGGCTGATGGGTCTGGACCTCCCCAAGGAGCGCGTGTAGTTGGCTTACGCCGCGCCGGTGCTTGGGCGGAACTTGTATCTGTTCCTACTAACGCCTTAGCTGAACTGCCGCCATCGGTATCTTTTGCTCAAGCTGCCACCCTACCTGTAGCGGGTTTAACCGCGTATCATGCAGTGATAAAAGGTGGTTCACTTTTAGGTCGTCCAGTTCTGGTTACAGGTGCATCAGGAGGCGTTGGTTACTTCGCTATCCAATTGGCGCAACTGTCAGGAGCGCAAGTAACAGCACATATTCGTCAACCTGGCTATGAAACTTTGGTTAGAGAAGCAGGGGCACAATCGGTAGTGATTGGCGAAGACCTTTCACCTGCTAGTGAGTATGGCCCCTATCATCTAATTATAGAGTCAGTGGGTGGTAAGACTTTGGGGGTAGCCCTTGGCTTACTGGCGCAAGATGGAAAAACTGTGCTGTATGGAGTATCTGGGGGAGCAGAAGTGACATTCAACGCTGCCCAATTTTTCGGGACTGGTAGCGTGAGCCTGTATGGTTTACGTCTGTTCGATGAATTGAGATTTGAATCAGCCGCAGTCGGTCTAAAACGACTTTTGAGTCTAGTAGAAGCCGGTCAATTGCATCCTCACATTGATTTAGAAGCTCCTTGGACACAAATAGCTGACGTAGCCCAACAACTACTCGACAGGCGTTTTCCTGGTAAGGCTGTGTTGCATATTTACAACTGAAGTATTACCGAATAATTCGTAATTAATTCTATTTTTATGCACTCATTTCTGGATAGAGACTAATTTTATTTTTTGCTGCAATCAAGCAGATTTATCAGTGGGGTGATAATTACGAATTATGCTGACTTCTGGTTCAAATTAGATCGGCTTGTAGCTGCTAGTCAGATCAAGATAGATCGCCAAAAAGGGACATCACATCCACGTTATCCATCTTTTATTTATCCACTGGACTATGGATATTTGCAAGATACTCAATCTGGAGATGGAAATGATATTGATGTTTGGATAGGTAGCTTGTCTAGTCAAACCGTAACTGCCGTTATTTGTAGTGTTGATTTAGAAAAACGGGATACAGAAATCAAGATACTTCTGGGTTGTACATCTGAGGAAAGGCAAAGCATCTTGGATATCCACAATACAGGCTCTCAATCGTCAATATTATTGGTTCGTAAATAAATTACTTACATTTGTGAGGGTAAATTTGTATGAGTTTAGAACTAAAACTATCAGGTAAAACCGCGATTGTTACAGGAGGAAGTGCAGGAATTGGGTTAGCTACTGCCAAAGCCCTTTATAGTGAAGGTGTAAATGTTGCGATCGCAGCCCGCAGTCAAGAAAGACTAGAAAATGCAGTAGCTGACATCCAGTCCTTACCCACGCCAGGCGCGAAAGTTATTGCCATCAGCGCTGATTTAACGAAAGCAGAGGATGTTGAGAAAGTTGTTTCAACCACCTTGGCCCAGTTTGGTCAGATTGATATCTTGATTAATAACGCTGGTTCAGCCCGTGCTGGATCTTTCCTTGAATCCACTGATGATTTATTCTTGGATGCTTGGAACTTAAAATTATTGGGCTACATCCGCTTAGTTAGAGCCGTCGTCCCCCATCAAAAAAGTCGCGGTGATGGACGGATTGTCAATATAGTTGGTGGTGCAGGACGTACACCTCGCCCTAACTTCCTAGCTGGTGGTACAAGCAATGCGGCTCTACTCAATTTTACAAAGGGCATTTCTAAAGAGTTAGCCGAGTACAAGATTCGCATTAATGCCATATCACCCGGTGCTACAGCTACTGAGCGTGCTGAGACTTTAGCTCGACAAAACGCCCAAGCGCAAGGCATCACCGTCGAGCAAGTGAAGGCACAAAACATCCAAAGTATTCCTTTAAAAAGAATCGCCCAACCAGAAGAAATTGCCGCGTTAGCGTTATTTTTGGTGTCGGATCTTGCTGCATCGATTACAGGAACAGAGATTATCGTTGATGGCGGTTCTACTCCTGGTGTTTAACAGTAGAGACGCGATTCATCGCGTCTCTATATCACGCCGTTTTCTCTCAGACCTAACCCCCAACCCCTTCCCTACAAGGGAAGGGGAGCAAGAATCAAAGCCTCTCCCCGTTTCGGGGAGAGGTTTGGAGAGGGGTTTCAAGAATAAGCCGCACATCGCGTTACATCTTGTAAAAACATAAATTTATTGGAGATAAAAACATGGGTTCTCAATACTTTGATATCAAACCAGTTGCAGGACGTATCGGTGCTGAAATTATTGGTGTTAATCTGAGTTCTAACCTCAGCGACGACATCATCAGCGATATTCGCAAAACTCTAGTCAAACACAAAGTGATCTTTTTCCGTGGTCAGCAACAACTTGATGCTGAGGGACAGGTAGCCTTCGCTCGTCGTTTCGGTGAAGTTACTACAGCCCACCCCACTGTACCATCGCTGCCAGAAAACCCAGAAGTCTTAGACCTGAACTATGGCCGCACTACTTCCCGCGCCAATAACTGGCATACAGATGTAACATTTGTAGATCGTCCTCCTCTCGGCTCTATCTTACGAGCGCTTGACATTCCCCCAACAGGTGGCGATACAATCTGGGCAAACTCCGTGACTGCTTACCAAGATTTACCTATCCATCTGCGTAATCTTGCAGACCAACTTTGGGCAGTACATAGCAACGCCTACGATTATGCAACTGGATTCGACCTACCTGAAGATATCAAAGCTCATCGAGCTGTCTTTACCTCGACTGTATACGAGACTCTGCACCCAGTTGTACGCATCCATCCCGAATCTGGAGAGCGGGGACTATTCATCGGCGGATTTGTGCGCCAGTTCCGTGGCTTATCAACAACTGAATCAGATGATATTCTGCGACTGTTACAAGCATACGTAACACGTCCAGAGAATACAGTGCGTTGGCGTTGGCAAGTTGGTGACGTAGCCTTTTGGGATAATCGGGCTACTCAACATTATGCGATCGCAGATTATGGCGATCAGCCCCGCCACGTTCAACGCGTGACAATTGTTGGCGATCTCCCCGTTGGTATCGATGGTAAGCAAAGTGAGGCTATCAAAGGAGACGCTTCTGAGTACAACCGACGTGAGGCGGTGGCTGCATAATACTTGATACTTGGGCATTGGGCATGGGGCATTGGGAATAGGGGATGAGTCTTTGATACTCGTGAACGAGTCTTTAATACTCGCGCATGAGTCTTTGATACTCGTGGATGAGTCTTTGATACTCGTGGATGAGTCCTTAATACTCGTGGATGAGTCTTTGATACTTGTGGATGAGTCTTTAACACTCGTGAATGAGTCTTTGATACTCGTGGATGAGTCTTTAATACTCGTGGATGAGTCTTTGATACTCGTGGATGAGTCTTTGATACTCGTGGATGAGTCTTTAATACTCGTGGATGAGTCTTTCAACTCCACTCCCCCTGCTGCCTGTTCCCCACTCCCCTTTGCTGGCTTAACCTTCCATTGACTTTGGATGGAGACTCAAAATAGCACTTTGTCAAGCTAGTTTTGAGGGTTTGTAGTAAGGACTTTAGTCCTTATTTTCTAAGTACTAAAGTCCTGACTACCAACTTGCTTATCTATCAATTTAAACATGACAGATTAGTAGATGCCACTGAAATATCTTTCCAAGATTTCCTAATTTATTTACCAGATTTTTTCAAAGTATAAGTACGACTTTGCAAATACAAACATGAGTACAAAAAAACAACTTAAACTCGGAGCATTTTTACCCGGTAGTGGTCATCACGTGGCAGCATGGCGACATCCCAACACCCCGGCTGATGGAGGTCTAAACTTCCAACATTACAAGCAGCTAGCACAAACGGCTGAACGGGGTAAATTTGATATGCTTTTCCTCGCAGATGGTTTAGCCGTCTGGGATCGAGGGCAAGGGGCTGAGGCTTTTAGCCGTTCGGGACAATTCAGTGTCCACTTTGAACCTTTAACCTTATTGTCGGCTCTCTCCGCAGTGACAGAAAATATCGGATTGGTGGCGACATCATCAACAACCTATGATGAACCTTTTCATCTCGCCCGCAAGTTTGCATCACTAGATTATCTTAGCGGTGGTCGTGCCGGATGGAATCTTGTAACCTCTGCTGCTGAAGCCGCAGCGCAGAATTTCAGCCAAGAAAACCACCTAGAACACTCGCTGCGCTATGAACGGGCGAGGGAATTTGTGGATGTTGTCACCAAACTTTGGGACAGTTGGGAAGACGATGCTTTTCTGCATAATAAGGAGTCAGGTATTTACTTCGATGCAGAAAAGTTGCATATTCCCCACCACAAGGGCAAATATTTCTCGGTGCGCGGGCCGCTCAATGTGGCGCGTCCACCACAAGGATATCCAGTAATCGTACAAGCTGGATCTTCCGAGGCTGGACAGGATTTAGCTGCCCAAACAGCAGAGGCGATTTTCACTGCACAACAGACATTAGCAGAAGCTCAAGCCTTCTACGCCAGCGTCAAGGGGAGATTGGCTAAATACGGACGTTCCCCTGACCACCTCAAAATTATGCCAGGGGTATTCCCGGTAATTGGTAAGACTGAGCAAGAAGCTAAGGATAAATATGAGCAACTTCAAGAGTTGATCCATCCCTTGGTAGGATTGGGGCTGCTTTCTGGGCTAGTGGGTGGCCATGATTTGTCCAAATATCCCCTAGATGGGCCGCTGCCGGATTTGCCAGATACCAATGGTGGCAAAAGCCGCTTACAGCTGATTACCGATCTTGCCCGCAGAGAGAATTTAACAATCCGACAACTGTATTTGTGGATTGCAGGAGCGCGGGGACATCGAACAATTCTCGGAACACCAGAACATATTGCCGATCAGTTAGAAGATTGGTTCGTCAATGGTGGGGCTGATGGATTTAACATTATGCCACCCTGGCTACCTGGGGGTTTAGAGGAATTCGTAGACTTAGTAATTCCTGAACTGCAACGCCGAGGAATATTTCGTACTGAGTATGAAGGTAGTACACTGCGCGAAAATCTCGGTTTACCCCGTCCAGTAAACCAGTTCACCACAAATGCGCCTGCTCCTGAACCTGTGAGTGTCGGTTCCTTTGCATAGCTGTTAAGGGGAAAAGGGGAAGGGGAAAGGGGAAAGAAAAAACCTTTAACCCAAACCCAATAACCTTTTCCCCAAACCAAATTCCAGTTTAAAATTCTGAAACGAGTAGTATTGCCTAATATCTTTTACTCCCCACTCTTCTTTAGCCTTGATAAAACGATTCTCCCCAAACGTGTAACCAATTTCAACCGAAATACAAACGCACCTTCGCCAGTGCTAGATAGCTTTATTGGTAAGCTGAGATTGTAGCGATCTCCGATAACAGGCATTAATTGCGATCGCTAACCTCCAAGATCAGCAGACAGAAAAGCAAACAGGGCGACAATGCAAAAACTCCTTTTTAACGATACAGATAGATTTAGAGCGCAGGCCCTATTCCTTGGTAAGGATATTAACTTACAGACATTGGAGAATTACGTTTCCTTGGCGACTATGCCATTAATGGTTTCAGTCGGTGAACACGGCTGTGCGGTACTGCTAGACTATGGCGCAGTTGTCCTATTTAACCTTGAGCCTGTAGAAAAGGTAGCCTTTTTGACCAAACTATCCTCTCAAGTTAGTGGCTCCTTTGCCGAACCGGAGACAGAAGAGGTGGAAATTCATCTCAACATTGTAGAGAGTGAGAGAGTTAAGGAAGGAAAAATTTCACTGCATGAATTTAGTGTAGAACGCTTGCAGATAGTGGCTGATATCCTCGCTAAAAGTGTTGTGCTGTCTCATTATGAAACTAGCCTAGCGACTGTATTCGACCAAATTGAACCGTTTGCAGCTAGTCTCCAGCGTGAACACAGGGAAAGACGGCAGAGTCGGGAATTACTGCGTCAACTTGGGACTGCGCTGTTAGTTCAACATAAAATTGTAGGTCGAGTTGAGATCATCGATAAGCCAGAGTTACTCTGGGAATCCCCACAGCTAGAAAACTTATATCTGCGCTTGGAGGATGAATACGAAATTCGTGAGCGTCACACTGCTTTGGAACGCAAATTAGAGCTAATTACCCAAACTGCACAAACAGTCTTGGAGTTCATGCAGCATAGCAGTAGCCAACGAGTAGAGTGGTATGTGGTGATTTTGATTGTGGTGGAAATTCTGCTGTCACTGTACGACATCATTTTCAAAGGCTAAGGCTAAAGAGTTATTTGCAAATCAAAAATGCTGACTGCGAATGGTTTTTGGGGATTCAGATTCAATAGTCCCTAAAATATCAAAAATTGGTTTTTATGTAAGGTAAATTAACTTTTAGTGAAATTTCTGATTTACTCCACTTCCGCTAATATGTACTCGTAAACAAAAAATTTAAATTTTTCCTACTCGCACCATGACATATAGCCATTCTTTGGGTAAGCAACAAATGCCCTTAAATACTAAGTCTGTTTGAAGAGATAGGATCTATTAGAAAAGTAGATTTTAGGAGTAAACCTCTGTCTTTACAATTTATTACCGTTCCCCCCGAAACTTCTCAACCCCCCACAGGGTTAATTGTTACTTTGCATGGTTGGGGAGCTAATGCTGAGGATGTCGCATCTTTGCTACCCTTGCTCAACTTATCTGATTACCAGTTTATATTACCCAACGCACCTTATCCTTATCCCTATTCCCCTATAGGGAGGGCATGGTATGACCTGCGGGTGGAAAATATGTATGAAGGCTTGGTAGAAAGTCGGAAACTGCTAATAGATTTTTTGCAATCTTTAGAAAGTACCACTGGCATACCTTTGTCACGCACTATTTTAAGTGGATTTTCTCAAGGTGGAGCAATGACTTTAGATGTAGGCTCAAAATTGCCACTAGCAGGCTTAGTTGTAATGAGCGGGTATTTACATCCTGATGCACTAACGGCAGATCAAAGAGATATTCCGCCGACTTTAATCAGCCACGGGAAATATGATGAAGTTGTTCCACTGCAAGCTGCTTTAAAAGCACGAGATACTTTAAAATCTCTAGGAATGGCGGCAGAATACCATGAATTTGACATGGGGCATGAAATAAATCCACAAACGTTAAAGGTGCTGCGGAATTTTGTTGTAAATACAATTAGCTAGTCAGAATTACGAATTTTTTATAAATTCTGGTATAAATGCTGAAAATTTTCACGAAATCCATGCCTTCTAATGAGTAATATATATAGGGTGGCTGCGTTCAGCGCAACTTAACCCATGCTGAAAGCGAGTGCTGCATAAGGGAGGGGCGAGCATTATGACAACTCTAAGCATTTCCAGGAAAGAAATTGCTGCCATAACTGCGGCAGAAGTAGAAGAACTGGCTACACGTCTGGATCTGGATAATTACAGTAATGCTTTTGATGGTTTAAATGATTGGCATCTATTACGAGCGATCGCATTTCAGCGTCCAGAGTTAGTTGAACCCTATATCTACCTCTTAGACTTAGAACCTTACGATGAAGCGTAGTTGAGAGTTAGGAGAGACGCGATTAATTGCGTCTGTACAGGAGTTAGGAGTTGGCAATTAATATTCGTAACTACTTGCTCCTAAATTACTACTTACTCCTAACTTTTTACCATGACTAATCCAAAATTGAACAGGGTTCTAATAGGTGTAGGTGGCGGTATCGCCGCCTACAAAATTTGTGAATTGGTTTCAACGCTGTTTAAAACTGGGGTGGAAGTCCGAATTATCCTCACCCGTTCGGCGCAAGAATTTATCACGCCTCTGACAATGGCTACCCTATCTCGTCATCCCGCCTACACCGATGATGATTTCTGGAAACCAACTCACTCTCGTCCCTTGCATATTGAGTTGGGTGAATGGGCAGATGTCATGGTAATTGCTCCCTTGACAGCTAATACATTAGCAAAATTAGCCTACGGGATGGCTGATAATTTACTCACAAATACCGTCCTAGCTTCTACTTGTCCCGTGCTGTTAGCACCCGCAATGAATACGGATATGTGGGAACAGCTATCGGTGCAGCGAAATTGGCAACAGCTATTGATCGATAGCCGATATCATGGAATGAATACAGCATCAGGTTTACTAGCGTGCGATCGCATTGGTGCTGGTAGATTAGCAGAACCTCCAGAAATTTTGGCTCACATCCAATCGTTGTTACACACTCAAGGTAAACGAGATTTAGTAGGTAAACAAGTGTTGATTAGTGCTGGGGGAACGCGGGAGTTTTTTGACCCAGTAAGGTTTATTGGTAATCCTTCCACAGGTAAAATGGGATTGGCTTTAGCCCTAGCCGCACTTCACCGAGGGGCAAACGTCACCCTAGTACATGGCCCAGCCAATTGGGATGTACCATTAGGAGTGCAAGCAATTCCCGTCATTAGTGCCGAGCAAATGCAGCAGGCAATGCTGGAATATTTACCCAACGCTGATGTAATTGTTATGTCAGCAGCCGTGGCAGATGTGAAGCCACGAGATTATAGTACAGAGAAATTGCCCAAGCGATCGCTCCCCCAAGCCTTACCCCTGGAATCTGTACCGGATATAGTCTCCCAATTAGCACAACATAAACAGCCGCATCAGATATTAGTTGGTTTTGCTGCACAAACTGGAGATATTGTCAACCCAGCATTAGAAAAGTTACAGAGTAAAAAATTAGATGCGATTGTTGCCAATCCCATCGATCAACCTGATAGTGGTTTTGGTAGCGATAATAATCAAGCGATATTTTTAGATAATCAAGGACGGCAAGTAGCGATCGCACCTTGTTCTAAATTGGAAATGGCCCATCATTTATTTGATTTTGTACTATTTTGACCAAGTTCCCTAGTACTGCGCCAAGATGCAAAAAGAAGTTTTTGCATCTTGCTGATGTATTGACATTTTAAATTACATCATTTAGTGTAAACAGTAATTGATGTAAAAATATCCAATTACACTTATGTACTTTGAGGACGTGCGTCAGTGGCAGGGAACTGCGGAGGCTCTAGCAAAGGAGCTAAAACGCCAGATTGAACAGCTTGAACTATCTATAGAATCACCTGCCTTGCGTACCGTTCGTTCGTGGAGAACGAAACAACTTTTATCACAACCCAAAGGACAAGAATTTGGCTTTCGTCAGGTTTTGGAGGGTTTGGCAACTGCTCTCTTATTAAAGAAAGGTTGGACACTTGCAGCGATCGCTCAAGTTTTACCTTCCTTTGGTGAAGATGTTTTAGAGAGGCAAATTATTGCAGAGGCTCAAGGTCATGATCCTACTTGGCTACCTACAGTTTCAGCAACTTCTTTGCCTTTACCTACAGGACACCGCCCAGCGATGGATCTGGCTGAAGATGCTGTAGTGTTACTTGCTCAGGGAATTCTTCGCCAATATGACCGGGTTCTCCCAGGTCGAGAAATTGTGCGCCAAGAGGATAGTACGCTACCACCAGAACTATATCAAGCAATGTGCAAATTGGGCCGTCTATATATTGAAGAAGGATTAAGCGATCGCGCTGCTTGTGTACATACTGTTTTAGATAATGCTCGATACCCTCTTGGTTGCGATCGCTGGCAGTTAGGGGTTTTTAACCAATCAGACTTTCGCTTTTCTAGCGTTACCTTAATCGATCCAGATTTGCGAGTACCCACCTCAGACTGTGCAGAGATTGCCAACCTAAGCGGAGCTTTTGGGGAAGACAATGTAATTGAGTATCGCTTATATACTCAGTTATGCGAAGCAACTGAACGATTGGGTGGTCGTCGCCAACATAAAGCTTACACCGCGCTACGACAGTTATTTGGTAGGTACTCTCTGATAGGAGAACGGCAACTATTAGATTACTTGATTGAAAATGACTTGACCCCTTTACAGCGAATGATCGTTGAAAATTTCTTCAACTTAGTGCCAGATATCTGGCTAGTTGATGGACTAGCACACCGTTGCGCCCACTGTGGCACATTGATGCGATCGCATCCCAACAAAAAACTTTTTTCACAAGGGCGATGTCCAATTCGCCAGTGCATTGGCCACAACTCACCAAAAGTATCTGAAAAACTAGATCCCAAAGACATTTTACGAATTGCCGAGCCACGAATTCTTACCTACTGGACAGGCCCAGCAATTGACGAATTAGCCATTTTTGATACAGCCCGACAAAGTAAGCTCAATGCTGAACTTTACCCGGAGTCTGATTTATGTGATGTGGCGATTAACGAACGGGCAATTGGAATTGATGCCAAATCTTACACAAGTCCGGTGACTCTGGCTTTGCGTCTCAATCGTAGTATTGGCGGGCTGATTCACTATCGCCGCCGGATTCTTGCTGTGAGCGATCGCTTAATTGAAGATAACCCAAGCTACATTTCTACCCTAATCTCAACACTAGATAAAAAGGGTGATCCTGCCAGTTTAGAAATTATGTCGGTTTCCTCTGTAATTGATTTTTTAAAGAAGATGCCTTATGCGAACCAAACCTGATTTTTGGAAAGGTGCAGACCGAATTTGCTGGTATTGCGTCTTGATGAAGGAGTTTATTAATACTGATTCACTGGAGTATGCGCCGCTAGTGATGTCAGGCATGGCAAGCATTTTGAATGCACCTGCATTAGAGCCTGCCCGTCAAGCCATTTTCAATATGCGGCAGATGTCGCTGACTTTTGTTACACAGCAGTCAGTTAAACACGCAATTGCTCTCTATAACAATCATCATTACTGCAACCACACTAAAGGGACGTATGAAATTGATATCGAAACACTTCAATTTAAAAGAACAGACCCTTTAGAAGATTCTTTAATTACACAAGCGCGTCAAATTCTTAGTACCCCTCTGCCATACGACTCCTATGGTTTTACATTTGCCGATCCTCGTCAGCAGATGGCGGTTGCGTTAGGTGAAGAGTCAACAGCAGTAAGGATGCCAATCACTCCGATTACCGCCCCTATTGCTGCGCGTCGTACACATTCCCTCAACCGCCAACCAAGAGGAAAAATTCGCATTCCCCTAAGTGAACTGCGCGATCTGGCTATTGAGATGGACGAGCGTGAAAGGCAAGATCCTGAGCGACGATCTGGTAGTTGGGCAGATCGTTTTGAACGCTTTGACCTCATGGTATCGGAGGCTGGAAAGGGTCTGCGGAAAGAAGATGATGTGTTGGAATTAGAAGACATCAAGCACTTAATTGGTTTACCAGGGTCAGGTAAAACAACCATTCTCGTGTTGATAGCTATCTGGCTGGGACTAAATGACTATAAAGCAATGTTTGTCTTTCCCTCCATTGAAGTTGCTAGACAGTACATGGCTGAACTGGCATTTCATCAAGTTAAGGTGGGAATGCTTGTCGGACAAAGTGATGAAACTCGCCGTCGTCATGCAGATAATATTGCTGAGGCGATCGCAACACGAGGTAATGGTGGCTTTGCCCACACCTTAGAACAGGCAGAAGTTTTTGGTATGAACTGCGTCCTACCAGCCTTTTCAACTGCCGATATGTCCCTGTGGGGGTTTGGTTACGCACCTTGCAACGAGATATTGCAAGGCGGAGGGAAACAGGGAAAGATGAAGAAATGCCTGTGTCCTTTATGGACAATGTGCGGTCGAAACAAAGCACCGCGAGATTTGTTGGATGCTAATATTTGGGTTGGTCATGTGCGATCGCTCGATACTCAAATATCACCTCACGCGATTCAGGAACAAGTACGATATTTTGAATTAATTGCCCGTACCTTCGACGTAGTTGTTTTTGACGAAGGCGACATGGTGCAATCAGTGTTAGATGGTTATGGGGCAGCAACTTTAAGTATTTCAGGCTCAGAGCGATCCATTCATCGAGTAATTCTAGAACAAATCCATAACCGCTTTGCTGGTGGCGAGAACTATCGATTATTTGATCGGGATGTAGAACTTTACAGTCGTGACTTGTCAGAATTTGGCAACCATAATACTTCCTTAATTACCACCCTTCAGAATATGTCTAAGTCGCGGGTGGGAGAACACTACGAAAATCAATTGCTGACTGTATTACGGATTGTTAGCGAACTATTGAATACTTTAAAGAAATCCTCTCAGCAGAATGATCTTGATGAACAAGAAGCCAAACTAGGCTTTAGTAAAAGTCGGGCGCTGACTGAATTTTGGGAAGCAGCAGCATATAACGCCTTCTACGATCGCACAGGTGTTGAGAACCCTCAAGACTTTAAAGCAGATTTGTGGCCTCGGATTTTAGGCTACAACCGTGAAACCCTTGAAAAGCAATGGAAAACTCTCATTAGTCATTTTCGCCGTTACCTGGCTGAAAATCTGATTAAGCGACGTGATGCGATCGTAGAAGAAATTGCTGAATTATTTCTCAAGCTCTGTTTTCCAGATCATTTATCAACAATAGAAGCAGAAGATTTAGCTAAATTACTTATAACTGTTACTTTCGTAATTGTGGGCTACCAGCGAATTGTACCAGGAACTAGAACGATGGTTGCAGAGGGATTCATTCGTGAAACCATTGGGGAGTCAACTGCATCACCAGAACTCCGAAAATTTATTCCAGAAAGCATTTTAGGTTCATTTTCTGGAGTGCGATACAGTTTTTCCAAAGCACAAACAACACGTACCGCCGCCAGAAATGTGCAATTGTCCTACATTACATTTGTTGGTGCGCCTCGAATGTTAATGCATCGCTTTCATCGGTTGTTAGACGCAGATGATGGACATCAAAGCCCAGCCGTTTTAATTACTTCAGCAACTTCATTTTTAGAAGCTAGTCCCGCCTACCACATTAACGCTGGCCCTCATTATTTACTAAAACCGCGTCAGTCAGAACATAAACCAGAACAGAGCGTTTATCGTTTCAAATGGTTTCCAGATAGTGAACGTGGTGATGAACCCCTCAAATATAGCGGTGCTGGCGAACTTCAAAACCATAATCTTAAGCGGATGGTGAATGCCCTTGTGCGCGGAGGAATTACTAAATCTGAAATTTACAAGTCCATGCGTAATTTTGATGTCAAGTTTGGTATTCGTCGTAAAGCTGCTTTAGTTGTCAATAGTTACGATCAGGTTCGCACAATCAAGAAATATATCAATGATTATCATCCTGAAGTTGGGCGGCATACAAAGGCAATTGTTAAATCCCTCAGAGATGGAGAACAACCGACGGATTTTATCACCTCTGCTCAGTGTGAAGCATTAGGAGACGATGAAAACTGTGATATTTTAATTTTTCCCATGTTGGCAATTGGTCGAGGTGTGAACATCGTTTTCACCAAAGGGGAAAGAAAACTAGATGCGGCAATTGGCTCGATTTATTTCCTGACTCGTCCTCATCCGACAAAGAATGATATGCAGCTGTTGTACAGCTTGGCAGGACAGGCAACACAAGAATTTGATAGTCGAGTTTTTAGTGAAACAGAAGATTTAAATGCGATCGCAACTTCTTGGCAGCAATCAAGAAAAGACCTTTGGCGAACTGCCAATAGATTGTTACGTGAACCGTTAATGGCTAGCCGTTTAGGCCCTGAACTATTCAAATCGTTTACAGCTAATCAAATGGTTGCGATTTTACAAACAATTGGACGAGGAATGCGGAATGGATGCCCGGTATCAGTTTACTTTGTGGATGCAGCTTGGGCTAAAAATTCAGCAAAAGGAGAAAGCGATTCTGGGCGAGATAGTATGCTGGTTCAGATGCGAATCATTTTAGAAGAATGTGTCAATCACCCCGATCCTGTAATTCGGGAAATTTATCAAGAACTTTACGGCGCATTTCTAACACCTTTACAACGCATTCAAGGAGTAAAATACCCTGATGAACTAGCTAATTCACAAGATTTTACGGATGAAGAAGACGGTTTCAATGATTTTTCAACACTATTGGAGATGTAAAAATGAGCGACAATTTTTCTGATGAAATTGAACTTGAAGAAGATTTATCTGAAGAAGAGGAAGACGAAGAAACTGATGATAATTTAGTTTCAGATAAGTTTTATATTCAGCAAGGGCAAATCAAGCCTGTCAAGAGATTTACCCAAGCCTTCACTGTACCTGATGATCTGCGTCCAATCATCATAGAGGGTTTTACTCTTGCTTGGACAAAGGCTGCTTCCTTAGATTTTGCAGATATTCAAAAAGTAACTAATGTCAAAAATCTCCCCTATGCTTCATTTCGAGGATTTCTAGAAGTAGTATTAAAAAATGCAGCGCGAATTGAACCAGACGTAGGTCTTACGAAGTTTGTATTGAATAATGCTAAAAGGGGTAGCGAGCCAGAACCTTTTGTTTACCTAAATTGTGGTAATGAAGAAGATATCAATCAAATGCTTCGCCCAATTATTAACGACTGGCTTACAAATCATCTCAGACCTTTTGCAAAAAAAGAAGACATATCAACGAATATTATTGACCGCTTGCAAGATTTGCAGGAAAGAGGAGAACTTCTGAAAATTTCTCCATTTAAATCTCAAGTATTTCCTTGGAATTGGTCTAAACAGACAGGTACAACTCAACCAAAAGATTTAACAGATAAATATGCCTATCGTGCGATAGTAGATTACGTAGCTCGTCAAATTGCTGGACAAGAGATTTTTTCAGAGTTAGGGCCGATAAAACGGATTATTTCCAGCAATTCTGGAATTGTAGAATTAATGACCGATCCGATAACCTTACGTGACACAAAAGGGAAATTCAGTTTTGTGGTGAGCTTGGAAGTTGTGACTTATCCATCTTTGCCTCAACCTTTGGTGAAAGTTGAGGTTTCCAAACGTCGCTGGTTTACTCAGTTAAAAGATCCTAAATACGATCGTAGGAATATTAGCGGTTTCATATTTTCTCAAGACTATCCCGATCGCGCCTTTAGCTATCGAGTAAAATGCGAACAAGATAAAAATAACAAGCAAGAGAAGAAGAATTGGCGTTGGGCAACAGATACAGATTTTGAAATCCTGCGAAGAGAATTGAAACTGCCTCTGGAATCTTTTGATGGGCAACAAATCGCTTTGGGCAAAGCCTCCACTGATAACTGTGAGGTAGTTCTTACTTACCGTAATGGACTTCAAGATAATTCAGAAGAAGAGGAAAATAGTTCAGAAGGATACGGTATTGAAACAGGTGTACCAGAAATTGATAAATTAGATGCCTTGGAAGCGATCACTAAAATTCTTAAACTATTAGGAATCCAAATATTCGATGGTTACACAAAAGTACCATCAAAGCACAAACTAGATGATACAGCATCACGCATGATTAATCTTCCTACACTGCTTGGTGGGGTTTTGAAAGATCATGAAACAAATTCCAACTTGGAGTTTACCGCAAAATACCTCGATCAACTCAACGAAAGTCAGATAGATAGCTTACTACGCAAACACTTTGACATTCGTTTAGAAGAGATTGAGTCGGGAAGAAAAGCTCTTCAATTTAATAGATTTACGCTGAATCAAACGAATGATCTTCAAACCATTATTCAGGCAAACCAAGCAGCGATGCAGCGACTATATCCTAATGAGCAACCGAGACTGTTTATATTTTATGAAGCTGATTTGGAAATAGAAGTAAATCTATTGCAGAAAATTACTAAAGTTTTATGGGGAAACACGCTCGAAATTATTCTTAATCGCTTGCCAGAAAATACTCACGGGCCACGAGAGATTTTACCTGGAAAAGACTTGAAAAATAAGGAGCGATCGCGGCAGCGAATTGAAGCATGGAAATCCACTGCGAAACAAATTGAAGACCCCAATAAACCAACTTTCTCCTTGATAATGGCACGGCAATTTTACCCAGATCCTACTGGTAAAAACACTGTTAAACCTGACGATAAAGTTAATAAGCCTTCAACCCGCCAAGCACTTGCAAAAATTGGTAGTGGCGTGCAATTTCTTCTACCCATTGCAAAGACACATAAAACAAAACATCTCAAACTTGCAGACTTCTTCCATCGTATGCAGTCGGCTCTGAAAGATTTGTTCTCGGCTCATTCTGGTCGGATTGATGGTGTAAAAGAAAAGGTTGACAAGTACTTACAAAATATCCCACCAGAAGCTAGACCAAAAGAAATTTTAGGGTTCACAATCGTCCGTAAACAAAGGGGTCGCTCTCGTGGTGTTATTGAGAATACATTTTTAGCAGTGGTAATGCGCCTCAAAGTAGATACAGGGAAATGTGAGCTTTGCTGTGCTTACGAGAAAGGAAATTTAGTAATCAGCCCGTGGTTTAGCTTTTGTGATGCACTAGCTTTTATTGCCCAACTTACTCCAATCAAACTGGCTGAGAAGCGTAATGTGTCTAAAACTCGATTCATGGACTTTGTAAAACAGATTATTTCTAACTCTGTGGAAGATGGGATGCAACCATTGGTTATGATTGATTCTTCCAACTGCGTCCAACTATGGGATTGGCTTGCTGATAGCAGAATTAATGCTAATCAAATTAACCTTGGCCAGCAGTTTGAGAATATGCAGGATGAATGGCAAAGCGCACGTCTAATTCGCATTCGCCAAGAACTCGCCCCTGGAATAATTGAGAAAAAAGCCCGACATTTAATAGAGACTTCTTTAGAAGATACTAGAACTAAAGAAGAACTAAATAAATTACCACCTACACTTAAAATTCCTTCAGCTTCTAGTGCGACTGGGTTATTTCGACTCAGCACTACTAACCAAACTGGATGTGTGGCTTATCTATCTGTGGCACGTGAAGCACCACATCAATATTCACGTGGGCAAAGTTGTTATCGTTCAACCCAGACTCTAAGCAACAAAGCTGGGTTAAAGATAAGTCAACTCTCTACAAAAGCTCCATTTGTAGGTCGCTGGCCTTCTCCAAATCCCCTTGAGATTGTTGTTACCTTGAGGCAACCAGAAGATAATGCTGATGATCTAGCTGCCCTTGTGGAGTCACTGCGCTATGGCTTTGGTCACTACAGCGATTGGACAGGTTTGCCTGCTCCCCTATTTTTTGAGCGTGTTGTACGCGACTATATCAGTGATTTTGCGATCGCAGATGAGGACATTGAATCAGAGCAAGATTAAATATCCTGCCAGTGTAGAAAGAGGCTGTTAGAATTCATCCCGACACATTGGCATTGCAAGGGCACGCATTAACAATGCGTATTATACCAATTGGAAAAAGAATACGACAAATAGGCCATTTGTAGAGACGCGATTCATCGCGTCTTTAGCCAAGGATGTGTTGCAATCATTAATTGAGTTGGTATTAACATTGCAAAGAGACGCTTTAGCATTGCAATGTATTGCCTTTCATTAATTTGCTACAAATTAATGAAAGGCTGTACTTAACAAGCCAAAGTTAGGACTGCAACTTAAAGCTTGAGTTTACTGAAACCATAAAACAACCCCAAAAGCTGGTAAAAACAGTGTAACCGACACAAAGATATCAAGCAGTAGTTGGGATAGGAGACTACTACTTTGAATTGGGTATAACCCGTATGGTCTATGGCTTTAAGTCACTTTTGTAGATTTTACAATACAAGTAAGACATAAAAATAACGCTTCAATTATATGAAAATCCTCTCATCAGAGCTAGTCCATTTGGGATTTGGCAAATATGTGCGTTCTGACCAAGTGACAGCAGTTATACCAATAGAAGAGGAGCGAGGCCCAGGGCGACGAACCTTTGTTCACGTTCAAGGGCAAAACGATCCAATTATCGCCTCTCGTGCTGAAGATACCATCGTGCGTGATTTAGTACAGGAACCACGCGAAGTTACCCAAGCCCGTCAGCAGCAGGAAATTCTTCAAGATTTATTGGTTAATTTGGCTAATGTTAATTCTACTGTGCGCCGAATTAACCGTGATGAAGGCAGTTTGGATCTTGATTTGTTAGAGCGACGAATTAAGCAAGTCTTGGAAAATTAATTGCAGAAATCAGCAAACTAAATAACGGAGAAAGATATTGCTGAATACCATTACAGACCAAGTTTCAGTATCAGATACACAAACAAAATCGCCAAGGTTGTGGATACCTGAACGGGTACTGTTTACACCTGCTGCCCTAGATGAGGATTGGGGGCAGCAGATTCTTAAACGTGTGCAGTCACTCAACTTACCAATAGAAGAACTATCACAGAACCGCCTGAAGGGTCTACGCGGTGAGTCTGAGCGTGATACTTACAACATCGCCAAGCGTACCTTAGCGGTGGTTACTGCACCACCCAGTTCTTTTAAGCTGAGTTCCATCCCACCTTCTGCGGATTGGCAGTTTCACCTTGCCGAAGGTTGTCCGGCTCACTGTCAATACTGCTACTTGGCTGGTAGCTTGTCGGGGCCACCTGTTATCCGCGTTTTTGCCAACTTACCGCAGATATTAGAGAATTCAGCTAACTACGAGCAACAGGGGAAAACCACAAGTTTTGAAGTTAGCTGTTACACAGACCCATTGGGTATTGAGCATTTAACTGGAAGTCTGGCTGAATGTATCCGTTACTTTGGCACTCGTACCAATGCACATCTACGTTGGGTATCGAAATTTGATGCTGTGGATGGATTACTCGATTTACCACACAATGGGCATACTCGCTGTCGGATGAGTGTTAATGCAGCACCAATTTCTGGTAAGTTTGAAGGTGGCACGGCATCCGTAGTATCCAGACTGAATGCGTTGCGACGGTTGGCGCTACCACAAGAGCGTGGCGGTGGCGGTTATCCAATAGGCTTGGTTATTGCGCCAATTATGCCGATAGATGATTGGCAAATGCACTATAGTCGTTTGTTTGAGCAGATAAACGAGGCACTGGATTTTGACTGTAACCTTACCTTTGAGCTAATCTCCCATCGGTTTACACCTGGGTCAAAAGAAGTGTTACAAACTTGGTATCCGCAATCAAAATTAGAGATGGATGAGGCAAAACGCAGTGTAAAGCGTAATAAGTTTGGCGGGACGAAGTACGTTTATGATAAGGACACAATGAAAGCATTGCGTTGCTTTTTTGAGAGTGAGATTAGTAGGCGCTTTCCAAATGCTGAAGTTCTTTATTGGACTTAGAAGACTACTTTGCTCAAACTGTATTTGAGCAAATTAATTATTGGGCAAGAGAGCGATTGATATATGATGCGATCGCTCTCTTTTCCGGTTGATCAGGTGCATTAGGCTAAAGCTGTAACCCATCCTACAAAAGAATTACTTTTTAAAACCTAGTGGTCTGTCCCATTAGTTCTGATAGGTGAATCAAATTTGCTAGGTTTGTAGTAAGCACTTCAGTGCTTAAAAATCCAAGACTAAAGTCCTGACTACGAACTTTTTTACCCCTCGCCTGGGTTGAGCTACGCCTACGCAAAACCGCATAATTTTGGCAGACGACAGGCGGCGTTATACATTAATAAGTGTATCTGCAATACCGGACTTGTTCTGGCTTAGTCTCAATAGCAAAGGTTTGGAGATGTTTACTTTATCAGAAACTTCTATCCTAGCGGCAATCCTACTGGTAGCTTTAGGCATTTTGGGCTGGGGCTTTTATCGCGCCAGACCTTTTGGTAAACTGGGAATCTTAGCCTGGTTACAGTCGGTGGTGTTGATGACTCCCTGGCTCCTGTTTTTTGGATTGTTTACCGCAGGGATTTACATCAATATAGCGGGTATATTGTTCTTAGTGGTGACATCCGCCGGATTGTACGTCTATTTGGGCAGACAGTTACGCGCAGCTGGGCAAGATGCCATCCTCAAACAACGCGCCACAGAAAGACTCGCTGCTGCTTCCTCACTTGAAGCAAATTCCCCACAACCAACAGTAGCAGAACTGAAACCAGAGATTCCGCCGATACCAGAAGAGGACTTGAATGCAATTAAAGGTATCTTTGGTATCGATACGTTTTTTGCCACAGAAACCATTGCCTATCAAGATGGAGCTATTTTCAAAGGCAATTTACGGGGAGAACCAGAAGAAACTCACAACCGTCTAACTGCAAGTTTGCAGCAACGCCTTGGTGAGCAATATCGCCTGTTTTTAGTGGAAAACACAGACGGCAAACCAGTGGTAATTGTTTTACCCAGTCGCAATGATCCCAAGCCGATGTTGCGATCGCAAAAAGCTTTTGCAGGTATTTTGTTAATAGCAACCATTGCCACAAATCTAGAAGCTGCGGGATTACTGCTGAATTTTGATTTATTTGCCAATCCAGAGCGATTTCAAGAAGCTTTGCCTATAGGTGCTGGGATATTTGCGATTTTAGTAGCTCACGAAATTGGTCATTGGTTACTTGCTAAACGCCACCAAATCCGTCTTAGCTGGCCTTTCTTTCTACCCGCAGTGCAAATTGGTTCATTTGGGGCAATTACCCGCTTTGAATCTTTGTTACCCAACCGCAAGGTATTATTTGATATTGCTTTGGCAGGGCCAGCCGCAGGTGGTATCGTTTCCTTGTTAATGTTGGTGACAGGTTTACTACTTTCTCACCCAGGTAGTTTATTTCAATTGCCCAATCAGTTTTTCCAAGGGTCGATTTTGGTGGGAAGTTTGGCACGAGTTGTTTTGGGTTCGGCGTTGCAGTCATCCCTGGTAAGTGTTCATCCCCTAGTGATAATTGGTTGGTTGGGGTTAATTATCACCGCTTTGAACTTGATGCCCGCAGGACAACTAGATGGTGGGCGCATTGTTCAGGCGATTTATGGACGCAAAACCGCAGGACGCGCCACGATCGCAACTTTAATTTTACTGGCACTAGTATCTCTCGGTAATACTCTTGCCATGTACTGGGCGATCGTGATTTTCTTCTTGCAACGAGATCAAGAACGCCCCAGTTTGAATGAAATCACTGAACCCGATGATGCTAGAGCCGCTTTGGGGCTTTTAGCCCTATTCTTAATGATTACTACACTCTTACCTCTAACTCCCGGCTTGGCTGGACGTTTGGGAATAGGATAATGCTGAGTTAGGAATACAGACATCTTGCAAAAGTAACTTTTGCAAGATGTTGGGCAAAAGTTAAAGGAGAAGGTAAAATTCCATACCTTTAACCTTTAACCATTCCCCATTTTCCCCATTTCTGCAAGAAGTCTAATGAGTTGTTGTTGGAGATTTTGCGATCGCTTGCAGACTTTATTGAAAAACCTGCCAATCTTTTTAAAAGACTAGCAGGCATGGCTTATCATCAATCGGAGCGGCGGGATTCGAACCCACGACCTCCACTACCCCAAAGTGGCGCATAAGCCTTAATACACCAATGGTTTGAACAATTGCATGGCTGAGTTATGCAGGAACTATGCAACTCAGTCTATGTACGAAACTGGTAAACCATCCTCTAGAGTACCCAAGATTAAGCCACGTAACAATAACGGTGGAATTATAATCCGGTTTCAATACCAAGGTAAGCAATATACATTATCTCCTGGTGGTAGACACGACGATAAATTAGCCATTGCTAATGCTGAAAGAGTAGCAAGTCAAATCAAAACTGACATTTTAGCTGGCTATTTCGATTACACGCTAGAAAAGTACCAGCCAAGAGTTAAACAAGCTGACAATGTTGTTTCAATCAATCAGCAAATAGTATTCAATTTAAAAGACCTGTGGGAACAGTACAAAGTAGCTAAACAGGCAAGATTAGCTGAAACTACTAAAAAGTCAATTTGGCGTGATGTCGATAGAATGCTAGGGAAGCTAATGGCAAGTGATTTACTACCTGAGAATGCTTGTTTATTAGTAGGAAGATTACTTGGCTTTTATAGTGCTAGTACACTTGAAAGGTTGTTGATTGAGATAGAAGCTTGTAGTAATTGGGCATTTGAAAATCACTTAACCCATGCTCACATTTGGCGTAGATTAAGAAAGCAGTTACCAGAAAGACCTAAAAGCGAGAGAAGCAAAAAAGCATATTCTAGAAAAGAAGTTGATTATATCATTCAAGCTTTTAGAGGTGATTGGTACTGTAATGTAAATTCAGCATTTAAAGATAGTTACTATGCTGATTTTATAGAATTTCTATACCTCACAGGCTGTAGACCAGAAGATGCAATAGCTTTAACTTGGGATTGTGTGAAAGATAATGTTATTGTCTTTGATAAAGCTTACTCTAAAGGCATTCTCAAGTCTACAAAAAATAACAAAGCAAGGCTGTTTCCCATTACTCCACAGATTAGACAATTGCTTGACAGAAGGGCAATTTATGTATCTACTCTGCTGAATAAGTTAGTGTTTCCCAGTCAAAAAGGTAATCGTATAAACCTAAAGGATTTTACCCAAAGGTACACCAAGCGAATTATTGAAAACTTGGTAAGTGAAGGTAAAGTCAAACAATACTTACCTACTTACAACCTGAGAAATACAAGCATCACTCATTACCTAAGACAAGGTGTAGACATAGCTACAGTAGCAGCATTGATGGAAACATCAGAAGAGATGATTAACCAGCATTACTGGAGTCCAGATGACGATATCATCAACAACAATGTTCAATTACCAGAAATTTAAAGCTTTAGTTATCGTTTCTATTAAAAATTAATTCAATACTCAAAATCAGGTAATTGATGATTACCTGATTTTTTTATATATCTGGTTATCACTACTCATTAAATTGGTATGAAATTATTTCAACTTGTGAGTGTTTAACTAAACCTTATAAATCAAATCGCCAAAACTTAAAACCTGATTACTTTAGCCACTTTTACGTTAGAAACTATATTTTTTACCTGCAAAGTATTAAAGTTCACCTATATCAATTTTGATACAGGTGAAATTTTATTTAAATCAAGATTTCCTCATCATCTCGGATAATGATTACTTCTCTAGGTATAGAATCATCTTCTATTCCTAACCTAGCTAATTTTTCTAGATGGAGTAAATACCATAAATAGAAGGGTTAGTTAAAATGTTGACTTTACAATGGTTTGACTTTTTATGTGCAGGTGTGTGCAGGTATATCTAATTGGGTATAACGCTTACTGTGTATACGTTCTGGGCTTCTGTGCAGGTGTGCAGGTGTATTTCGCATAACTTTATATATCTGTATGTGTGTTGTTGCCTAGCCCCAAAATAATTGCTAACTTATTAAGTTTCTCTATATACTTTTATAAAATATACCTGCACACCTACTCACAAACTCTATAACCCTTGCCAGGAGCAGTTTATAGCTGAGTAGGTGTCTGTGCAGGTGTGCAGTACAGAAATTATAAAAAAACCTTGAAGCTACTGCTATATATACATCGTAGCCTGTGCAGGTGTCTTTAGTAATACCTGCACAGTTGTGATTAATCCTCTAGAAGAGTAACTTTCGTGTCAGTAGGGTTAAATGTCTTAGGTGTTTTCTTACCTGTAATTTTTTCTATATCATTATGGAACCATAATGATAATTGCATACCACCTATTCGTGTTCTCTTACTATAAAAACCTAGTTTTTTCAGAATAGCTATTACTTTAGATTTTGATTTTTCAAAATCTGCTTTATCTCCAAATACTGCTGTAATTGCATCAGTTAGATGAAAACCTTCAGTAGCTAATCTATCATTCCACTGTGTACCACCTTGACCTACATAAAGATTATTTATCCATAATACAAGTTGGTTTTCTGTTGGATTTTCTTCGCTGTAGTTATCGTTATGGTTCTCTTGTGCAATCTCTTGTGTTTCAGATAGTATCCATTGTTCACCACTTTGGTATGCTGCTACAGCTTCGCACCAAATTAAATCTCTGTTTGCAGCTACCCATTTTCTATCTATTTTTTTTGTAATCTCACATACCCAGTATCTTCTGTTGCCTGTAATGTCTTTAAGGATATCTTTTTGATTTGTAGTTCCAAATAGTACAAATCTTCTAGATATTGATTTTGCATTGTCAGTAAATAGCAATCTCATCTCATCTCTGGACTTTGTAATAAATGTTTTGATTTCTGATTGCATTCTTTTGCTAGAGAACCGCTCCCACTCTCCTATCTCGCTACACCAATTACGTCTACATACAGCTAAGATATCCCTATCACTAGTTTCATTCTGAAGAGTCGTATAATTATCAGTACCATATAAAGCTTCAAAAGTCTTTGTCTTACCTATATTTTGCTTCCCGTAGAAGATTAAAACGTTGTCAAAATAGCATCCTGGCTCAAATGCCCTACCCACAGATGCTATTAAGAACTTGCGTAAATATATTCGTTCTATAGGTTCTAATAATCCTAGTACATCACAGAGTTTGTCTATATAACCTCTTACTTCAGTACCATGTTTTTGTATAATCGATTCGCAATAAGATGTGACAGCGTTATAGTGGTAAGCCTCATTTTTAGCAACAACGTACTTGAGAGCATCTCTCAAGTCTTCAGTACGCACATCTAGGTCATATTCCTCACCTAGTCTTGCCCTAATGTCAGATATTTCTACATTTTCACCTTGGTAAATAGGACTATCTTTATATACATTCCACTGTAAATCGCCTGCTTCAGCTTCTACTCTAATTAGTTCTATTATTTGCTTCATCTTTCCACCTTGGTTTATAACACTAGGTTTGTTCTCAATACTAGATTTGTAATTACTTTTTTCTTTGCCAGCTTTAATACCTTTCTCGATTGTGTCGTTTATTTCTTGTTCAGAAAGTCCAGCTTCACTAGCAGCATTAGACAATATTTCAACAGCATAATCTTCATCAATTACATTTTCTCTTATCATTCCTCCAGCTACAAAAGAAGCTTTATGTAGCGTGTCATTTCGTTCACCTTCTTTAGCTTCTCTTACTTTTTTTACCCATTTAGTAAATGCTGGCGATATATCCTTTTCAGGTTCTTGAGTATCAACTTTGGCAGGTATTAAGTCTATTACTTCATCTTGATTTCTATACCTAATACTGGGATTACAGTATGCAAGCGTAACTAGCTGTGGTTCTCCTTTTCTGTGAAAAAATCCAGGTAATCTCATAACACGGCATAACTCATTTACCTGGTTATCAGAGTTGTAGTGATTAATAATTAACTTTTGATTAGGTTTAAATTGTTCTAGTTCTTCATTATCTTCCAGCAACCAATAAACGTGTCCTCTTTGTAGCCCATTGATATTACTAGTATTTACTATGATTGAAGGTTCTAAGTGATAGTCTTTAGGGAATCCGTTATCATCAAAATCAGCATATAAGGCACGGATATTAGTGATATATTCGTTCTTTCTTTCATGACCTGCCGCTCGATTAACCGTAACACATATACCAGCACCTTTATTATTTAATTTTACTAGTTCGTTTCTACATTCATCAAAAGTACCATAAAGCAGTCTAGCTAGATTTTTGTCTTTACGTTTTTCATTATCATCAAAAGTTTGGAAGAGAAACTTGCATTCATCAAACTCTGTAAATAAATCATCTCCACACAATGCGCTTAGAAACTTTTCAGCATCATTAAAGTTAAATGATGAGTCAATACCTATATCTTCTTGATAAAATTCTGTAAATTCGTTATAATTAGTAATAGTTGGATTGTTCATTGTTTTCATTGTGTTGTCGTTTTTCGGGTAGTTAATTTGTTTTAGTTCACCAGTATAAGCGAAAGGGTTATTTTCTCTAGAAAACTTTTGCATTTTGTTTATTTTCCATTATTAGTAGTCGATTATTGCCTTTAGTTGTGGTTAGCTAAAGGTATTTTAATTTGTATAGAACTCTGTCCATTGTCTAAATTTTTCTCGATTAGTGTAGAAATCTCGCTTATTCTCTGACTCAGTTAAAATATTTAGCACTGCAACCCGTTCATGATGGGCTGCAAAGTCTTTTAGTATTGCTGTCAGTTCACTTTCTGGTAGAGAATCGATATCATTTAAGTCAATCTTTTTGCTACGGATAAAATTGTAAACTAATTCACGTAAGGGTATCACATGATTGCACTGTGCTTTACGTGAATTTCTAATTTTGTATCCTGTTAAATCGCTGTAATAGTATCCATTAGGGTGTAACTTAGAAGCTTTGAATTCTACTATTTGATTTTTAACGCTATCCCTACACTTTTGAATAAAATCATCCAATTTAGCCTTATCTGGATGTTTCTTTCTCTTAGTTGCTGTTGATATCGTCACTGTAACAATTCCAAATCGTATCTAAATCAACCTCATATTTATAACTAAAATATTCAACATACTTTTTTAGTAAGTCGGGATTATTTTTCTCAAAATTCCTTAGAGCGTTAGAAAATTCAGTTTCTAATTCATCTGTAAGTAGTGGCATAACTACTTGATTAAATTCGTCATACGTATCAAAATTGCCATCTAAATAAAATGGTCTTGCAAAAGCTATTAAATATTTGACTGTATCCATTATTTTTTACTATTATTACTGTTATTTTTTATTTCTGGCTAACTGACTAATAGAATCTACCTTTTAATTATTTGTAAGGTAGACTTTATAATAAAAACTACTATGTTTTTACCCTAGTTTTTGATAATTCAATACCCCGTATTCGTCTGGCTTTCCTTTGCTCATCTGATAAGTTTGTTTTAGCTTTTGACATTACTTGAATTTTTCTAATTTCAGATAAAGGTACGCCGTTCATTTTCACAGAGTAACCATCTGTAGCTAATTTACAGTAGCTAGGAAATCACGTAACCATTGTTTTATAGTTGCTGGATGATTTGAGTACCCCAACAATACTTTAAGCTGTGCGTCTAAATTTATGGTTGTTTCTATTACATCGTAAGGTTGAGTTTCCATGTTCTAATCCTTGATTCTTAGACCTCCTAAATCCGTGTAATTACCTTTAGCTAGTCATAAAAATAGCTTAGTTTCAATCTCTATCGAATTTAGATACATTTTGGTGTTTGGTATGGTAGGGTATTTAGCAGGTGACTAATTCCTTTGCAGCTTTTAAGGTCTGTAAGTCAGTACCCTTAATAGATTTAATTCCAATTCTGACTAAATCATTCTGGCTAACGCCTAAACGCGCACTTTCACTTTTTAATAATTGGATAGTATCATTGTTCATTCTGATACTTCTAACGGTCGATATTGTCTTAGTCATTAATTGTAATACATAAAAACTACTATAATACAAATATAGCATAAATAAATGGATTATGAAGAACCATGAACATACAAAATTATTTTATACGTAGACATCAATTTAACAGGATGAAAGTGTCAAGAGTAAAAACGAATACTATAGAGAATACGCCACATATTAATAATGGTGTACCAATCGAAACTAGACCACAAATTCAAGGATTAGAGTACAGTTATAAACCAATATTGACTACTTTTGCTTTGATGGCAGTACCTTTATTACCAACTGCTAACCTCTATTCAGATGAGCTGCCTACAAGAATTGTTGCATTACGTATCAAGGGAAAAAACCAACCTTTGACAGATGACGAAAAGAGAGAATTAAGGGATTTTTACAGTTTTGCGAATCGTAAGAATTTACAGCAACAGAGAGAAGACAATGGTTTTAGAAAGCAGGTTATTGGGGAGTCTTTTAGAACTGTTAGAAAATTGATTTAAATAAAACCCCTAGCTGCTACTCTAGGGGTTTATCAGTTAGAAAATGATTGAAAGCTTACCGTAACTTTACTGGAAAGTTATATCTCTTTCACTATGTCCCAAAATTTCACTTAAAAGAATTTTCTGAGCTAATTTTAATGCTTTAATATCGCCTTGTGCTTCTAATTGAGAGTGTGTGTAAGGCTAGCTTGCAGCATAAAAATAGGCTCAGGTTCACAGGGTATACAGTCTTGGCAATGAAAGTCAATCGGCATGGACGCGTCAAAAGTTCTGACTCAGCAAGAGATACAGCTTTAGACGCAATGATTTAACCCAGATGAGTAATGCCCACATTCCATTACGGGTAATTCAGTAGATATCAGGGCATAAGAATTTGGAACAGTTGCAGGGTTATCGATGCTTTCTCCAGTTGGGAGACATGGATTTGAAGACATTTCTATTATGAAGAAAACTACTCTAGAGTAATTATTGCTAAATAGGTGTGATTTTCCCTTGTAGCTTCAAAAACTAAGTGTTACTATTTACTAGTAAATTGCATATCTACTATGAACAATAATTCTCAAGGAAATCAAAGTAATCCAAACAATCAACTTATAAGTATTTCTAACACTAATTCTAATACAGGTGGATATGTAACTTTACCTATAGCTTCAGACCAATTTCAAGAGTTTATTGTAGCTCTTTTAGGAAGACCGCAAACTATTGAGAAAGTAATTGCTGGAAATTTTGAGTTAAATTGGAATGATATACAAAATTTTAATGATTTAATAGACCAAAGGTTAACTCAACAAAATCAAGCTGTTCTTATTAGTTTTCAATCTAAAATTTATTTTAATGATGATTCATCTATACTATTAAACTCTTTTCAAGAATTGATTACTTATCGGGAAATCAGACCAATTATTCCAACAGCTTTGGATATGAGTTGGGATTATTTAATTCATTTTAATAATAAACAACATCCAGAGAAACAAACTATAGATATACACATACAGACGGCTTCTCATGAATTAGCTGGTATAGCTAGAAATAAAAGGAATGAAATAATGTTAGAAAATTATAATATAAATAAAAATTTTATTCAATTATCAATAAAATATACAGCTAGAACATGGGGAATAGATATGCAATCTCTACTAGCTTCTCAAATAAATTCTCTAATAAAAATAGAAAATAGTCAAAAAAGATTTGTTCATAAACATAGTACATTAATTGGAGCCATTTCTGGCACAAGTTTTTTTCTAGGTTCTATTATAGGAACATATTTAGCTAGTAATGCATTTATAAAAAATCGATTAAATAAAGTAAATTATGATTTAAACATAATACAAACATTACCAGAAAAAATAAATATAATTGCACAATACATAGTAAATGGAGAAACACCAAGATATTACTTATTAGCAGCTATTTATATATTGCTTTCATTAATAGCATCTTTTATAATATTTGCAATAGTTATCGATAAAGCAAATAATGAAAAGAGAAGTTTTATTCTATTAACAGATAAAGCAATTCAAGATAAAGAATCTACTCTGAAAAAAATAGATGAAAAATGGAAAGAGTTTATATTGTCTATTGTGATTAGTTTTATAGTAAATGTTCTATCTAGCTATCTATTTGCTTACATAACACGTTGATACTATAGCAGAATTCTGATAAGTAGGTATAAAAAATCCCTACCGTCCAGTGGCAGCGAATGAAGCTCTATAAGGTGGTCGCCTACCATCTTTTAAATACGGAATTATCCCGTATTATAAAGTCATCGCAAAAACCGAGGACTTGACCACCTTTTAAATAGGCTTTAAAAGCCTGTTATGAGATTGTTGTATTTTTCTACAACCTGACCATTGTTAAAAGGGGGAAAATTCCCCCTTATGAAGTTGTCGAAAAATCCGACAACTTGACCATCTCTAAAAGCTTAGGTAGGTACAAAAAGTGACTAAATAAATACTTTATCTTTTTATAATGTATAAATGTAATAAGTACATTTTAGATTAGTAGTAAAAATAAATTTTATCTATATCAATTTTTAAACGAAAAACAGGAACAATAAAGCAAACTTCCGTAAAACCAATAAACTAATTATGCTCCAACAAACAATTGTAAGTGACACTGAAGAACTAAAAGGAGAGATAATCGAAAATTTGAATAACAATATAAAATTAGAGAATATAGACCCCAATCAATTATTAGTAATAATAGATTTTGCATTAGAGAAAATGAAAGAACTAGATGAGTTAGAGTTTATACTTTTCATAGATAAACGTATAAAGGAAATTAAAGAAAAAAGATACGGTTTAAAAAATATAAAAGAAGATTAACTCATTCTAAAATATTCTTTTTAACCCTAGTAATAACTGCTAGGGTTTACATTTAAGGAAAAGTATACTTAGAAAATTGTCATCATTAATACAAAGTATTTGACTTTTTAAAAAGTACTACATTTGAGTATAAAGTAGTAAAATAAAAAATGGACGTAATAAAAATCCCTGCTTGTTACTAGCAAGCAAGGATGTTTCGGAAAATCAAACTAAAACAAATGAACCCCTTTGTTATCTAACAAGGGGTTTATTTTTGACCGGGTGTAAAATATCCTATTGCAGCACCAATACTAAATGTAGCCATATTTAAGAAGGCTTGGCGGCTATTGGTATCTACAAATGCTAATCCGAGAAGACCTAATAAAGAAATCACAGCTACAGTAATTAATGCTACATCTCGGAAAGATGGTTTTACTTTAAAAATCATGGACTGTTTATTGTTGATACAACAGTTCAATACTATCTTATTAGCGAATATAAAATGTAACAGAAATAGTATAAATTATTTAAGTATTTACTAGTAAGTATTAAAGTATCTTTATATGTATATAGCACATCAAAAATCGCATAACGCGAAATTCAGTATATCACAAAAGAAAAACGTAACAAGTAATATAATTATATATTTAAATAACGCTAAAATGGGCGTAAAGTCGAAGCTTAGGCAAAACAAAATATTATTATAAATTCCTTTTTTAAGTTATTTAGTAATGAAAACAACGTTGTTTATTTCTTGTATATAAAAACACGCTTAACTTTAAAAGAGTGAATACTATTAAGCAATAATTCTTAATTAATATTTACAAAGTCCTTAAAATCTCATTTCTTTAACAGTAATATATGCTGCAAGTGTTTAGATTTTTGGTGTAGGATACGTAGATAGTAAATTGTATCCAGTACGTAAACCCTAAAAATTTGAGAAAAAATTTAAATAATTCATAATCATAAGGTTAAGTTATATACTTTGCCATATTTTTATATTGATGATAGCAAATTGTTATATTTATACTATTGTTATGGGGTCATATTATGGATGACTAAGGCTAAATTACAACAGTTAAATGATAAAAGATACGAGAATTAAGGTTGATATCCCTAATGATGTTAAAAATAGTTTAGATAAGTTGAGCGTCAAAACTGGCAATAGTAAAGCAGCGTTAATTAGACAAGCTGTAATTGAGTTAATCCAACATTACAAAGATAAAGGTTTAATTGAATGAAAAAATTTTCAGTCACTCATTAATGCATTGACCTAAGTAAGTCTTTAAACTGCCTAATCAAAACTACCAAAGAATAAATAGAATGTTCTCACAACCATTTAAACCCGCACTGAACAAAGATGGTTATGCAAGACTGACTTTCATAGGTTATGAAGTCAAAGTAGGTTATCGGGATAACGGTACAGAATGGAGTATGTTCTTACTTAACTTTGTGGTTAAAGGTGCTATAAGAGGTACTGACAAAATCATCCCAATCACTAAGGGGTTTTAGCTACGACCCTGACAACTTACTAGGTTTAACGCTAGGTAAGCTAGGTTTTGAATTGCCTGAAGTAGGCACTACTTTAGATGAAGAAGGTTTTGAAGTAGCTGATATTGATGAAGATGATGAAGGTTTTGCGGTAGAAGAAGGGATGTAATTAGATATTCAAGGATATTTAGAGTCAATTGAAAACAATGTCTACATTGCTAAGATAAGCAAGGCTACTGAAGGTAAGCGTAAAGGATTCTGGCAGATAGATGCTAAAACCATCCAACTGTTTAAAGTGGCTGATAAGGTTGCTGATAAACCAGTTGATAAACCTGTTGAGAACAACGGTAAAGACAATAGAAATGGTCAAGATAAAAATAAAGAAACTGTAAATAAATAATAGCAGTTTGTCAAATCAAAGTTAGTCACTGTAAGGATTGTGGCACTATCTGTAACAAGATAGTGTTTTTTATTGGATTTTTGGGAATTATATATTTTGAAGTTAACTAAATATAAGTTTTATGAAAATAGATTTTGACTGGCTAAATCGTATTGGTATTGTTCTTAATTTTCTAGCTGGTTTTATGTTGGCACCTGACTTAATTGGGAAAGATAAAGCACAAATTATTGAAAATTATATTGATAGAATAGCTACTTTTACAACTAACTCATTAAGAAACAGAATTCATCAAAACATATTAAATGAATTTAGTAATACAAATCTACGACCACTTTATTACTTCGCTTTATCCTTTTCATGGTTTATAACAATAATTTTCTTTTCGGCTGTAAAAATAGGTATACAACCAGACTTACTTTCAGCAATATTTATGCGTTTTATGAGCTTATATTTCCTAATAACATCTGTATATGCAACTTTTATACTTGTTCCTTTGTTCTTAATAGATATTGCAAGAACAATAGAAAACTTAGCAGAAAAAGATAATACTTTCACTAGTTTATTAACTATTGGAGGGATAATATTTTTTATTGTGGGTAATTTATTTCAATTCATAGCAAGTTTTAAATAACCCAGCAACTAGCTTGACGATAGTTATCTCTTATTGAGAATAATTCCTTCCCCGTAAGCTTTAATTTTAAAAAATAGGCTCTACGGGGAAAGTAAAAATGGCTTAACCATGCGGGTTCTAGAGGTCGTGTTCTCCTATTGGAGAAAAAACAGCGAATTTTATTCAAAATAAATCTAATCACTAACCAAATATTTCCACCAAGCAAATCATTTTGAAATAAGTTGCCAGAAACCATGTACTCATAATTAAATAGCACAAACCTCGTTTATTTGATTTAAACGAGGTTCGTACAGAAGTATTAATCAAAATATTAATCAAAGTATGAATAGCTGTGGTTTAACGATTTAACCTTTGTACAACTCCGTCAATTGTGTCTGTTTTTAATGCTACTGGGTCAATTTGAATGCTCAGTATTGTGTTGCATCTTGGGCAGTTATAAGAAATACAATTCCATGCATCTTTGCCATTTACCTTTCCTGCAATATTTTCAATATTTATTGAAGTAATTATGGAATCACATTTTGAACATTTTCCAGCAACCATCTTTTATTTCCAAACTATAGTTCTAAGATGGTATAGATGTACTAATAAAAAGTTAACCGTATAAACACTTAAAATTATTTTAATAAATTATGGAAATATAGGTTTACTAAAGTAGTACTACTTATAAGAACTTGGATTCTAGTTAGCAAAATAAAACCCCGTCTATTTAATTTAAACGAGGCTAGTATAAATTGCAACTTAAGTTTAATAGCTAATTTTAGTTTTCGTGATAATGCCCTAAATCAAAAGCAGCAATGATGTGACTACTGTTTATTGTTGCAGTCGGGTAAGTTGAAGGTGCGATTAAAAAAGGCATATTTGAGATGCTTAGAGGTGGGGTGCCAACTAATAAATTTACTTCTATCCAGTAGGAACCGTCAGGCATTAAAGTAACTTCATTTATTCTACTAATCCCAATAACAGTACCACTTGTAGTAAGTAGACCATAGTAAAATTCGTCTTGTCTAAGTCTTAGTTTAATCCAAGGTGGTAAATTTTCTTCAGTAGGAGTCAGTTTTTGAGTTTCTTCAGACATGGTGATTCTCCTTAGCAATATCAATCTAGTATTCCCGTCTCTAAATTAAAAACTCTACTTTATTTTTATTTGATTGAGTAAGTTATGAAAACTGGGCTTTACCAAAGCTATAGAGAAAAAGCATTCTGCAATCTATCAAACATAGCGCTTTTAAACAGAATTACTTATTAAAACTTGGCAAAATAGAAGCTTGCCAATAGTAGCAAGGTTAAAGTTCTGGACAGTGTGACCGTGATTATTCCTTGGTTTTTAACTTCCATACCATTTACGCTTACAGCACTACTCCATCTAAAAATGGTCATTATAGGTTCTAACTTATGAAAATGACTATGAACCTGAAACAAAAAATAAAGACTGTGTAGCTCAATCTGAGAGGAGTTATTTACCACAGGATAGCTGCTACAAGGCTATAGCAGATTTGCCTTACATCTTAATGTTTCCCAGTCGGAGTAGTTAAATAACGTATGGAAAGTAGAAATGAGACATTTTCTAACACTATTTTTATTAGTTTATAGAGTCCCGTTTCCTTTAGATTCTCTAGCAAGCATAAAAATTTGCATGGCAATATACTGAAGTATGTAAAGTATGCAACTTTTAGCATAGTAAGTGTGCATTATCTATATCTAGGTGATGTTAGTTTTCTAACGCAAAAGCGTCTATGCAATACTACGCATATATTTATCACGTACTTATACATAAGATGAAAATATGCAAAACTGAATTTTTATAATTAATTAAAATAATAAAATTTTAAGTTTTAAATGCCTCCGGTGGTTGTTAGATACAATTTTGTTATTCTATATAAGAATTTTATAAATAAATTTAATATGCAACTTCTATGCAACTATGCTGCTTTGACACGATACTGGTAGAGTACACCTCAGTTATGCAAATAGCAAAAGACTGTTGATATATAAGCACTCTAATAGTCAGTGCTTATTGAAAAACCTGCCAATCTTTTAAAAAGACTAGCAGGCATGGCTTATCATCAATCGGAGCGGCGGGATTCGAACCCACGACCTCCACTACCCCAAAGTGGCGCGCTACCAAGCTGCGCTACGCCCCGGTCAGAATTACTATCATATAACAAAACTCTCAGATAATCAAGAGGCTCATTTAAAAAACTTTAAGCATCCCAGCTGCTTGCAGTAAATCTGGAACCGCAGAAGCGCTCCATTTACCCTCTACACATCGCCCTGTAGTCAAAATGAAGCACAGACTGTAATCATGAGGATAGCCTTCTACCTCCATCCATAATAAATCGCTTTCGGCTTCACAAGCAATTTTTTCCTCTTCCATTAATTCCGTTGCAAGTTGCTTCATGGTGTCTGCTAACTGTGCTAGTAGACGGCAAAAATCATTCAACTCGGCTTCGGTTAACTCAATTGCCCAATCATCTGTACCGACTAAACCTTTAAATTCAGGTGCATGGGGATTCCAGCCAATACGCCAACCAAATCCGGTTTTTACAACGCGTTCCATATTTTAGTTAAAACTGAGGAGTTATAAGTTAGGAGCTATGAATTTACAACTTATAACTCCTAAATTTCCCACTATCTAAGTAGTTCGGCACCCCCTCGCTGGGATGGCTGTGGGGTAGTTGATCTACTAGGATTAGGTGCGGTATTCGGTTTAGGAGATAGGGTATTTTGAGAAGTAGGATTAAATATGTTGACTAAGACTTGCACTAGGGCATCTCGCTGGCTGCGGGTGAGACGGGTTATGGCTTTGCGATCGCCTTCCATAGGGTTTTCCCGTAGTGAATCATAGCCTGGATAGGTAGTATCATACATAATTTCATTCGCCCCCAGGTAATCAGCTAAAGTCAGCTTCCAATCTAAGCGATAAACTGGGGCCCGCCCTTTGGTATAAATGTGATATCTAATCAGGCGATTTGCCAGGGTGCTGTTTTCGGCAACTTTCCCATTTTCTTTGCTAATATACTTGTTTTCTCGTGGGAAATCTGGCAATTGCTGGTATACCAACTGCCAAACATCACTAGGTGTGATTCTCTGAGCATAAGCAGGTTGGATACTAAACAAACTTGTATATATTGATTTGCCCGCCCCTGAACTCAAAGCAATTACACCCACTACCATTAAGGCAGTGAGTGTTTGCCAGGACTTGAGTAGGGGTTGAATGAACGATTGATGTTTGCTCATCCTGCCTTCTCTACAGCCTTTTTTTATAGTTCGCCAATAATCTCTGGTTGAGTCAATTCATCGGACATTTCGATAATTGCTCTTAGCACTGGCTTCATCATCGCATCTTCGTTATTTTCAAAATCTTCATAACGCCGACGTTTAGCACGATTGGCCACCTGAACCGTAATGCGGTAACGATTTGAGGCTGCACTAATCAGTTCCTCAGCTCGGTGCATAATCTGAGACTGAGTTGTCTCGAACTTAGAACGCTTTAGCATAATCAGTGGTTCTTGGGGTCATTCCCCAGTGTAGCAGTACTGATAAATCTGTTGCCGTGTATTTAATCGCCAGCAACCTTTCTGTTGATAGAGGCTAAGAGCCTTCTAGTCATTTTATAAGTTACTTATAATACTATCTGACTAAAGTCACACATCCTTATGGCTGACCTTGTGGAAACTGCTATCAATGCGGGAAACTTCAATACCCTGGTGAAAGCTGCTCAAGCTGCAAATCTTATAGAAACTCTAAAGAGTCCTGGTTCTTTGACACTATTTGCACCAACTGACGAAGCTTTTGCCAAGCTGCCAGAAGGAACTTTAGATTCCCTAGTAAAAGACATTCCCAAGCTCCAGAAAATTGTGGCATATCATGTCGCTAGTGGGGATGTTCGGTCTGATGATTTGGTACAGATTAATGAGGCACAGACGCTTGAGGGGTCAATTGTAGCCATTGAATCTGCTGATGGCAAAATTAAAGTGAATAACGCCAATGTTATCAAAACGGACATTTTGACAGACAATGGCGTGATCCATATTATTGATGAGGTATTGATGCCTGCAATGGTTGCCGGAAAATAAGGGCATTGGGCATGGGGCATGGGGCATTATTTATTCTTTCTCCCCCTGCCTCCCCTGCTCCCTTATCCTCCTACTCCCTACTCCCCACTCCCAGGATGCAGCCACTGCGTGCGGGAAGAGTTAATGACAATTGCTGAGTTTCTTCTTCACCCTTCCACTCAACTTCAGCAGTACCATATAACAGCTGGTTGGGTTGAGTATGCAAACTAGCCACATCTACATTTGCAGTCGCTGAACTTGTACCAGCGTTGATGGCAATTATCAATTCTTCTGTGCCTAAAGTTCGTGCAAATATATAAAGTTGTCCTTGAGCATAGAGGACTTGGTAATCACCTGTACGCAAGGCTGGGTAAGTTTGGCGGATGGCAATTAATTGACGATGAGTATTGAAAATTTCTTGATTCCAGTTAGCCTCTAAAGGAAAGCCACGCCGTGAGTCGGGATCTATACCACCAGGTAAGCCAACTTCATCACCATAGTAAATACTGGGGGCACCGGGAAAGGTGAGTAATAGTAGAGTCGATAATTCTACACTCGCTATATCACCGCCTGCAATGGTCATCAATCGGGCTGTATCGTGACTTGCTAACAAATTGAGTTGAGTTAGCTGAATTTCCCAAGGATAAAGTTGCAGTACTTCTTGGATTTTGGTGGCGTACTCGGTGGCAAATAAGGGTGGGTAGGGTTGATAGTCGCGGCTTTGGACTTGTTCTAAGACTACGCGATCGCCAGCTGCAAAAGCAATTGTCGGCCCAGCAAATAAATAATTCATCACGCCGTCAAATTGCGTTCCATCCAACCACTGGCGGGAATCTCCCCACACTTCGCCCACAATATAAGCTTCGGGATTAATGGCTTTAGTGCGATCGCGGAATTCCTGCCAAAAACCAGGAGTTTTTATTTCAAATGGTACATCCAATCGCCAACCATCAATGCCGAATTTAATCCAATATTCGGCAATTTCCATAATGTATTCTCGTACTTCTGGATTGTCGTGGTTAAATTCTGGCAAGGCGCGATTTCCCGCCCAACCCACGTAGTTTGCAGGGAATTCACCGTTATAAGGTGAAAGGGGCCAGCCTTCTATTTTGAACCAATTCACCCAAGGCGAATGCGGGCCATTTTCTAAAACGTCGTGGAAAAAGAAAAAGCCACGGCTGGAATGGTTAAATACCCCATCCAGAACGACTTTGATATTCCGTTGATGAGCTGCATCTAGCAATTCCTTAAAAGCCTCGTTGCCCCCCAGCATCGGGTCAACTTGATAATAATCGTGGGTATGATAGCGGTGATTACTGGCGGATTGAAAGATAGGTGTGAAATAAATCGCGTTAATCCCCAAATTCTGGATGTAGTCTAAATCCTCCATGATGCCCCATAAATCCCCGCCTTTATAACCTTGGAGGGTTGGTATAGCGTCCCAATCTTCCCAACGGGCTTCGCGCAACAGTCGTTTGCGCGGCTGTTTGCTTCTGGCAAAGCGATCTGGGAAAATTTGGTAGAAAACAGCGTGCTTTACCCAATCTGGTGTTTGAATTTGCATGAATAACTTTTTGTACGTTCAGAAGCGATCGTTGCAAATATTAGCTTCTTTATGGCTCTTACTTATGATAGAGAATCTGTAATTTGCCAGTAGTTATTAAGAATTTATACCAATTTAACTATTTTGGCTACAGGAATCTTCTTTAGATTTTTGCGAAGCTAGGTACAATTCAAAGAGCCTTTTTGCCTATTGCCTATCGCGCTTCAGCACACAGAAATCAAAGAAGATTAGTATACAACTTTTTAGTATTTAATATTTCTTAAATTTATCTTTTTTATTTATTACTTAATTATTCTTAATTTTATTTTTTTTAACTTTGTCCGTAATGATTTAGGCAAATAGTGAATTAGTTTAATAGCTCCATAAAAATTACCTGTTAGCTCAGTCTTGAGTAATTCTGAGATGCGTCTGCTCAAAGATGTCTTATAAGTACAGAAAATCACTATTAGGAGACATAATTCAGGAATATGAGTTATGAATTAGCAATTGTCTTAGGAATTATTTCCCGCTTCCTAAGCTTATTTGATGTTATCTATAAAAAAATAGATAACTATAGTCGCATCAAATAATCAAGGCGAACAAACTGCATAGTCTGCATTAATGCCAAAGCGACTTATGCTAATAAACTACTTTGCTTGCACCCAATAAATTGAATTTGAGGTAAAAATGAGACACGAAAAACTTTCTCCCGGACTACTGTTGGCATTTCAAGACTATCAAAATGAGGGAGATAAAGCTTTAGTTACACACAAGCGATCGCTTGGCATCATTGCCCACAAAAGCCCAGTCAAGCCAACAAAGAGCGTCGTTTTTATCTATTGCGATCCTGATGCAGACTTGAGTTATTTATCACAATATAACATTGAAGTCAATCAAAACTCTGGGAGTGTGCGGACGGCTTTTTTACCGATAGAAAGTTTAGATGTCTTGTCTGAAGAAGATGTTATCCAACGCATCAAGCCATCACGCAAACTTCATTTGAGGATGGATACTGCAATGGGAGCAGTCAAACTCCCGGAGTTCCAGAACAAAACTGGACTGACTGGTAAAGGAGTAATCATCGGCATTATAGACAGTGGCATTGATCCGAAACACCCCGCCTTTGCTGGACGAATTTTACACATTTGGGATCAAACACTGCCAGGGCCAGGAGTAACGGAAGGCGGCTATGGGGCGGAATTTACGGGAGCGCAACTGACAATTTCTCAGGATACTGGCGGTCATGGTACTCATGTTGCCGGAATTGCCGCCGGTGCCGATGCTAGCTATGGCGGTGTAGCACCAGAAGCGGAATTAGTTGTTGTCAGGTCAGATTTACAGGATGCCCATATTGCTGATGGTGTGCGTTACATTTTCCGAATTGCTAGAGAGTTAGGACGCGCAGCCGTGGTGAATCTCAGCTTGGGTGGACACGCTGATGCCCATGATGGTAGTGATTCCTTATCCAAAGTTATTGACGCGGAAACTGGCCCTGGAAGAATTGTTTGCTGTGCTGCGGGTAACGAAGGAAACGATAACATTCATGGACAAGCGATAATACCCAGTGGACGCACTCGTGGTATGCGCTTTAATGTTCCTTTGAATCAAATAGGCATAGTTTGGTTAAACGCCTGGTATTCCAAAGACAGCGAATTAGAAGTGTCTGTGCGGAGTCCTAACGGTTTTGTCACCCCATTCCAAAAAATAATTACTGACGGTAATGCCGCACAAGATTACCAGTTACCAGATGCAAGGGTGCAATTAGCGACACCAGCGCCAGATAAAGCCAATGGCGACCATAATTTCTTTGTACAAATCCGGGGTATTGGCTCCTCGCCAGTTATGGGAGGTGTTTGGCAACTGCGAGTTCGCAACAGTTCTGCAACTGACACACGTTTAGATGTATGGACATTAGATGACACTTCATCAGTGTTTTTTACAGGTAAAAGCGTGAAAGATGCGCTAAAAATTGGTTCGCCAGGAGCTGCCAGCAGTGCAATTACAGTTGCCGCCTATACTACTAAAACCAAGTACACAGATATTGATAACCAAGTGCGAGAAATGGGATTAGAATTGCACACTATTTCGGAATTCAGTAGTGAAGGCCCACTCCGAAATGATGGACACAAGCCGGATGTAGCAGCACCAGGAGCAATGATTATTTCCACACTTTCTGCCGATGCAAATTTTGACCGCTCATCGATGATTAATTCCAAGTTTGTGGTGCAGGCTGGTACGAGTATGGCGACACCATTTGTTAGTGGGTTAGTAGCATTACTATTGCAGCGAGATCCCAATCTCGATCCGGCTGCTGTGAAAGACTTGCTACGTAAAAATAGTGCAATTCCTGGAAAACCCACAGGGACATTTGATGAGAAATGGGGTTATGGAGTGATTAACGCTTTAAATCTGTAATTAGCCTCAGAGATGCGATATGTTTAACACATTTAACACAATAAATATATCGCGTCTCTTGAAGATTATACAGCTACCAAATTAAACAGCGCTAATTAAAAAAATGCTGACTTAACAGAGGCAATTTAAATCGGAATAACTGCTTTAGATGCTGATTTTTAAAGAGCAACTTTGAGCGGTACTTTCATCGAGAAAGGGAATATTAATATAGAAGCATAATCTGCGTTTAGGCTCTCAAAAAACTTCAAAGCTAGAGAGAACAGTAATTAATCTGTAATTGGACATAGGAAATCACCCATTAAATCTATACAGAGATAGGCAATAAAAACTCGTAAGTTTGATATGTTAGTTACACGATAGGTTAAAAATTGCCTGCTTTTTACCCACTTACTGCTCATGGATTTTCAAAAGCTAGATGCTGCCCTTGCTACAGCGCTGAATGATGTTCAAAACCCAGAGGAACCGAGTTTAGAAGTGTTCATCCATACTGAACCAATTTTAGACTCTGCTGCAACTGCTGTTTTAGAAAATTTAGGCATCCGTGGTGTTACTAGTGGAAGAGATATATTTACGGCAACACTGTCACTAAATGCAATTTCCCACTTGTCCGAGGAACCTTGGGTAAAATATTTGAAGCGATCGCAGCAATTGCGTCTGGTTAATAGGAGAATAAATACAGGCAAGTTGGGTGTTTAATGACCATTGTCTGACCCTATCCTACGCAGATATTTTTTTGTATTTGCTGTAAATTAGGTTGTTTTTTTTCTGGAAACATACACTTCACCTCAATTTCCAGATTACTTACAGCACAGCATTCAGTAATTTCAGTAGTAAGAATTTTTTGAAAAACAGCCAAAAAATCTGTCAGCATGATTTGGCATGAATTATTAATTACATGATTCTTAACCTTTGATTGACTGAAAGATAGATCCTAAAGATGCGTCTAATTCGATACAATTTATAGGCAGAGAGAGCCGAGGAGAACAAGGTGGTCTTATTAAAAGGCTTTGAGATTGAGATATATACTGGCACACCTCAAGGTGAAATCGTCGGTCTCTCCGACAAAATTATTGCAGCCTTGGATGGATTTATGCGGGAGCCAGATAGCCGCAATGTCGAATACATAACTCAACCATCCCATAATTACGAAAATTTATTGTGTGCCTTGCTGCGTCCTCGGCGGGAGTTGCGAAACTACCTCAATCACTTGGGCGATTACACCTTGATACCGGGAAGTACTTTATCGTTGGGTGGCGGCGATCGCTTTCTGCGTTCCGATCCAGTAAATCCCTATCATGACTACATTGAGAACACCTACGGGACAAAAGTAGTCACCGCCAGCGTACACATTAATATAGGCATCAGCGATCCAGAAGTATTAATGCGGGCGTGTCGGGTGATCCGTATGGAAGCACCTCTATTTCTCGCCCTTAGCGCCTCATCTCCCTTCCTAGATGGCAAAACTACTGGCTATCACTCCACTCGCTGGGGCCTATTTCCGCAAACGCCTAGCCATGTACCGTTATTTGCCAGCCACGCCGATCATATCCAGTGGGTGGAAGATCAACTCGTTGCCGGAACCATGCAAAATGTTCGGCATTTGTGGACATCGGTGCGACCAAATGGCGATCGCCGCCCTTATGATCTAAATCGCCTAGAACTACGAATTTGCGATTTAGTCACAGATCCCATTGCCTTGCTAGCCATTACCGCCTTATTAGAAGCGCGTTTATTGCAAGTAATCGAAAATCCTAACATCGATCCTTTAACTCAAAGTATTTTCTCTAACGAAGAACTCGTCACCCTGACTGCTGAAAATGAAGCGGCGGCGGCGGCTGATAGTCTTGATGCTCATTTGAGGCATTGGCAAGATGGTAGAAGCATCCTAGCCAGAGATTGGATTACCCAAATGTACCAAGATGTTTGGGCGATCGCTAAACAACGAGGCTTTAGCTGTTTCCTTTCCCCATTGCACAAAATTCTCCGCGAAGGCAATGAGGCTCAACAGTGGTTGCAGTTACACACAGTCGGTTTTGACAGCCAGCGCGTCATCACTCAGGCTATTCTTGCCACCCAAGAACGCGAAATCGAACTCGAAGACAAATTGTGTTCGTCCCTACTAGCTTAATTGAAGAGGCAGAGGAGCAGGGGGAGATGAATTAATAACCAATGCCCAATGCCCAATGCCCCATGCCCCATGCCTCATACCCAATGGTAGATTTCTTTGGACATACTACCAGCCCTAAAATACATAAGTAATTAATCTTTCTACATAAAACTTAATATTTACCAATTTTAGACAAATATCCTCTCAGGGATTGCTCTGGGAGGGTTTGTGCTATTGTTTTAAAAATCTAATCGATGGATGATGCTTGATTATTATTAACAAAACCTATGAATAGCCTCTACCCTTTGGTAGATTTAACATTGACAAGAAATTGTTTTATACAATACGTAGATTATACGGACAATGCCCCAGGTCGTTTTAGTTAACCCACAAATTCCTCCTAATACAGGTAATATTGCTCGTACTTGTGCAGCAACAGGTACAGAGTTGCATTTGGTAGGGCCCTTGGGGTTTGAAATTAGCGATCGCTACCTCAAAAGAGCCGGCTTAGATTACTGGCCTTATGTCAAACTCCACTATCACGAATCCCTAGAAGCCTTTAAAACCGTACATCAAGAGCGTGGAGGCAGATGGTTAGGTTATACGGTTGGTGGGAATTTTAGTTACGTCAGCTTTCAATTTCAAGCCGATGATTGGCTACTGTTTGGTAGTGAAACTACGGGCTTACCACCAACAATTTTGTCAGATTGCGATGCTACTCTGTATATTCCTATGAGCCAACCAGGGGTTCGCAGCTTGAACTTGTCAGTCAGTGTGGCAATTGGCTTATTTGAAACCCGTCGTCAGTTAGGCTATCTACAATAGTTGTTTACCTTCATTGGCTAAGTATATTTACTTATTGTCTCTACAAGCATCTATCTAAACTGGAGAATTTTGACAGCAAGATTTTTTTGTTTACGGCAAAATATGTAAAAGAATATACCAAATTCTGGGTTTATTCGCTAATTGTAGTGGAAGATACTTACAAATAGAGGAAGGTTATTATAAGAAATTTATATATAAAACTTGAGATAATGCCAAATTTGAATGATAGATTTTGATGAATTTGAGGCATCCTAAATTGGGAACAAAAGCGCTAAAATCCAGTCATGTCATGTATTTGAGCTGTTTTTGCTCGATGAACTCCCAAAAGCAGCCTAAAATTAGACGATAGTTAATACGGTTGTTTTTTAGGGAATAATCAACGTAAAGTCTCGTGTTGAGAAGGCTGATGGGCTAGAAATATCTTGAAGATATCTACAGCAGGGGGCATCACTTTTCCAGAAGTCGCAGCAATTTATTTTTCGGCAGCGACTATAGACTAGGCAAATCATTTGTCTAGTACCCGTGATTGACGCAAGACAAGCGCGGATAATGGTAAAGAGTTATAAACGTCCTAAGTGGTGTTAGGAGTGGTTCGGACAAGTAAACACAGCAAACTTTAAGTTTTGCTAATACATGTAAACTTGTCTAAATCAGAGAAGCAGGTTAATCTTGCGTAAGCATCTCTGGTGAATGTGATCTTGATCTATCATTTGTTGTGATCTAAATCATTGACTAGTATCCAACTGAAAAATCGAGGTCAGTTAAGCGCTAGTGATCATAGGAGGTCGTCTTTGAAACGAGCATTAAAAAAGAGAGTAAAAGCTGTGTTGAACAATAACCCCAACAGCGATGATGCCCCGGTAGAACTGCAAAATGTGATGAATCCAAAAGTTAACCGCCGGGTGCGGACAAAAGCCGCCATGATTGGCTTGGCAATCTCTATGGGAGCAACCAGCCTTTTGGTGACTCGACAAAGCGATCAAGCCCAAGCAGCGGTGCCAGTAGGCAGCCAAAAGGCTTCCTCCTCAATTCCTGCTGTTCCTGACACTGAAGTGAAATTTGCCTCCACAAAGCTGGAGTCCCAAGCAGTCTCATCAGCGAGCGTGCCGGAAAATCCTGTGATCGTGGAACCAACGGCAGTCTCACAAGTGCCTGGGCTTGAAGCTAAATGGCAAGTCGCGGCAAATGGAATGTCTTTGCAAATTCCTGCATCAGAAACATTTTCCCAAGCAACAGCTGGTTATAAAAATTCCACCAACCTCAAGCCGCAAGTGGCACAGGGATTGAACAACACATTAGCCGAGACTAGTTTCCCAACAGTCACTAATTTGTCTGACTATAGTGCTGATGGTGTTGGTAGTACAAATGTTTTATTGAATGCCCAGCCACAAACAGTGGCAACATCTGGTGCAGTCAACGGTGAAATAAATGCACAACTTAAGGCACAACAAGAGTTTGCACTAAATCGCTTACAAGAAAAATCTAATCGGTTAAGAAAAAGTCTCGCACAGTTACAGTCTGGGGAAACTGAAAACCCATCACTAGCTGATATTGGTTTGGCACAGCCGACGACTGGAGTTGAAAAAACTGCATTAGTCCAGCCGAATACTTCTGACGATGCAAGCAAAGCGAACTTGATATCGAAGTTAAAACAGAAGAATCAGACCAGTGCAATTGCACCAGTACCAGCTACACCAACAGTTATTGCGTCTTCGGCTCGAACCGCCTACGAAGTTAAGCCTGGAGATACACTAGCAGCGATCGCCAGCAAATACAATACTTCAGTATCAGAACTAGTTAAGGTAAATAACCTCAACAATCCCAATGAACTGAAAATTAGTCAACAACTAATTATTCCTGCTGGTCAAGTTGAGGTAACTGTAGCGAATCAACCTACTGTAGTGAGTCAACCCACTGTAGCGAGTCCTACTTTTGTAGAGTCCAGCAAAACTCCAAAAGTAGCTACCTCTCCTATGAACATCGGTAGTGCCAACTCCTATCTACCAACTACTTCACAATCACCATCTATTGCCGACAACAGCAGCGTTGCCGTCCCTAAACAGGTAATTGCGAACAATCAGGTTCAGGCAAATAGTGCCACTGACTTAGAAGTACGCCCTACCACTCCTACTAGGTCTTATGGTGTTGGTGGTGAAGATCCAGTGCCAACAGCTTTTGCTGAAATACAACAGCCTAAAACACCAGCAAATAGGGTAGCACGGGGAAATAATAATGACCGTTTGCGCGGCTTGCAAGCGGAAATTCAGAGATTACAGCAGAAATACCGCGCTCAACAGTCTGGTAATTTAGTTGTGCCAGCAGCTAGCGATACTACTAACGCTGCAATGCTCACTCCTGTTTCTACTCCCAATAATTTCATCGTACCTAACTCTGCTATTCGACCAAATAGTGTAGCGATACCAATTCCAGTTCCTACACCTATTAGAGCTACCTATAGCGCTCAACCAATCAAGCCCCAATTCCGTACTAGTGTACGTCCTACCGAACCAGTAAACCCAGAATTCTTGCCCAATCTCGGTTCTGCTAGTCAGTGGACTCCCGCTCGCACTAAATCTCCTACAAGAGTTGCAACTCCTCCTGGAAGAGTAAATGCCTCTGACTCTTTAGGAAAGATGCGGGGAACCACAGTTACCCCACAGATAGTACCGCCTTTGGCAGCAGTGGATCAATATCTGCCCAGGCCCATTGACGAACTGACACCTCCTCCATCTTCCTCAACCGTAGCTTACACATGGCCCGCCAAAGGTACCCTTACCTCTGGTTATGGCTGGCGCTGGGGTAGAATGCACAAAGGAATTGACGTTGCTAACTCCACTGGCACGCCAGTTGTCGCCTCAGCTGAGGGGACGATAGAAAAAGCAGGCTGGAACAATGGTGGCTACGGCAACCTTGTCGAAGTTCGCCATCCTGATGGCAGCACGACTCGCTATGCTCATAACAGCAAGATTCTAGTGCAACCTGGTCAGCAGGTACGTCAAGGAGAAACAATTGCTTTAATGGGTAGCACTGGTCACAGTACTGGCCCACACACCCACTTTGAAATCCATCCATCAGGTAAGGGTGCTGTTAACCCAATTGCCATGTTACCGGATCGCATATAATTTCTTGGCTATCTGTAACTAAATCATTGCCTTGTTTTGTTGAGGGAGTTTACCTCCCTCTTTTGCTTTCTATAAACTCAACAGGGATGAAAGCTGTAAGAAAATTGCAAAAATCTTAGTATTGAGCAAATTTGTATGCTATACTAGTTTATGATTTGAAGATATATGGCTCAGTAGCTCAGTTGGTTAGAGCGCGGGACTCATAAGCCTGAGGTCGTTGGTTCAATTCCAACCTGAGCCATTTTGAAAAAACGATTATATAAGAGTTTCAGCTTCTAGTCATCTGTAGTACTAAGGAGCTAATTTTCTAATATAAGACTGTTTCGACTATCAAATGACTATGCCTATTCAACAACGTGATAGTCATGAAAGTTGGAGTTCAAGTCTTGAAAGGTCGTTTAAGATGCAATACGGTTCAGTTAAGGCTAAAACTCTGTTACCAAATGTCGTTTTTTAACGAACCGCCAACGCGCAGCGTCTCGTAGAGAAGGCGCAGAGAACGCAGAGAGAAGAAAGAGATGCTTAACTGAACTGTATTGGTTTAAGATGAAGATTTCCTAGACTTTTGTTCAATGGTAATCACAAATACTTATCTATAAACTTTATCCTGATCCTGTTGGATTTGCTCGGCTCGGTCTTGTGCAAGTCTGGTGAAACTAGGCTCAGTTGAGAACCAGTAACGAGTGTTATTGTTATCGACATAAAGTGTGGACTGGTCGGTAAGTCGACCTACAGGAAAGCGATCGCACCAAAAAACAATCAGCAAATAAAGTAAACCCGTAGCAATTATTCTAGAGATAGCTAGAGTTCTGAAATTTTTGCATATTTAAGCTACCCAAAATCATCAGAGAATAATGGCACATCATAAAATTTAAACTTTTGGTCTACTGTAATTATTGTTAAACCTTCTACCAAAGCTTGAGCAATTAACATCCTATCAAAAGGATCTTTATGGTGTAGAGGCAAATCAGCAACCTTTATTGCATGTGCCAATGTCATAGACAAAACCTCAAGCCGACTGAAGCGCAAAGCCTCCTCCAAATTACTAGGAGCAATTAACTTTCCTAAAGACTGTTTAATTGAAATCTCCCAAGCACTAATCGCACTGACGAAAATTAAATTTACAGGATTAGTAATTACTTCTCGTACCCGATCTGACAATTGAGAATCATTTTCTAAAAACCACAATAAAATATGAGTATCTAACAAAAAACTCACTACTCATCCCCATAAAATGCTGCAATTACTTCTTCTGGAGTCTCATCAAAATCATCAGCAATCTTAACTTTTCCCTGCCAAAAACCCGCAACTCTTGACTTTAAGGCATCATTTAAATCAGCTTTAGTAACTGTAGGCTCAGGTTGAGTCAAAGGCAAAACTTTTGCCAAAGGGACACCCTGATGAGTTAGGGTAACTTCAACATTATTTTGGATATCTGACAATAAATCAGCTAAATTATCAGATAAGTCAGCAATATCAAAAGTTTTTGGTGACATTTGGCTTATGCTCTCCTGATTATTAGCATTATAACCAATAAAATCTACCCTTATTGAAGATGAAATTGAATAGTATTGGACGATGAATAATGATTAAAAAATATGAAAAGTGTAATCGTTAACATGGTAAATAATTATTTAAAAACGGCTCAGTTCCCTGTTGCCACAACTCCAGGCGATCATAAAATTACAAATTATTTTTGTATGTGGCGAATTACTTCGGCAACAGACCAAGCTTGAGCGATCGCACCTCTGGGTGTATGAGGTGCATCGCCATCAAAAATCTCAGAAATAGAACCAAGACAAGCGCCAGATAAGAAATGATCTAGCAGAGGTTGCCAATCACAAGGCAGCGATTGTTGTGGATAAAAACGTTGCCAAGCCCGAATATATGGCCCAATTAGCCAACCCCAAACAGTGCCTTGGTGATAGGCGCGATCACGTTGCTCTTGATTACCCTCATATCTCCCTTTGTATTCGGGATCTCCTGGATCGAGGCTGCGAAGACCATAAGGAGTCAACAAGCTGATAGTTGCCAAATCTAGTATCTGACTCCCTTGTTGGGCAGAAAATCCACAGTGGTGCAGTGACAGCGCCACAACCGCATTGGGACGAATTTGAAAATTCCGGCGATCGTCCGGCTCAATAGTATCGTACAAATAACCCAACTGAGGATTCCAGAACTTTTGCAGCGAGATTTTAACCTTTTGTGCTTGCAAAGCATAACGCTGTGCTTGCTTAGTCAGACGCACTGGATCGCCAAGTTCAAGCGAACTTAAGCGTTCTGCCCACCGACTTAACCAACATAAAGCTGAATACCACAGCGCATTGATTTCCACGGGCTTACCGTGACGTGGAGTAACGGGATTTGCCCCAATTACCACATCCATCCATGTGAGAGCTACACCACGAGCATCCCAACTAATTAGCCCATCAATAGCATCAACCTGGATATTGTAGTGTGTACCACCAACAAAGGCTTTGTGGATTTGTTGGACTACAGAGAATTGCTCTGCCAAAAATTCCCAGTCTTGAGTAGCTTCTAAATAAAGCCCTAAAGTTTCAACCCACCACAGCGCCGCATCAATGCTGTTATAAAGTGGTTCACCATCGGCATCAGGAAATACATTAGGCATCAAACCGTGGCGATAGTAATGCCTGAAAGTCCGTAATACTCCTTTTGCCAGATCAAAGCGCTGTGGAACTAGTGCCAATCCAGGTAAGGCGATTAATATGTCGCGCCCTCGCTCATTAAACCAGTGATAACCAGCAATCATTGTGGGGCCTGCAATTGAGGCTCGATAGACGATAAACTGATCGCTTGCTTTAAGTAGTTGTTGCCAGATTGGGGATTGGGCATGGGGCATTGAGCATGGGGCATTGGGTATGACTTGCGGACAAGGAGAATTGGGCACAAGGGGAAAGACTTGTTTCAAGTTCTCACCTCTTGTCCCCTTGTCCCCTTGTCCCCTTGTCTCCCCTGCCCCTCTACCCCCCTCACTCCATCCAAAAATCTGGGAGAGCCGGTCTTGCTCTTGCTCCACGGCTTCTGCAAAGGTTTCGGAAGTGAGAACACCTGCCATCAAGTTTGGAAAACCTACTCGTGCTTCTAGTGTTACTACATCTCCTGGTTGCAGTCTGACTATCAAGTAACCAGGACTGTAGAGGTCTTCTTTGTCACTTAATCCCCGTTTTGTCTCCTCAGACAATCCATAATTCCAATACCAAACTGCATCTGGTTGATATTTTCCTTTTGTCCAACGCAAGTGCCAAGGTATACCGAAATTACCCAATTTTTTTGCTTGCAGGCAGATTTGCTGTTGCCCAAGCAATTCTGAGAACTGTAATCCTGAACTAGCAATTTGTGGGTGGTGAAAATCACGGTCTGCGATCAGCAGTCGCAGCCGTAAAATTGCTGCATCACTTCCGTCATAGCGATATTGGATCAAGATTCGATCGCAAAATTGGGCATTGGGGAGGCAGTGCGGTCTTTGGGTCTCCCCCGCCGCAGGATGCGCGAAGCGCTGTAGTGGAGCAACTGCCGTCATTGGGCATTGAGAAGCATTCTTCGCTATTTCTAGTTCCTCATTCCTAGTCCCCAGTCCCCAGTCCCCAGCCTCCACTAACCCATAAGGCATCACCAATTGTCTGCTTAATTGCCAGTTATCTCGACCCCAAATCCATTTTGGAACTGGGTTAATATCAAAACAGCGCAATAGTTCGTAGCCTGTCAGTTCAATCTGACCATTACCCCAAACATTTGTCCCCAGTGCTACAACGCTCCCCGATACTTCTAAGCTAGCGTCTAAGTGTGAAAACAGCAGAGTCCGCCCAGAAGGCGGGTTTGTAGCGGTAAACAGCCAACCGTGATAGGTGCGCGTGCGGACATCAGAAATCGTACCACTGGCAAAACTTCCTAAGCCATTGGTAAGTAACCATTCTCTTGTATCTAAATCAGGCATTGGTTACTCAAAATCGTTATGAGTATGATATAGTCGTAACAGATCGTAATTAAACTGTGAAAGCGTGGATGGGCGAGTTTTACTTGACCCGTATTCCAACGCTAATAAACCGATAAAGGAGAATTAGGTTAATGTCCCTTACTTACGGAACCGAAGGAAGCCTCCGCGTTGGCCAACAAGCTCCCGATTTCACAGCAACGGCTGTGGTAGATCAGGAATTTAAGACAATCAAACTTTCCGATTATCGCGGTAAGTATGTCGTCCTGTTTTTCTACCCACTAGACTTTACCTTTGTTTGTCCTACTGAAATCACAGCATTTAGCGATCGCTACGAAGAATTCAAGAAAATCAATACTGAAGTCCTTGGGGCTTCCGTTGACAGTGAATTCTCCCACCTCGCTTGGATTCAAACAGATCGTAAGTCTGGTGGTGTCGGCGACCTGAATTATCCTCTAGTCTCAGACATCAAGAAAGAGATTAGCGCCGCTTACAATGTTCTTGACCCAGCAGCCGGCATTGCCTTGCGTGGTCTGTTCATCATCGATAAAGATGGTATCATACAGCACGCTACCATCAACAACCTAGCTTTTGGTCGCAGCGTTGATGAAACCCTGCGGACATTACAAGCAATTCAGTATGTTCAATCTCACCCCGATGAAGTTTGCCCAGCTGGTTGGCAACCTGGTGACAAGACAATGAATCCTGACCCAGTGAAGTCTAAAGTTTACTTCTCTGCTGTCTAAATTCCGTTAGCAAACTCTAATCTAAGTTGTTGGAGTTGAGAGCAAAATCAATGAAAACCACAGATAAACAGAGATACACATGAAACAGTGTCAACTTCTGTATCTATCTGTGGTTTTTTCATAAAATAGTATTTAAGTAAGAATTCAGGAGTAAGAATTCAGAAGTCAGAATAGTTAAAGAATCAAATAAAGACTTGATAAAGAAATATCCTAGTTTTAATAAACTCCTTATATATTCTGGCTTTTGACTCCTGGGTGCTGAATTCTTACGTATTTAAATAATTCTGATTTTTCATGTTATGTGGAAAAGTCTACCAAAAACTTAACCCCCTAACCCCTTCCCAATGAGGGAAGGGGGAAAATTCAAAGTCTCTTTTCTTTTAGGAGAGAGAAATAGAAGTGAGGTTTTCTAGATGCTGTGAAAAGTCAGTTAAATAATTAGGGTTAAAAATATGTTGACTTCAACTGATTTTAGTGGCTTATTAAATGAGCGATTCTTCCGCAATTTTTTACCCGTTCCAGCTAGAAATCAACTCAGGTTTGGAGTAGGAACGCCTGATTTTCAACTGCCAGATATTACCAACGGAACTTTAGTAAAATTGTCTGATTATAAAGGCAAGCAACCAGTCTTACTCGCCTTTACTCGCATCTTTACTGAAAAACAATATTGCCCATTTTGTTTTCCTCATATCAAAGCCTTGAATGAGAACTATGAGCAATTTAAAAATCGCGATATAGAAGTTTTAATGATTACTAGTACCGATGAACGGCAGAGTCAAATTGTTGTGAAAGATTTAGGCTTAAAAATGCCGTTATTGAGCGATCCCAGTTGTCGAGTTTTTCGTACCTATCAAGTAGGACAAGCACTAGGAGCGCCTTTACCAGCACAGTTTGTATTAGATAAAGAAGGAAAACTCAGCTACTGGCATTTATTTTCTTTTCTGGATCACAATGCTAGTGTTGAGACTTTGTTAGAACAATTTAATTGAGTATAAGGTGTAAAATTGATTGGCAATACCCACTCTACTGATAAAATTGTGAGGTTTTATGGTGCTGACCCTTTATCATTCATCTATTTCTCCTAACTCTCGCCGCGTCTGGATTACTCTGCTGGAAAAAGGACTTGAGTTTGAATTAGTAGAGATAAAGCTGGATGGGGAGCAGTTTAAACCAGAGTTTTTGGCAATTAACCCATTCCACCACATTCCAGCTTTGGTGGATGATGGCTTTAATGTCGTGGAATCTTTAGCAATCCTGGACTATTTAGAGGCAAAATATCCCACACCTGCGATGTTGCCTAAAGATGCCAAGGATTTAGCGATCGCACGGATGGTACAACTGGTAACTGTAAATGAGCTTTTGCCAGCAACCACCACATTTTTACCTCAGATATTAGGCTTACCTGGAGAAAATCCCGAAAAAATCGAGCAGGCGAAGCAGAAAATTTCAACAGTACTCAAATTATTCGAAAATTTACTTGACGATCGCCCTTACTTTGGTAGTCAAAACCTAACTCTAGCTGAGGTTGTGGCTGGAACTGTAGTAATCTGGCTGCCAGAAGTAGGCATTTCTTTAAAAGATTATCCAAAACTGAATGCTTGGCACGATCGCTTAATTGTACTTCCATCGTGGCAAGCTACCGAGTCTACACCAGAGGCAATGGAAGCGTTTAAGTCTGTCATTGTAGCGAGAAATACGCGGCATCAGACCTAATCAATGTAGAAACGGTAAATTTTACCGTTTCTACAATCGGAAATTTTCACAGCTTGACTTGCTGCAAATGACTGCGGGGATTATAAGTACGTATAGCCCGGATTTTTTCATAATATTCTCGTTCTTGTTGGCTGAGGTCTTTTGGTGGTGCGATCGCTACCTTCACCAACTGATCGCCACGTCCACCCTTGGCGAGGGGCCAACCTTTGCCACGTAAACGCAGTGATTGTCCAGAACGTACCCCGGCTGGTAGCTTGACATTAACTGAACCGTCGGGAGTGGGTACATCAATAGACGCTCCCAGAGTAGCTTCATCTGGTGTGATTGCCACTTCGCACACCAAGTTATCGCCTTCCATTTGGAAGAACGAGTGCGGCTGAAGTTCGACTTTTAAGTATAAATCCCCTCGTTGTTGAGTCATCGGGTTGATTTGACCTTTACCCCGCACGCGCAGACGAGTACCAGGTTTAGCCCCAGATGGAATACGAACATCAATTGTTTCGTTACCTAAACTGAAGCGCTTTTGCACGCCGTTAAAGGCTTCAGCAAAAGTTAGGGTGATTATAGCTTCGCTATCCTGGGAAGTACCCGCACCTGGATCTTGAAACCCATAATCGTTAAAGCCACCAAAACCACTTGGCGCACCTGTAGGAGGGCGGTAAGAGTAACTTTGTCGCCCGCCTCCACCACGAGGAGCAGCACCGCCAAAGCGTCCTAGCAACTCATTAATGAACTCATCAAAATTGCCGTATTGACTGAAGTCAAAGCCACCCATATCGGCACCAACGCCGCCGCCGGGGAAACCTTCACCAGCTTGCTTCCAATATTGACCGAATTGGTCATATTTTTTGCGTTTATCTACATCTGAAACAACCTCGTAGGCTTCGCTAACTTCTTTAAAGCGTGCCTCTGCCTGTTTGTTATTTGGGTTGACATCGGGGTGATATTTGCGGGCTAGTTTACGAAAGGCTTGTTTAATCTCATCTTGAGTGGCAGTCTTACTAACTCCCAAAATTGCGTAATAGTCCTTGAAGTCGGTTGCAGCCATCTACTAGCCTCCTATAGAAATTACTGTTATGTTTTTTTTTAAGAACACAGATATTTAATTGCTAGGTAGAGTGCCAAGCAAAAGAATCTGATTTTAAATTAACAAAGAATATAGAAAATCAAGTGTGGTTCTTGCTCAACGTGCGATCGCAATTTCCGTACTCCGATTTTTCTGATAAGCGGATCAGCCCGTCTAGTCCCTCTTCCAGGCTTGGGGGGGCATCTCGGAGTTGACGGTGCATCCGCAAAATAATTTCTTCAGGAACCCGGCGCGATCGCCTTTTATTACGTGCCAAACACAGCCAGACTGGTGTATCCACCCAAATTCCCATAATTTGGGTAAAGCCCAATTCACGGGCTAAAGCAATGACTTCACGGCGATGACGGCGCTGGGCATTGGTAGCGTCGAAAATGGCTGTATTTGCTGTAAAAATAGCTTGTTGAAATTGCCGTTCTACTTCCTGCCAAATCAGTAGCCACGGCCCCTGAAGGGCTTGAGAACCGAACAATTGCCCCCTGATGCCATCCGTAGAAATCAGCGGCATCTGGGGGCATTCTGTCATTAATTGTTTTGCAAAAGTTGACTTACCGCTACCTGGAAGACCAATCAGCAAAAACAGTTTAGTCATTTGTCCGTTGTCCTTTGTTACTTGTAACTATTAACCAATGACTAATGACTAATGACTAATGACTAAATGATTGTTCCATCAGCAATTACAGCATTTTTCAGCACGACGACGATACCACTGCGGATGTAAAAACCTTGGTTTTCGCGTTCAGCTTCTTGCACATTATCTTTATTGATAATTTTGACATCATGACCGATGCGGGCATTTTTATCAATGATGGCACCGCGAATGATCGTGTCTGTACCGATGCCTACGGGAATGTCATTATCTATCAAGCTACATTGCCGTTCTACAGAAGCTTGGTAAAAATCTGCACCCATGAGTAAAGATTCTTCGATGACGCAGCCAGATTCAATCCGCGATCGCACTCCTAAAACTGAATGTTGAATGCGGCAATTTTTCAAAATACAACCTTCGCCAATAATTGATTCTGTGATATGGCAATCTAAAAGTTTAGTCGGAGGTAAGTAACGAGGGCGGGTATAAATTGGTGCTTTTTCATCGTAGAAACTAAAAGGTGGCTGGGGCTGCTGAGTCAGGGCTAAATTTGCTTGATAAAAGGCTTCGATTGTTCCAATATCTTCCCAGTAATCATCAAAAAGGTAAGCTTGAACGTTGTAATCTTTAGAGGCATCAGGAATAATTTCTTTACCGAAATCAGTTCTTTCTATACCTTCTCTCAACAACTTGAACAAAACCTCTTTTTTGAAGACATAAATCCCCATTGAGGCGATGTAAGGTTGTTTCAGGGCTTGTTCTTTTGTTAATCCCAGTACACTTGTATCAACTTGCATTTGGGTTAACGCTTCGCCTTTAGGTTTTTCGCTAAAGTCAATTACCCTACCAGAATCGTCAATTTTCATCAAGCCAAAATCTGAGGCGCGGCGCTCATCGATGGGGATGACTGAGAGAGTAATATCAGCCCCTGTGTCCCTATGGCGCTGGATAAACTGGCGATAATCCATCCGGTAGAGGTGATCGCCTGAAAGGATTAGATATTCTTCTACATCCCATTCTTCCATCAACCATAGATACTGACGCACAGCATCGGCTGTACCTTGGAACCAGTTGGGATTTTCTGGTGTTTGTTGTGCAGCTAGCACTTCCACAAAACCTTCGTTGAAACCAGTAAAGTTATAGGTACGGGCGATGTGACGATTCAGGGAAGCTGAGTTGAATTGTGTCAGGACGTAGATTTTGAATATTTCGGAATTTATGCAGTTACTAACAGGGATATCGATTAAGCGGTACTTCCCCGCTACTGGTACTGCTGGTTTAGCGCGGAGTTTGGTTAATGGGTAAAGCCGAGTACCCGCGCCACCGCCAAGGATGATTGATAATACTTTTTTCACAAAATTTCTCCCGACTGCCTTTCAACTCTCATCTTCAGTTTAGGACTGTCTGCCACCACAGGTAAGGGGGATCGTGTGATTCTTAGGGATGAATTTTATAGAATGCTGTTGATGATGGATAGTGCGGCTGATAAGTAAAAATACTAGAACGTTTGTATTATTTTAGCTGATTGACAAAAGGAATTTTATTCTAACCTCTCACGGATGGACTGCTATAGTTATCTATTTATTTTCTTTGATAAAATATGCTGCGAGATAAAATTATCAGGTGAATCACTATTTTTGGCAATATTGAGACGTAGAAACTGCGCCCAGACTTCATCGCTAAGTAACTTTAAAGCAGTTTTGGGATTGTTAATTGCGATCGCATTGATAACTTTACGCCATACTTCTTGCAATGACTCAAGAAAAGCCTCTTCAATAGAAGATTGACTCAACAATGAAAGGGCAGTTTTAAAACTTTCTGAATCAGCTTGTATATTCTTCGTTCTTAACCCTTGAAGTGCCACATTTAACCACACAGGCAGAAGTTCTAGCCAATTGTTTTGCTGTATGTTTTTGAGTGCAATGTCTTCCATACCTAGCGCACCCCATACATATAAAGACTCCACAGCCAGTTTAGAATCGCGGTTGTTTAGAGCATTTTGCCATAAATTTTGAGCTTGATTTTGGAAGCGATTAGCAAGAAATTCATAAGCTTGCTGGACTTGATGCAAAATTGTGACTTTATAAACTGATTCACCCCGTGGTAAGTAATCACCACGATAAGATAGCCAATTATGAGATCCACACAGATGGATTTCTTGATCAACTATTACTTCTTTTATATGGGAGTCTCCCAGCCATAAAACCTGTACAGATGATAAACCATCAGGTGTTTTTATTGCTCGCAGTTTTTTCTCTACTTCTGGCGAAATTGATTTCTCTTCATCTTCTTGTCGCCGCGCAATTCCATATCCAATTAAAACCCAAACTCCACGATTAGCTAATTTTTGTAACAAAATTAGAAATTTTTCATCGACAACTGCCTGATTCACCCAAGGAGAATAAATAATAACCTGACTTTTAGCAGAATTCAAAACTTCTGAGAAAGCTTGGCTAATTTGTCCGTCGCGTAACTGTACAACTTCACCTACAACTGGAGAATTATCTACTTTTTTACCAGTTTTTGTTGCAGTTTTTAGGGCTTTTTGGCGAATATTTTCAAGTCTAGCTTCTATTTCAGTATTTTTCTGTTTGAGAATGGCTTCACGTTCAAAATTGATGGTTTCGGTTGATAACTTACATAATGCTTGCAAGGATATCTTACCTTGAGCATGTAGAGCTTCTAAGCAATTTGATGCTGACTCTAAAATTTGTTTTCCATTTCTTATTTGGATAGTTAATTTATCTTCAAGGGCATCGAAGATAACGAAAAGCGATATCTTTCTCCAAAATTTTTGAGTTGGATTTAATACCTTATAAGAAGTAACGATTTTTCCCTCTTCTGGGATATGAAGTGCTAAATCCGAAGCCTGAATACTTTTTTGGATTTCCTCAAGTTGTAAAGAAGAGATATCAGCAATTGCATGATCAATAGTTATAAAATCTGCCAAGTCTGGCAACTTTATCACTGTCTCGCTTAGTGATTCAGCTTGAAAGGTTATTTTGTCACTTAAAGGATCTGTAATAGCATTAAGCTGTACAGGATATGGGGGCTGTGGTACAGACCCTTTTTCATAAAATGAGCGACCTTCAGAAGTAACTGTAATTGGTGATGTTGGTGATAGAGTTTGTAATGAGCGAAGAGTTGCAGTAGTAGTTTTGATAAATATAGAATCCAGTCCAAGTACAGAGGCTAATTCATCCTCTGTTGGCGGAGGTTGAAATTCAATCGCAGCGCGGATAATAAATTCTTCGAGTACGTTAAACTGGCGGGGTTCTTTGATATTTACTTCTATATTAGTTTGACGCAAACTATAACGGAATTGACGTGCTGCTAAAACCGATAAACTAGGACTTTGCGCTTCTATTTCGTCTACAAAATTTTTGAGATTGTCATCAATAGGTTTAGCAGAAGAGGCGAGAAACATCAAGGGAATAAGATTGGATAATTGAATTTGTACAAATACTTGTAACCCATGAGGCAAAGTATTTTTATGGTTTCAATAAGCTTTGGCGACGACTAGCCTACCAAGCAAATCCAGTACCAGTGACAAATATTAGCACATTATAAATTTCCCTAGGAATGGCCATCGTGGGAGTATTCAGCAGCGTAGGTGTAGAAGCAATCGCGATCGCCAGTGTTCCATTTTGAATTCCTACTTCTACTGTAATTGCCGTAACGCGTTTTTCTCCTAATCGGGTTAAAGTTGCGATCGCAAAACCTTAGAGGTTATTTATAAAGTAAAAATAAGATTATTGTACAATACGGTTAAGTTAAGCATGTCTTTCTTCTCTTTGCGTCCTTCTCTGACGAGACGCTGCGCGAATGCGTCTTTGCGGTTCGTTAAAAAAATTGACTTTGGCAAAGAGTTTTAGCCTTAACTGAACTGTATTGGATTATTGTACGGTGTGTTAGGTGCATATTCCTAGATGATTTGTCACAAAAAATTTTATCAGAGTGCTAACGCACCGCCATGTAATGCGGTACGTAATAGCAAAGCCTTAACCCACTTTACTTAAGATTTACTTTACAAATAGTCTCTAAGCAGGCTTTATGAAATAGGAGTAGTTCTATCTTCCTCCAAGGATGCTGGCAATTTAGAAGAACTAGCGCCACTTTCTGGTGTTGAAAGCTCATCACTTACCATTCCATCCCATGAATAGTTACAGATTTTAGTGTGAAGCAATTTACCAAATGTGAGGTTAATTGCTAGGGCGAAAGAATCGATAAAAATTAGATTTACAAAGCGATCAATCATTAGACCCCCTTGAGCTAAATTAAGCATCAAGTGATATGTGCTTTCTTACTACACATGTCATAATCTCTTTTCCAGAAAAGTCTGGTATTTTAATAATTCCTGGTTGAAGGGAACAGGGAGAAAGGGATTGTAGGTAAGGGAAACAGGAAAGAAAATATTATTTATCGCTTTAATCTTGGGAAGAAGTAACGCCAAATGAAGGACTTGATTTTATCAGCATAACTGCTAAAGATGATACAGTTTATTGGATAAGCTCTACCTACACAGGCTAATTTGCCCAATAGATAGCCTTCTTAAGATTGTCATCAATAGGTTTAACTGAAAAGGCGAGAAACATCAACAAAACCTTCATGTTTACTGACGATATTTGACACTTCGGAATACATACTTCCGACTTTACCTGGTTGGTGGGTAAATAAATTATGACAACCCACAATTATCAGTAGTTCTTGGGCGCGAGAAAATGCAACATTTACCCGTTCTGGTTTCTTAGCAAATCCGACATCTCCTTTACTGTTGTTGCGAACCATACTTACAATTACAACAGGTCGCTCCATACCTTGAAATCTATCTACGGTACCAGTACGAATCTCTAATGAAGGGAAAAGTTCAGATTGTAGGCGTTCATCAATTTTTCTTAATTGAGCGCCATAAAACGTAATTACGGCAATTTCTTTTTTTGGTTCACCATTAGCAACTTTAGCAACCCAAGTAGTCTCGAACTGCTTACACAGACGTTCAATCGCATCAATTTCTGGTGTATTAAAGTAAGAAGTTCCGCTTCTTTGCTCTAAAAACTGATTCTCGATAGGCGTTTTTACCCAAACAAGATGCTGAGATTCTTGGATAATTTCGCCTGCTAAATGATGTGCGCGTTTTGTGTCCGGTTCCAAAATACCAGATTCTAGTTTACCATCATAAAACTGATTGATTGCACCCATAATAAATGGGTGCATTCGATATTGTGTCGTTAGCATTTGTTTAATGCTTTCATCAGCCGATTCAAACTGACTTTTAAATAGTGATTCTTCTAAGAATTGTAGTTCGTCTCGTGTATTGCCAATTGTCTGAGCAACTTCTTCTAAAGTGCTAGTGTCAAGCATGGGTGGTAATTGCCGATGATCGCCTACCATGACTAACTTTTTACCTTTCAAAGCTGGGATTAGTAACTCTGGTGGAGTACACTTACTAACCTCATCAATTATGACAACATCAAAGGATTTGAATTCTTCCGAAAAACCTCTATTTGCAGCTTGAACGCAGGTGATACCAACGACGTTGGCATTATCTAAATATATGCGCCTTAAATCGTCGCTATCGCCTTCAGTTGGCTGCCTTAATTTTCCTATCCAGTCTTGAACAAAATTCTGATATTTTTTGAGATAATTTTCTTCTTTTTCGAGTTCATTTTGCCAAGATTCAAACTGAATATTGATACCGCGTAATAACTCTATATTAAACAAGTCAGCAGCAGAATTTTCTGGTTTAAACTTATCCGGTATTCTTTGCCATTCTGTCAACCACCAGTTTCTTTCTTCTATTAATTTATCTGATGGCTGTGGTTGTAATTTTTCTTCTATTTCACGCAAGCTAATTTGTAATTTTTGAAGTTGCTGTAGAGAAGTTTCAATTTCTTCTTGTAGTTTTGATAAATGCTCGTGTAGAGAATTTTTAATCATCTCCAACACAGCAAAAGGTTCTAAGGATGAAATTAAGGTTTCAAGCTGACTAATGGAAGTTACCCAATAATTCACTTGATTTGAAAATTCTTGTGGATTTTCCCAAATATTTGATTGGGTTGCAAGATATTTATCAGTTAAAGTGCGTAATTGAGCAGGTATATTTTGTTGATTAAGTTCTTGCAAGATATTAATAACTCTACCAAGTTGCAGATTAGCGTCTTGTTGTGCTTTTTCTACCTCAACTTGAGTAATGGATATTTGCTGTTGGCTAATTTCATTTTTCTGAAGTTCATTTAATTGTCTTTGTAAATACTGAAGCTGTTGTTCAGTTTCGGTTTTGACTTTTAAAACGCATTGACGTGCATTTACAAGAATAGTATCTAACAATTCTTGGGTAATTTGTGTGAGAGTAGAATCGATGTTATTCCATTCCCATGATGCGCCATAAGTTCGTTGCATTCTAATTAAGAAAACCTGGGTATTTTCGACCAGTAATTTTCGCTGTTTGGGGTTGAGTAGCTGATAATTGCTAAACTGTTGATAGGTTTCTTGCCATTGGGTGCGATCGCTCTTTGATAGCACCATTGGAATCTGACTAAAATTTTCTTGTAAAAAATAGCTGAAATTATGCTGTTTACCCCGTCTATTGGTAAAACCTCCGTCTATTTCATAAGCGATCGCCTTTGTCAATAGCTCCCATTCTGGCAGATTAATTTTGTAAGTTTTTGGTACTATTTGTAATTTTAATGTATTAGCAAACATCAATAAACCTAGTGGTAAGTCCACCAAATTTTCTGTTAGTGGTAAACCTGATTGCTGACAATCTTTTAAAGTTTGATATAGATGAGAAGGTGCTGTAGATTTCCATTCTTTTACTGCTGAGATAATATAATCAATTTCCCGTTGGCGATTTTCCCAAATCTGGATTGTTTGCTGTAGATTTTGTAGTTTGGCAAGATATTTCTGATAATCTGGTTGTACTTGATTTAATAATGCAAAATTCTGTTTGACAACCTCCACTGATGCTGCAACTTCTAAGATGGCTTGACTAGCCTCTTGAGCATGAGTAAAAGCAGATTTAAATCCAGAAATTTCTGTTGCTACAGTTTCACGCAACCAAACCGCTAAACCAAAAGCACCAAGCGCCGGACGTACCAAGCCAAGTTCATCAGTATATTTGATGGTTTGACGAACATTTACTAAAAATTCTTCTACTAAACTATTACCTTCTGTGTATGGCTTCAGAAGAGGCAAAAAATCTGTAACTTCTGGAGCTTCCCAATTTATATTTGGTGCAGTGTTTAGTATATTTTCTAGACCTGCAATTAGAGATTCAACGTTGTTCTGTTTTTCTATGGTTTCGTTGTAAGATTTTTCTTGATTTTTAAAGTTTGTCTCTACCTTTAACTTATTTTTATTGAATTTTGCTTGCTGCTGGCTAAATTCTTCCTCTGCTTGGAAGTAGGGTGTGAATCTTTGTGCTGATGCCAGTAATTGACTGAAAGTTTTGATATTTTCGAGCCGTTGTGTAATATTATTTTCGCAGTCAGTTGCTGTATTTTCTAGCCATCTGCCAATAACTTGGTCTTCTAAAAATGGCTGTCCTTCTTCCCCAACTTTTTCGGCTCTCCCCTTGCGTACTGCCCGAATCACTGGGTTGTGAACTAATCGACTCAGGGCGTTATCTACTGCTAAATTCGCTTGCGAAGCGATTAAGGTACGCCCACCTCGAAGGGCAATTTGATAGCAAATCTCGGCAATTACAGTAGTTTTACCAGTACCTGGTGGTCCTTGGATAAGAACAAGATCCTTGGCAGCAAGTACCTTTTCTACTGCTGCTTTTTGCCCAGGATTAGCGGAAGATAATAATAAATCTTGTGGTTGAAGTTCAACAGTGCTTTTGATTTGTTTAGCCTGAGAAGCATCGAATAAAAAGTTGCCTAAATATGGATTTTGGGTGTAACCATTATTCAAATCATCTAAGGCTTTTTTCTTACGCTGAATCTGCTGAATATCGCCAACTGCCTCGAAACATAAGAATCCGGTAGCTGGTAATTTATAGCGCTCTGTTGCCATGAATTCAGCTAAGTCGCGTTCTAGTCTGAGGCTGATAATACAACGATTCGTATCAACTTCTTCAACAGTTCCTAATTGACGACCGCTAATCCAATTTTTTCCGACAGGAGCAGTTTCAAAAAGTTTTAAATCTTCGTTTTTTGTGCGTCTTGCTCGTTCCCAAAAATTATCTACTTCGAGGGAATTTTGATAAAAGCCGTCAAGGGTGGCTGAATTTACATCAATTTCAAAACTAATCCGCCTTTTGAAGTTATAGTTATGACTTACGTAACGCACACAAAATTGACGTGCTTTAGCAATTTTTTCCTCAATTTGCAAAAACGCTTTCCAAGCTTTCAGCTGATCTTCTGTAGGCACATTTTCGCCACAAACTGGCGCGGTGGCGATGCGCTTCAATGTCGCTGGCGGAATGTCGAGATGATGCTGATGATTAGCCAGTAAACGTAAGCGACAAGGTATAGCATAGCTGTCGGCGTGTCCTCGTAAGGGTTGTAACAACTGAGCCGAAAGTATTTTTATACCGTCACGTCCATCTTTTTGTACAGCTGCTCTAAATCCTAATGTTTTTCTGAGCTTCTCAAGTCTTGCAGGCAATGGAAAATCATCGGAGTCTGTCGCTATTGTCAAATCCCAAATTTCCTCTCTTGCCTCTTTCCCTGCGCCTTTGCGACGCACATAAAATAAAGAAGGCTTTTTTCCGACACATTCATACATTAACTCATTGGCGCGATCGCGCCGCTCTCTAAAATCGGAATATGATTTTAGGGCACTTTCACCTTCAAGATGGCGGATGAAACTATCAATTGCTGAAGTTATAAACATATAGCCCCAATCTTCAGAGTTGGTTTTAGTTTTTGAAGATTTTGCTATTAGTTTACTTATCGCTATACGAATACGTTCTGCATCAGATTCTGGAATTGCACTGGTATGACTTTTGACTGCAATTTTTAGCTTCTCACAAATTGCTAATAGCTTCTTGCTATCTAAATTTAATTCTTTTGCTAGTTCGTAAACTCTGACTTTGCCGTTGTTCATCCAGTTAACAATTGAGGGTTTTGATTTAAACGTAGAGGGGTGCAAAGGTAAGCGCAGAGGAGCGCAAAGTATTATTTTAATCCGAATCGCTACGAATTAAATTTGGCAACACTCTGCGTTCCTCTGCGTTTAAAGTAGTTTGTATTGCTGATAAACTTCACTAGCGGCACGATGCAGCAAGGAATGCCGCCAAACTAAAGATTTCATGTCATCAGCATAACCACCGCCAATAACGCAGGCGACAGGATAACCGCTACTCACACAGGTGCTTAAAACCTGCATTTCGCGGCGAAAAATGCCCGCATCGGTTAAGGCTAATTTGCCCAAGCGATCGCCTATATGAGGGTCAACACCAGCATCATAAAATACTAAGTTTGGCTTGACTTTAGACAACACATCTGATAAATAATTCGCTAAAGTTTGCAAATAAGCGTCATCTTCCATTCCCACCGGCAAAGGAACATCCAAATCGCTGTTTTGTTTTGTACCAGGAAAATTGACTTCGCAGTGCATGGAGAAAGTAAAAACGCTGTCGTCGTCTTGGAAGATATAAGCGGTACCGTCTCCTTGATGGACATCCAAATCGACAATCAGGATTTTTTGGACAAGTCCGAATTTTTGTAAAACGCGACAGGCGATCGCTAAATCGTTGAAAATACAAAAACCAGACCCATAACTGGGAAAGGCGTGATGAGTTCCACCAGCCGTATTACAGGCTAAACCATGACTTAATGCCAGTTTTGCGGTGAGTATCGTACCACCTACCGCTACACAGGTACGATTCGCTAATGCTGGACTCCAAGGCAAACCAATACGACGCTGTGCTTTGGGATCTAGGGTTCCTTCGCAATAAGCTTGAACGTAGCTTGGGGTGTGGACTAATTCTATCAATTCTAGTGGCGGACGTTCGGGGGTGTGAAATTGTTCTTGATTCGCTACACCATCAGCTAACAGCAATTCATAAAGTTGTCGGAACTTAGACATCGGGAAACGATGTCCTTCAGGTAACGGAGCAATATAATCTGGGTGGTAAATAATTGGCAAGTCCATAAGGAAAGACAATCTCAAGCAGCTAATCCGACAACAAGGTAAAATTTAGCCATAATCACAGTAAAAATGCTGTTCTTGTAAATCTAAAATTCCAAATTTAAATTAATATGATGGAATGGATTCCGCCCATAGCATTTATTCTAGCTGGCTTACTGGCTGGAATAATTGGTGAAAAAGTTATCTTCAAAAAACTGGAAATATTCGTTAATAATAAACGAATTGCCGGGGGGAATATTATATTTTACTCTCTCCACCGCATGACTTTTATTTGGTTTGTCATTGGCGGTTTCTTTTGGGCAGTTCTGAGCGCACCCATCAAACCAGATATTGCATTAGTACTGCAAAAAGTTCTGACGATTGCACTGCTGTATTCAGTAACCCTAGTTTTAGCAAGATTGACTGCTGGTTTTGTGAATTTATTTATTCGCAGAACAGAAGGGGTTCCCACATCACTAATTTCTAACCTGGCTAAAATTACTGTTTTAGTTTTGGGAACATTAATCATACTGCAAACGGTGGGTGTTCAAATTACCCCGATAATCACGACTTTAGGTATTGGTGGTTTAGCAGTCGGTTTGGCACTTCAAGACACACTTGCAAATTTATTTTCTGGGTTTTACTTAATTATTTCTAAGCAAGTTAGAACCGGAGACTATGTAAAATTAGATGCTGGGCATGAGGGATATGTCATAGATATTTCTTGGCGGAATACGACAATTAAAGAAATTTCCAATAATGTCGTTATTGTTCCTAATTCTAAATTGTCTTCGGCAATTTTCACTAACTATCATTTACCTGCAAAAGAAATTACTTTAACAATGGATGTGGGTGTCAGTTATGATAGCGATTTGGAACAAGTTGAAAAAGTGACTGTAGAAGTTGCCAAAGAAGTCATGCAAGAAATTGCACCAGAATTAAAAGACAATGAGCCATATATTAGATTTCATACTTTTAATGATTTTAGTATAGATTTTACGCTTTATATGCGCGTCAGTGAATACTTTGATCAACGGATTGGAAAACATTTATTTGTGAAAAAATTACACAAACGCTATCAGCAAGCAGGAATTCAAATTCCTTTTCCGATTAGAGAAGTGTATATGCAAGATAATTCATAAAGCCTTGGCGATTAGAAATCGCTAAGGCCAGGTGCAACTTAAATTGCTAATGCTCGTTTTTCTAATGGTAGTTCAAAGCGATCGCCTGGTTTCGGCTCAAGTACCCGTGTCGCCAGATTGTTTTTCTCTAGTAACGAACGAAATTCTTCAGCAGTTCCTTTAGTCTGAATCAATTTCATCAGCAATCCTTCAAACGCCACATCCCCACCAGCCGCCGTAGGTATTATTACTTGAGGTTGTAACAACTTTACTACTTCCAAAGCACTATTTTTACCTTTAATAATCGGCCCGAGCAAAGGCAACGTCATATCAATAAATGGTGTAATCACTACATCAATGGGTACAGCTTGCTGAAGTTGTGGAGAATGATAACCGTGAGGCTCGTAATATACAGTTAGCCCACTCTCCAATTCTTTGAGGAGATAACTATTTTCTACCAGAGTGGGGCCAATGGGGGAGCCGGGAAAAGCTTTGATTTCAACTTGATTATTTAAAGTGAAAGTTTCACCATGAGCCAATACTGTAACTTGGGTATAACCTAACTGCTGTACTACCTTGGCAGCATTGGGAGAGGCTACAACCTTGATGCTGTGGTCGAGTACCTGAAGCGTTGGTGGGTGAGCGTGGTCTTCTAAACCCTGAGACAACAGGATCAGGTCAATATTATCTGGTATTGGGCGATTTTGCGATCGCGAACCTTTAAATAACCAATCCAAATTGCTGAAAATTAACGAACCAACCAGCCAAGGGTCAATCAGTATTCTTTTCCCACCAATTTCCAGTAACCAAGAGTTGCTGTCAAACCAAGTTAAAAACATAAATTTTGTGAAGATAACGCCTACCTTCATTATCAATCGTGTCAGCTTTCTTAGTAAGCACTGAGGCCAATACCTACATTCGTCCGGTCAAGTATACACACGGGTTTTTTTTTATGTCTGATCTTGGTTTTACTCACATTGCACTTGCAGTTACTAATATTGATGCAAGTATCTCATTTTATGCAAAGTATGCCCAGATGAAAGTTGTGCATCGTCGCACCGATCAAACTACTCACGTAGATGTTGCTTGGATTAGTGACCTAACTAGACCTTTTGTAATTGTCCTAATTAAAGCAGCTAAAGTAGAAGGCTCACTGTCACCACAATCCCATCTTGGGGTAGCTTATCAGAATCGTGAGGCAATTGATCGCCTGTGCAATGAGGCACGTGCTGAGGAAATACTGCTAGATGGCCCAAATGACTGGGGTTTTCCGGTTGGTTACTGGGCTTATATTCGAGACCCTGATGGTCATACACTGGAAATTTCCTATGGTCAGGAAATTAGTTTTACAGTTGAGCAAGCTAGAGACGCGATTAATCGCGTCTCTTAAAAAAATGGTGTTACTTTTTACCAGGGGTGCGTCCACCTTCGTCGTTACTGCCACCATGAGGATGGGAATTGCCTGGGTCACATCCCTCAGAACCATTACCAATTCCTTGGTTACAGTGGCGACGTGGTTTTACGCCCTCTGTGGAAGTTTCAGTCTGCTCTTCCACTGCAACTTGTTGTTGTTGTTGTCCAACGACATACTGCGAGGAAATGCTTGCTACCTCTCCGGTGCTAGATAGAGCTTGGTATAGCAAAGCAGACACTTCAGACCTGGTTGCTACTCGTTCAACATTTAGCAAGTTCACATTGGGATAGTTGACGACTATACCGCGTTGTGTTAAGGCTGCAATCAGACTGCGATATTCACTACGAATACTAGTTGCATCGCTGTAAACAGATAAGATTGTATCCGTTGAACCACTGCTTTTATAATTTAATCCCTGCGCTAATGCTACCAAAATGTCAAGGCGAGAAAGGCTTTGACTGGGGTTGAAACCTTTGCCAATAACAGCGTTTAAAAAGCCCATTTGATAAACTTCGCTGATGGCATTGTAAGCCCAATATTGAGTTGAAACATCCTTAAAAGCGATCGCTCGACGAATTTTCCCCTTGGTAAACGCTTTCCGCAACATTGCCGCAAATTGAGCGCGAGTTACTGGTGCATCCGGGCGGAAAGTCCCATCAGGAAAACCTTCGAGAATTTCCATTGAGGCCAATTCGGCAATAAAATCTTTAGCCCAGTAATCTGTGGAAACATCAGAAAACCCAACCTGGAGAGCGCGAGACATCCCAACTTGGCGATAATTCATCAGCATTTGGCTGATGTCGTAGCTAGAGTTATCGCTGACTTCAATCACCTGCACCAAACTACCTGGAGTAGCTTGCAAAGCCTCTGCCAAGTCGGAACTAAAGACGCTTATGAATGACTGACGCACTAAAGCATACTCACCCTGAGTGAAAGAAGCGGGATACACGCTGGTTCCTGCAATTGTTGATAAACCTTCTACTTGGAACTGACTACCTTGGAAGCTTTGGGAACTGCTCAGAAAACTAACACGTTGGTCGCTGACTTGGGTGAAGTAGTCGTAGGTGGTGGTACCTGCGTCAATAGTGCCGTTTTGGTCAGCATCAACACCATAAACAGTGCGAACGACTTGATATTCTGTAGGTTTAGCTGACAAAACCAGGTTAACTGTAGTATTTGCCGATAAACATTCAAATTCGCTGTAGCCAATAAAGCGGTTTTGAACATCATACAATCGCACGACGATGCGATCGCTAGCTTTTAACCCCTTAGCAAATTTTGCTTTTTGCTTAATCTTGTATTTGTAATCACCCAAAAACCGCTCTTTTAAATAGCCCTTGCCACCTTTACTCTTGACAGAAATGCGAGCAATCACCTCTGACAAGTTACCGGATGGTTCCCAAATGGCAAGGCTAAAACCTGTTTTTTTGCCTTTTGTAGAAACACTACTACGGCTTTCTGTAGTGATAGTTTGCCGCTCAATAGTAGTACGACTCCTAGTTTCTACTTTTTTATCGGCTAAAAGTTGTTGACTTGTGGAATTATCAGATATTTGGGCGACGGTGGTAGCAAACCCTGAAGTTGCAGATGCAGAAGCTATTGGCGAAAATATTGCCACAGAGGTTGCAGCTAGAACAAATTGGCTAATTTGAGCAAAGTAACTTTGATTCATGTATTTCATCTCACACTACCATTCGTCTAAAAAATCACAGGGGTATTTGGTATCCCTTGACTCATTAATCCCTTGGCGTGGATGAAACTAACATCTAATCAGTGGCGAGTTATGAGGTCAGAGAACATTAATATATTTGAAGATACACTTTATGAATCTTATTAATGACTGTAACTACACAACAGCTTGCAACTCAAGACGCTTTTGAAAAATTCATTTGGACTTGGCAGGGCTACAAAATTCAGTACACTGTCATGGGTACTGGACGACCTATGGTACTGGTTCACGGCTTCGGTGCTTCCATTGGACACTGGCGTAAAAATATCCCAGTTTTAGCTGATGCTGGCTACCAAGTATTTGCCATAGACCTTTTAGGTTTTGGTGGTTCCGATAAAGCGCCTATTGATTACAGCGTGGAAGTTTGGGTGGAACTGCTGAAAGATTTCTGCACAGCACATATACACGAACCTGCTGTATTTATTGGCAACTCCATCGGCGCACTTTTGAGCTTAATTGTCCTGGTAGAACATCCAGAAATTGCTGCTGGTGGTATTTTAATTAACTCTGCGGGTGGCTTGAGTCATCGTCCCCACGAACTGAATCCACCGCTACGGATGGTGATGGCAGCTTTTAATCGGTTTGTGCGATCGCCAATTACAGGTAAATTTGTCTATAACCGCATCCGTCAAAAAGCCCAAATTCGCCGTACTCTCTACCAAGTTTACCGGAACCGTGAAGCCGTCACCGATGAATTAGTCGATTTACTTTATACACCCTCTTGCGACCCAGGAGCGCAACAAGTCTTCGCTTCCATTCTCACAGCCCCTCCTGGCCCAAGCCCAGAGGAACTTTTGCCCAAAGTAGAACGTCCTCTATTAGTAATTTGGGGTGCTGATGATCCCTGGACACCAATTACCGGGGCAAAGATTTACGAAGAGGCGCGTGAGAATGGCAAAGAAATCAAAATAGTCCCCATTCCGAATGCCGGTCATTGTCCGCACGATGAGGTTCCAGATGTTGTCAATGCTCAGATTATCGATTGGCTAACGCAAAATTAGTAATTTTATGCCAAGACGCAAATACAAAGATATTTTCTGTCCATGCGTCTTGGCCTATGCAGAGTAGAAATGGAGCTAACAATCTGGGTGAGTGGCTCTTAATCTTTCTAATTGCATCTTGACAGAATCAAACTCGTATGGTGTGTAATGGAGCTTGATGTGCGTAATGGACATAAAGAGGTAATTCCCTCAAATCACCATCCAGATTTTTCTCAACAAGGCTATCAAGTTATCAGCGAACTGGGACGCAACCGGGAAGGAGGACGAATTACTTACTTAGCTAATCTCCTCAACTCTAAGCAACAGGTAGTGATTAAAGAGTTTTGTTTTGCTCGGGCCGATGCTGATTTGTCAGGTGTGAAAGCATATCAGCGCGAAATCGAAATTTTGCAGCAACTCAATCATTCTCGCATCCCTCGCTATTTAGATTCCTTTGAAATACCAGGGGCTTTTTATCTGGTACAGGAGCATAAAAATGCCCCGTCTTTAGGCTTAAAAAACAGCTTTCATCCAGAAGATATTAAGCAAATTGCTCTGTCAATTTTAGAGCTTTTGGTTTATCTACAAAAGCAAGTTCCGCCAATTATTCATCGGGATATCAAACCAGAGAATATTTTGGTTGATGAGCAACTAAATGCTTATTTAGTTGATTTTGGATTAGCTAGGATACAGGGTGCAAAAATAGCTCTTAGCAGCTTTGTCGCAGGAACCCCAGGTTTTATGCCACCAGAAGAACAGTTTGGTCATTCCCTGACTGAGGCATCAGATTTATATAGTTTGGGAGCAACACTAATTTGCTTACTTACTAATACCCGTTCTGTTGATATTGGAAAATTAATTGATGATAACTACCGCTTTAATTTCCAGCAATTAGTTCCTCAAATCAGTCCGCGTTTTCGATGGTGGTTAATGACAATGGTAGAACCTAACCGAAACCGTCGCTATGCTAATGCGGCTATTGCTTTAAAAGCACTTGAGCCAATTGAGGTTGTTGGTACTGCCACTGGAATAGATAATTTAATCAGTACAATCAAACTTAGAAAACGAGCTACAGTGCTGGGATTAGCCACTGTTATTACACTAGCTGCGATGGGGGCAACTTTGATGAGTTGTCAGCCTGGTAGTGCGGTTAGGCAATTGCTGGAAGCAAGAGAATGTCAAAGCTTGGATTTAAACGCAAGTTGTCAACAAAAAACCGGAAATTCAGATTAATTAGGTTGCATCTGGCTAAGGATTACAGTCGTTTGCAATTGAATAGACTACATGAGTAGGGGCCCAATATATTGGGCCCCTAAAATTATATGTATTCCACCCTTGTGAAAATTGCTGTCATTTTCACGAGTATTAAAGACTCGTCAACGGAGTTCAAAGGTGGATGAATCCGGTTCAAATACTCGTCAGATGATGGCAAATCGCGCTGTGGATGTAGGCACAACTGAAGCGTTAAAACTCCGCAGTATGGGGTTAGTTCTGTTTCAAGGCAATAAAGTAGTGCCACTGTGTAAATTGTATAGTCAATGTTTTTGCGTAGGCGTAGCCCGCCGCAGGCATCGCTTGGGAATTAAAAATTAAGAAAGTAGATTAGGGGTGCAATAAGGAGGCTTTCATCTCCAATTACCATTTAGCAAAAAGGATCAACAATGGTTCAATTTATTCAAGGAAGAGATATAACCTTAGCCCAACTCATCGATCAATTTGGGCTACAACGTGCAGACAACGAACAGTTTTTTTCAGAGTGGCAGCAAGATTTACCTGAGTTGAGTGACTTAGAAAAGCAATCTCTCAACCAAGTCAAGGCAGAATATTTGCATTTATCACGCTACCAAATTTTAGAACCTGTAGTCAAAATGGTGGTGCTATCTCCAATATTGCGTCTAGCAGGTTTTTATCAACCGCCTTTTTACATTGCGTCGGAAGAAGAGGTAAGAATTTCTTCTGAAGACGAAGGCACAATTATTAGAGGACGTATTGATATCTTGGTGTTTCATCCTCCATTTTGGGTTCTCGTTATTGAGGCGAAACGAGCAGAATATTCTTTGGAGGTAGCAATTTCTCAAGCATTGGCTTATATGTTGGCTAATCCTGGTAATGATAAACCTACATTTGGTTTTGTAACCAATGGTCGAGAATTTCAATTTATTAAATTAACGAAACAGGGTACACCAAAATATGAATTATCTTACACATTGTCGCTTAATCGTGGAGATGACCTAAATACTGTGGTAAAAGTGTTAAAACGTCTAGCTTATTTAGTTTCGTAGTAGCATGTCAAGTTTAAATTGATGGGTAAGCAAGTTCGTAGTAAGGACTTTAGTCCTTATCTTCCAAGCACTAAAGTCCTTACTACAAACCCTCAAAACTCGATTTCATAATTTTTAATTTTTAATTTTTAATTTTTAATTGTTTATGACCCAATACGGTTCGGTTAAGCTCTAAGCTCAAAAACAGGCAGACTGAGGGTTGTCACCTAAGTGTACTTACGCCGTATCATTGAAGTGACGTGGTGCTTTTCCTCCTGGAATCTGGCAACTGCGAACTTTCTTGGTTGAACTGAGGCAGTCTGCTGTTGAGCCTGCTCAAACGATTGCTCAACTACTGCTTAGTTCAGTGTTGTTGAAAGGAGCATTGAACTCCCATACAATTTATGTCTGCTGAGTCACCCGTCCCCAAGGATACATCCGACTCACTCCCCGTCAAACCAGACTCGGAGCCAAATCAGCCATCCCAAACCAATGCCCCTTTTCCAGTGGTGGGAATTGCCGCTTCTGCTGGCGGGCTAGAGGCATTTACGGAACTGATCCGCCATTTGCCAACGGATACGGGCATGGCGTTTGTGCTAATTCAGCATTTGTCTCCTGATCATGAAAGCCTGCT
>NZ_JACJSH010000050.1:0-54332 GCF_014698055.1 Nostoc sp. FACHB-133
CGGTGGAACCACACTGATCCCTTCCCGAACTCAGAGGTGAAACGCTGTTGCGGCAACGATAGTTTAGGGGTCGCCCTACGCAAAAATAGCTCGGTGCCAGGGATAATATTACTAATAAAACCCGTTAGCTTATCTAATAGCTATCGGGTTTTTAGTTTTTCTGATTAGGGCTATCAAAAAATAAATCAATAACCGTGTCACTATAGAAAGTAGAGCTGCAATATTGAGCAATAGGAAGACTAAAGAACACTGTGCAGATAACATTCTTAGGGACGAGTTCCGGTGTACCCACGCGATCGCGCAATGTTTCCAGTGTTGCCCTGAGATTACCCCAAAGGGCTGAACTGTGGTTATTCGACTGTGGTGAAGGCACCCAGCATCAAATTATGCGGAGTGAGCTGAAAATCAGTCAACTCTCCCGAATTTTTATCACCCACATGCACGGCGACCACATCTTTGGCTTGATGGGACTTCTTGCTACTTGCGGCTTGGCTGGCAATGTGGAAAGAATTGATATCTATGGACCACCTGGATTAAATGATTATATTCAATCCGCATCACGTTACTCCTACACACACTTTTCTTACCCAATTAAAGTTCACGCTATCCGTCCAGGGGTAATTTATGAAGACGATGACTTCACCGTTAGCTGCGGTAATTTGCATCATAGGATTACAGCTTTCGGCTATCGCGTAGCCGAAAAAGACCGGACAGGACGCTTTGATGTGGAAAAAGCCAAAGCGTTGGAAATTCCTTCTGGTCGTATTTACGGTCAACTCAAGCGTGGTGAAACTGTTACCCTAGACGACGGTCGGGTGATTGATGGCACCCATTTATGCGGGCCTACAGAAATTGGCCGGAAAATTGCCTATTGTACAGACACTATTTATTGTGATGGTGCAGTGGAATTAGCTCATGATGCAGATGTATTAATTCACGAAGCAACCTTTGCCCATCAAGATGCAGATATGGCTTTTCAGCGCTTGCATTCCACAACCACAATGGCAGCGCAAACAGCTTTAGCTGCTGGGGCACATCGACTGATTATGAGTCATTTCAGCCCCCGTTATGCTCCTGGCAATACCTTGGAGTTGAAGGATCTCCTCAAAGAAGCCCGTGCTATTTTTCCCCGCACTGACATGGCTTATGATTTCATGATTCATGAAGTACCCAGACGACGAGAAGTAGAGTTAACCAAGGTAGGCGTTTGATTTTAGATTTTAGATTTTCTATTGAACCCTTCTAATCTACAATCTAAAATTAACCAGGCTCTATCTTGGAGTTTAGTACTCCAAATCATAACGTCCAGCAAATAAACAGCAGTTTGATTTTACAAGTAAGTCAACTAGTTAACCAACAATTTACGGTTAACTAAGTGGAGAAAAAATCTCCAAAGAGTATGGGTTAAATTTTTTTCTCAATGTTTTTTATATTACATGTTATCAAAAGAACTTTAATTTCTATAGTAGTGTTGTAAATTAGATGATTTTATACTTCAATACTTAGACAAAATAATTAATTTTTGGTCAAGATTTTTATCCTTTCAATAAAATATTTACTGAAAATTTATTCTTACAACACTGATTAAGAATTTATATGCATGAATTGATGAACATGAAAGCACCACTTGGCATAATATTGTGCCAAGTGAGCTTGTCATTGTTGGAAGAATAATTAAGTGTGCTATTACGGCTGTAGGTGTAAAAAACATTTTAGATTTCTCATAAATCTTCCAAATAAATATATTGTTTCGATATTAGAGGAGTTTGATAGTGGCTAAGATTAGTCTGAATCAAGAGCAACAAATTACTACTACTTCAGCACAAAGCGCAGTTGACATCAGACAACTATCTACTATTTTGCTTCGCCGACGCTTTTTGATCTTGGGGGTTTCCTGTGTAGTTATGTCTGCTGCTAGCCTCTTGGCTGTCATTGCCAAACCTACTTACCAGAGCAGTATGCAGATATTGGTGAATTCCAATTTATCTCAAGGGGCACAGTCAAATAATATTCCAGTTGTGGCAGATACTCAGGTTACTAATTCTAATTATCAAGTTGTTGATTCCACTACTCAGATGAAACTTATGCTGAGTTCTAAGCTTCTCCAGAAAGCTGTAGATTTAGTTCATTCTGATTATCCTGATATTACCTTAGCGGATATCAATGGTCAAACAAAACAGAACAAAAAAGCACCTCTAGAAGTAACTCCAGAAGAGGGAGGTATAGGAGCTAATAAAGTTTTTAGTCAAGTATTTAAAGTTTCTTTCAATGATGAAGATCCAGTTAAAGCACAAAAATTACTGCAAGCTTTACAAAAAGTTTATCAAAATTACAATAAAGAACAGCAAAAAGAACGCCTGAATCATGGGCTGGCTTTTGTAAATGCTCGCTTACCGGAGATAAAAAAAGAGGTAAGTAAAGCTGATAAAAACTTGGAACAATTTCGCAAAAAACATAAATTACTAAATCCCGAAGTTCAAAGTAAAATCTTGCTAGAATCTCTAGCCGATATTCAAAATCAGCTACAAACTACTCGTGCCAACCTTCAAGATGCAAACGCTCGCTACGATAACCTAGAGCAACAAATAGCGTCTTCATCCCAGCAGAATGAACTAATTTCTTCTCGTTTAAATCAGTCAAGCCGCTATCAAACATTATTGAGTGAAATTCAAAAGACCGAACTAGCATTGGCTAAAGAGCGACTGCGCTATACAGATGATTATCCATCGGTACAAAAGCTAAAGCAACAGCGCCAGAGTCAATTGTCGCTATTACGACAAGAGGTAAAATATATTACTAATAGCAGTAAGGGAGAACCGCTTTCAAAAGGGCAAATAATAGGGGTTGATCCAACGCTAATAGATGAGTTTATTCTGGTGCAGACAACTGTTTTAGGACTAACTGCCAATGAAAAAAATCTAGCTGAATCAGAACAGAGGCTCCGTTCTGAACTAAACAAATACCCAAGCTTAATAGCAGAGTACAATCGTTTACTGCCAAAGGTAGAAACTAGTCATAAAACCCTTGAACAACTCCTTCAAGTACAACAGTCTTTAGGGCTAAAAATTGCTCAGGAAGGATATAATTGGCAAGTTTTAACAGAACCTGCTCTAGGGACTTATATGGGGAATAACAGATTATTCCTTTTGGTTGGAGGAACTCTGATTGGACCGATTTTAGGTATTTTAGCAGCCTTGATTTTTGAAAAGTTTAATGACGCTATTTATTGTGCGGGAGATTTAAAGAAACTGACAAATCTACGTATACTGGGTTCAGTGCCAAAATTGCCGTCGCATAGTGCCAAAAAACGTTGGCTGGGACTGTCTTGGAAGGGGCGGCGCAGATCAAATGACTCTGTAATAGAAGCTACTACTAGATTGCCCGTCCATGAGAACCTGGATATGATCTACCAAAATATTCAGATATTAAAATATCCCTTACCTTTCAAGTCGCTGATGTTTACTTCAGCACTACCAGGGGAGGGGAAGACAACCTTGGTATTAGGGCTTGTAGCTAGCGCTACCCGGATGCACCGACGGGTATTAGTTATTGATGCTAATTTGCACAATCCTAGCTTGCATAAAATCCTGGGACTATCTAATGATTGGGGACTATCTCTGTTATTAGTTGATGAGACAACTACTCATTTTCAAGATTATATCCAGCCTATTCATCCTTCAATTGATATTTTGACTGCTGGCCCGGAACCAGAAGACACGGTGAAGTTGCTCAGTTCTCAACGAATGAAAGAACTAATAGAGTTATTTGAGCAAAGTTATGACTTAGTATTGATAGATGCTCCACCTATTTTAGGTACGGTTGATGCCAGGATTGTGGCATCTTTTTGCAATGCTATTGTGATGGTAGAGCGCATGGGCAAAGTAACCCGAACTGAACTGACTCAAGCTACAGAAATTTTGAGTCAGTTGAATTTAATTGGAATTATCGCTAATGAAGTGAGTAATTCCCAAAAGGTATTGGCATCGTAGGCTGAAGAAGCATTGGGAATTGGAAATTGGGTATTGGAAATAGATATAAAAGAGGAATTGTCTCACTGCCTTCTGGCTTCTTCTCCTGATTTCTAGCTGATAGCTAAAGCAAAATGCATAATTAGTAGGAGGTGGCAACCTCCTACGTTGGAGAAGTGTCTCATCTTAAAGTAGTAGACGTGATAATCCAGAGCGTCAATTAGATACTAGTGTGATTAGATGACCAGCATGAAATTCCAACTTTACTTAGGCTTTTTATTTTCCCAGATTAAAGTACGTCATTGGTGGGTGAGTGTCCTCTTATGGATTGCTTTGGTTGCCCCAGCCCAAGCGTCTGTAATTCTGCGCGTGGCAATTGAGAGGGGCGTTAATCAGGTAAAAGTGGGCAGTTCTACCACTGGGATCGTCAAGGATAGTACCGGACGAACTCTCGGACAGTTACCAGCGATGAGTGCATATTATGCCCAAGCCATTCCTGGCGGAGTTGCTTTAGATAAGTGGCAGTCTGGTTTATTTTGGATTGAGCCAACGGGTAAAGGATTTGTTTATATTGGCGATCGCTGGTATCGGGGTAGAACTCTGGTTGTCCCCACAGAAAAAGGCTTAACGGCTGTTAATTGGGTTGATGACCAAGAATATCTCTACAGCGTTCTTGGTGGCGAAATGGATGCTAGCTGGCCCCAAGAAGCTTTAAAAGCCCAAGCGATCGCAGCTCGCACCTACGCTCTCTACGAACGTGAAAAACAACGGAATAATCCCGTTTACGATTTAGGCAATACCCCAGATCGTTGGCAAATTTACAAAGGTGTCATCAGTGAAGCTCCCGCTACTTACGCCGCAGTGGATTCCACACTAGGGCAGGTATTAACTTACAAAAACCGGATTATTCTCTCAGTCTTTCATGCTTGTTCTGGGGGACACACCGAAAATGTAGAAGATGTTTGGGGAAATACCTTACCCTACCTGCGTGCTGTTCAAGACTACGATCAAAATATCCGCGAGTGTAATTGGGTGAAAAGCTTCTCGCCCAGTGAAATTAGCGCTAAATTTCCTGAAGTTGGCAGTGCGACGGCGATGATTCCAGAGACATACTCGCCTTTTCGCAGTGTTAAAGTCTTGAAAATTGTTGGTAACAAGGGTACGAAGGTGCTACAGGGCGAGGAAGTGCGAACAGCCCTCAAGCTCAAAAGTACTCGCTTTACCGTTACTAAGGGAGCCGATGGTAGTTTTGTACTCCAAGGGCTTGGCTACGGTCATGCTTTAGGTATGAGTCAGTGGGGGGCGTACAATCTGGCTCGGCAAGGAGTAAACCACCTGCAAATTTTGGGACATTATTATCAAGGTGTAGCCCTAACACCAATTCAGGCGAAGTAATTGGGGCATGGGGCAAAACAGTTCCGTTAGCGATAGCGGGGCGTTTAGCCCGTGAAGAGTTAGGAGTTACGAATTTTCTCCCCCTGCTCCCCCTACCTCCCCTGCTTCCCCTGCTTCCTCTGCCCCTCTGCCCCTCTGCTTCCTCTGCCCCTCTGCTTCCTATTCCCCACTCCCACGTTCCAAGCGCCGTTGCCATTCAGCGTCAATTTGTGCAGAACGCTCAACTTCCTGGTCAAGTAAGTCAGTTTCGCTAGAATACACTAAATCTTCCTTGCTAATAACTTTTTCTTGGGCAAATTGTTGAGCATAGTCGATTTTTTGTTGCAAAGGTGCATCAGGACTTGCCAATAGCCTTGACCGATCAAGGCGATCGCGATTGCGATCGCCTATTTTGCGATTACGCCACCGAATCCAGAAGTAACGCAACAACGGTATGCCTAAGAAACCTGCTCCATAAGCCAATAGCAGCCAATAAATTCCTTGCACAAAAGCTACTAGTCCACCTAATTGGGCAGCAACAGTGCCATCTCTCAACAAACTTCCTAGTACTAAAGCACCAACAAAATTTAGTGCCCCCAACCCCGCACTCAACATAATTTGCCCTGAACTTGCGGCACTAAAACGCCAAGGCAATTCCTCTAAGTAAGATGATATTGAATGACGGCGCTTTTTAACCGCACTCACCTGTAACTCTGGGAAGTAATAAACAATTTGCCCTTCTGGACTTACCGCCGGTTGCCCATTAAATCGCGTCAGAACGGGCAGCATGTAATCTTCGTACTCTCTTGTATATCCCTCGCCGATATCATCCAAGTATGGGGCAATTTGTTCTGCTACCACTGCGCCACGATTGCTCCGAATCACCGTAGCAATTTCTTGCCAGCGACGTTCGTCTAAGTTGGCGTTAGGATTCCCATCACCAAACAAAAACGAAAAGACAGCTTCAAAGAAATTCAGATTGCTTTCTTCTCTGGTTTCACGTCGCCTTTCCTGGTAGTAGGTGTCATAATTTGGGCTAAGATACCAGAATAAATTTGGAAAATAAAAGAAACCCCCACCGCCGAAATTACTTCCCCGATTGTCGCCGTCGCGATCGGAATTGGCAGCAGTAATAATTAGGAAGATGGTAACAGTTATCAGGGCGATGGAAACAGTTAAGAAAATTCCAAAAGAAATCCGAATCAGGTAAAACAGAACACTCCAGACTTTTTTCCACCATTCCTGCAATCGTAGCCGGAAGTATTTATTACGCAAAATGGCTCGAAAGTTTTGTGGAAAAAGGAAAACTATATCACCTGAATCCGCTACCTGCAAATGTCCTCCAGCATCAGATGCCAGGGCTAACAAGCTTTGATTAGCTTCAGCGACGTTCAATCCTGCCTGGGTTGCCACATCACCAACGGTGACACGGTAGCCCAGTTTTTCGACAGCTTGCATGATGGTGGGATTGGGAGCCATTGCTCTCCCCTCCTGTTGAAACTTATTCCCGTTTTATTAAGTATAAAGTTTTATTTTGAGCGATTTAGCAGGGTTAAGAATGAAGCATGAAATTATGGAAATTACATCAATTTAGCAACCCAGCAGTGAAATAGATAAACCAACAAAAGACCTGACACACAACATGTTATAATTATTTCCCTCAGCTTGGTTAATCAGCAAATTTTCTGCTCAAATATGGTTCAATATACTCTCGCTCAAAGTCCAGAAATTATCCTTACTGTTTCTGGAAAAGATTCAGCCAAAGCCCGTGATAAAGCAATGGATCAGCTGATGGAACTGATGGATGCAGGTAAGCTACCCACGGAACTGGAAGAAGGATTTGGCCCTCAACAATTAATTGAGGTTAAAGAGTCAACTATTGACACTGCTAGCGGTGAGGATACTATTACACAAGCTGTCCAGGTTTTAAGTAATCTGGCCACACTCAAGCTGAAAGTTCAGGAGTCACGAGCTGAAGCGTTAGAAATTCGCAAAGCGGTTGATGTTCTGTTCACTGACGATTCGGTGACTGAAGAGGAAATTACTCGACTCAAGGAAGGTTTTAAAGTCCTGAAAAATTTTGCCCAAGCTAATGTACGTTATCAAGAAGCACGATCTAAAGCAGAACAGGCTCGGCAAACTTTAGACCAAGCTCTCAAATCGCCTGATAAGTAAGCTCTACAGAATCAGATAGATTAAGTCGAATTTTTAGCTAATTGCATAAAAACTCTAAAAGACAAGCTTAACAACCTGTCTTTAGATATACTGGGGCGCTAGGATTCGAACCTAGGGATGGCGGGACCAAAACCCGCTGCCTTACCACTTGGCTACGCCCCAACAACTTTACTCTAGTTAATATAGCAGTTAATACTAGGTTTGTGTCAAGTACTTTAATAGTTTATTTCAGATAATGGATTTTTACGGTAGGACATTGATTGGTCGAAATCCTTACACTTAAACTCTTTCATGGCTTTGGGGTGAACCCTTGAATCGATGCTTGGCTGTATCGTCGAACTCACTTTAAGGGTAAAGGAATTGCGATCGCGATTCCTTTTGCATCTAAAATCTTCTTCACTTGATTATGAACGGCTTATCATCTGTTCCTGCTTACCAGTGAGACACCTAGCTTTGAATATAAAAACCAGGGGCATCTAGATTATTTCTTTCCATACCAATCACATCTTGCCCTATTTCCTTTTCCTTAATCCCCAGTCTCGTGAAGAAAAACTGCTGCAATCCGACTTGATGATAGTAGTTGCTTGGTAGCCAGCCATATAAATAGTGGAATGGTCTTAGCATAGCGACCGCAAAGTCGGCGTGGTTCTTGAATCCATCGATACAGCCATTCAAGTCCTAAGTCTCTAACTATGCGGGGTGCCCGCTTGTGAATTCCTGCATAAACTGGGAAAACTCCACCCAGTCCAATCATTACAGCTTGTATCTTACCTTTATGTTGAGCTATCCAATTTTCTTGCTTAGGACATCCTAGAGATACAAGGACGGCGCTAGCACCACTAGAATTAATCTTTCGAACCAAGGCTTCGTCTTCAGTTTCAGTCAGGGGACGAAAGGGTAGAGGTTCCATCGCCGCAATCTTCAGTTGGGGAAATTCCTGCTCTAACCTTTTTCGCATCCTAGAAAGAATTTCTGTTTGGGAACCTAAAAAGAAAATACTGAGATTTTGTGTTTGAGTTCGCTGACACAATGCCAAAAAAATATCCATCCCTGCCACACGGTCTTGGTAAATAGCCCCCATTTTTCGCATCATCCATACAAGAGGCATACCATCAGGAGTAACTATATCTGCATTTCGTAATACGGTGGCAAACTGTGGATGCCAATGAGCTTCAATGAGCATGTGTACATTAGCTACGTATACAGTTTTACTCTCACGCTTACCCGCCCACTTCAGTATTGTTTGTATCTGCTCGTCAAAACGTAAAGCAGTAATAGGGAAATCAAGCACTTTTTTAGTAGGTAGAAGCACTCTTGCCACCATCAATAACTCCTATGTCCAAGAAAAAAATCCATAGATTGCTTAGACCATTCCAAATATTGAATAATTCGGATTGGATGACTCCTGACTTTTTATAGGCTTGTGTCATCGTTGGAAGTTAACACATGGAGGTGCAATTGCTTTTTTAGTATGCTTTTAGCTTAATCGGTAATATTATAAGTATTTGGTATTGTGTCCTAGCTTACTGTTTTAAGCTAGGGGTTTTAGATGCTGCTTGGCAAAATTCATACTTTCTTCATAATTAATTTTTGATTGGTTCATGCAAGCATTACAATTACGATAAATTCCTAGTAGAAACTTTATTGCTAGGTAGTATTTTTTACGTAATTAGTTTACATAGAAAAACGAAATACCAGACACTCAGTCTGCCGATTTTGATACGTAATTATGTGCTTAAGAGATAAAAGCCCAAAAAATAAAGGGAAGATAAGCTTATCTTCCCCTGTTCGATTATTTTTGTTATTGTCTGGCTTGTTAGCTTCTTTGAGTTTTTGACGTAACATTTGGCGTTGCTTTTTGAGTTGCCGCTTTCTTGCAGAGCCACCTCTACCTTTGTCATTCCTACCTTCTTTACGGGGAGATTCCCATCTTTTCAGGCGCATGAACTTTTAACCTCTCTATTCTATTTACTTATTTAATAGTGGGCAGGAGGAGAATCGAACTCCTATGACCGCAAGGTCGCCACATTTTGAGTGTGGTGCGTCTACCAATTTCGCCACCCGCCCTTATATCCAACTTAACTATTCTACTATATATGAGCGATTTTGTAACAGGTTTGAAAATTAATTATCAAAGTTTTTCTGGAATAATGATGTCTAAACTATTAGATAAGGCTTAAAAGCGTGGCAACGTCAATAAACTAGGGTTAATATCCTGTAGGTTTGCACAGCCGCTAAGTGCCATCCCCACATTTAGCTCATCTTGTAGCAGTGAGATAACATGAGATACACCAACTTGTCCTGCTACTGCTAGTCCCCACAAAATAGGTCGTCCAATTAGTACCGCTTTTGCTCCTAATGCCAGAGCTTTGAGAATGTCTGTGCCCCTACGAATGCCTCCATCCAGTAGCACTTCTATTTTACCATCCACTGCTGCTACTATTTCAACTAGGGCTTCTATTGAAGCGATCGCACCATCGAGTTGTCTGCCACCATGATTGGAAACAACAATTGCTTTGGCCCCATATTCTACAGCCCGCACAGCATCATCTCCCCGTAAAACTCCTTTGATGACTAAAGGTAATGGAGATAAGGATTGCAACCATGCCAAATCGTCCCAAGTCACTGCTGGATTTAGCTGTTGGGCAAAATAGGTAAATAATCCAGATTCACCTTTTTCGTGGGAAATATCTAGTCCTGAGATGGTGGCCAGATTAGCCAGATGTAAGTCTGTGGGTAAGGCGAACTCATTACGTTTATCTCTTTCGCGTTGTCCGAGAACAGGTGCATCTACAGTTAGACAAAGTGCTTTATAGCCTGCTTTATAAGCTTTTTCTACTAAAGCACGAGTTAATCCCCGGTCTTTATGGATATAAAGCTGGAACCATCGCAGAGAATCTGGGAATTTATCACACGCAGTCGCTACTTCTTCCATGCTCTTGGTGGCCATTGTACTTAATACCATCCCCACACCAGCTGATGCGGCAGCTAGAGCCGTAGCCACTTCTCCATCTGGATGGGCTAGACATTGAAAAGCCATTGGCGCAATTAACAAAGGTAGTTGCAGGGGTTGTCCTAAAATGGAGGTAGTTAAATTGCGATCGCTAACATCGACTAATATCCGAGGTCTTAACTTGACTCGCTCAAAGGCAGCACAATTATCTCGTAATGTGATTTCGTCCCAAGCACCACTGCTATAGTAATCAAGGGTCATTTGAGACAGATGCTCTTTTGCTAGCTTTTCGTACTCAAAGAGATTTATGGGTTGAAAGCGATGGTCGTTGGATACAACTGTCATGGTAGCGGCTGTGGGTTAACCAATAGGATGTTTTTAATCCGATTGTCTGAATTAAACGATTTTTTTAGTAACTGAGTTCTTTTAAAGGAACTGACAGTGCGATCGCATTAGTAACTCTACCAGTTTCGCCAGCCGCCTTTGGGTGCTACTTCATTACTTGTAGATTTCAATCCATGACTTTGGATTAAAGATTGATATTCTGTGCTGCTTGCCCAACGGTCAATTTCTCGCGCCCGCAACACTGGCACTGGATGGGTTAATTGGGCTGTGCGGGCAGTTTTGACCATTTCGCCTAATTCGGTCTTGCTAATGTCATCATAAGCGCGGGCTTGGGCAACAAAAGCATCGAGATTCAGTTGTGGCGCTAAAGTTGGGGAACCACCCGCCAGCTTCATCAACACTGACATGACAACTTTGGAATCTTGGGTTGCTAGTAATGCGGCGCGATCACAGGTAAACTCAGCACAGCGTACCCATTCTAAAAGTTGTGCCTGTATCGCTTGAGCAACGAACGTTCCGACATTGGGCACAATCGCCGCAGCTAATATTAGTAAATTTACTGGGGTCAAGTAAACGCTATGGTCACACTTGAGATGTCCCAACTCATGGGCAATTACTGCCTGGATTTCCTCTGGGGTGAGAATATCAATTAGGGATGTGTGTAGCACTACAAAGGGCTGCTTACCCCGCACAGCAAAAGTATAGGCGTTGGGAGCCGGATGTTGCCGGACGTATAACTGGGGAGGCTCTATATCCAGAATTTCACAAGCGTCTAACAACAGCTTGTATAAATCAGGTAGTTGTTTTTCACCCACCAAAATGCTAGAAGCAATATTTTCTACATAGAAAACCTGCTCTGCCATTGGCCCAAGCCAATTCCGCACCAACATATCTATGCCTGGTATTTGCTTAAGCGTTTTAGTAGCTTCCAGGTCTAATGGATGACGAAATGAGTCAGCTTTTAAACCAATCAGAGGGGTTTTGAAGAAAGACATAGTGCAGCAAGCTATAAAAAACACAACTATGGAATCTGGCTGTTTATTTAACCAGCCACCCACAGTTAGTATAACGATTTAAGCAGGGTGGGCAGGGGAGCCGGGGAGAAAATTCTACCTTGTCTCCCTCATTCCCGCCTAAGTCTCAACTAAGAGGCAGGGGGAACAGGGAAGAGGGCAGAGGGGATGGAAAAGAGGAATTGGGGACAAGGAGAAAGACTTGTTGCAGGTTCTCACCAAAGTAAGCTTGTTACCTTGTGTCTCCCTGCTTCTTCATTCCCCCCGCTCCCTGCTCCCTGCTCCCTGCTCCCTTGCCTCTTATTCAACCTATCAATTTCAACTTGAAAGGCTACTGATACTAGGAGCGATTTCGGCATCTGCTGATGTTTCGCCCACACGAAGGATTTTAGCTCCCAATTGCTGCAACTTCATATCGAGCCGATCATAGCCGCGATCGAGGTGTTGTAATCCTTGAATGGTCGTTTTTCCTTCTGCTGCCAGTCCTGCGATGACTAGCGCTGCTGATGCTCGTAAGTCTGTGCCTAATACTGGTGCGCCAGACAATTTTGGCACTCCCCGAACGAAAGCAGCGTTGCCTTTAACACGAATGTCTGCCCCCAAGCGATTCAACTCTGAGGCATGACGCAAGCGATTTTCAAAGACAGATTCGTTAATCACGCTGTCGCCTTCGGCCAATGTCAGCAAAGACATGAATGGCGCTTGCATATCTGTGGGAAAACCCGGATGATATTGGGTTTCAATATCCGTAGCCTTGAGAGTTTCCGCCGGCAGAATGCGTAAGTGTTCAGGCTTGTCCTCAATTATCGTTACCCCAATATCCCGCAGCTTGGCAATCACTGGTATAAGATGTTCTGGAGCCACTGGCGAAAGAAGAAGTTCGGAACGGGTAATTGCTGCTGCTAGCAAAAATGTTCCGGCCTCAATGCGATCGGGAATGATACTGTAGTCAACAGAATGCAGCTTGGGGACTCCTTCAACAATAATCCTGCTAGTACCCGCCCCTTTAATCTTGGCTCCCATCGCGTTACAGAAGTTAGCTAAATCAACTACTTCCGGTTCTCTGGCAGCATTTTCGATGATCGTTTCCCCTTCTGCCAGGGTAGCAGCCATCATCAAGTTTTCCGTCGCTCCAACGCTGGCGATATCTAAGTAAATCTTCGCACCTTTTAATCTCCGGCTGCTGCCAGGGACGTAGGCATTACAAATGCCATGCTCAATCTGCACCTCAGCCCCCATTGCTTGCAGTCCTCGCACATGCAAGTCAACTGGTCTTGCCCCAATAGCACAACCGCCTGGTAAAGGCATCTGTGCTACTCCCAATCTTGCAAGAATAGCACCAATAGCAAAAAAACTCGCTCTTAGCTGGGTAACTAGTTCGTAGGGAGCTTTTGATGTTTTAATTTCGCTGGCGTTGATGTCTAAAATATCGCCTTGCCGCGTTAAGCTTACACCCAAAGCTGATAACACCTGACCCATCCGGTCTACGTCCGCTAATAAGGGGACGTTGCGGATACGACAATCGCCCGGACACAGCAAGGCTCCAGCCATGATTACCAGTGCTGCATTTTTTGCCCCGCTAATTTTCACATGACCTCGCAAAGGATGCCCACCCCAAATTTGCAAGACTGAGGAGTCTGCTTCTGGAGCAATTTTGGCATCTGGTAAGCTGGTAGAAGGATTAATAAGCCTACCTCCAAAAGTAATACGTATTTTATATGTTTGAAGTTGGTTTTGATTCTACAGTAAAGATTCAAATTGTCCACATTTTAGAACAGCATATTGCATAAAAAAGTTGTTTTTTGGTGAAAAATAATGGCTCAAAGCCAGCAATAGCAATTATTTTGAGCTTTTAAAAAATTTAATAAAAAAGAATGAATAAGTAGTAGTTTTAAGCAAAAATAAATACTCAGTAAAATGACTTAAGTATTCTCTAAAAATCAATGCTCTACTGTTGAGTTAATATTTTGATTCGACCTAATCCCCTGAAAAATTCGTTTCCAGTCTGAGCCTCTTAAATGGAGATATTATGTTTTAACTTGACAAAGTTAAAACATAACGCAATAATATGAAATTGTCGATAAAGACAAGTGCCAGCGGAACTGGCGGAATTGGCAGACGCGCTAGATTCAGGTTCTAGTGCCGCAAGGCTTCCGGGTTCAAGTCCCGGGTTCCGCATAATTTTCAGTTAGGAGTTAAAAGTGAAGAGTTAGAAGTTGAAAGAAAACTAAAATTAACTCCTAACTCCATAATTCCTAACTCGTAACTTTTTAATGTTGACCAGTTTACAAAATTCCTTAGTTAAGCAAATTCGCAAACTCCACTCCACCAAGGAGCGGCACAAGCAGCAGTTATTTTTACTGGAAGGGACGCACCTGTTGGAAGAGGCTTGTGCGGTAAATTACCCACTAGAAACAGTGTGTTGTACTCCAAATTGGCAAGTAGCCCACTCATCACTCTGGGAAGAAGCCTGTAGTAAAAGCGATCGCGCCGAGATTGTCAGCGAGGAAGTCTTAAATGCGATCGCTACTACAGTCCAACCTGATGGTGTGGTAGCAACGGCAAAACGAAGGGATAGCCAAACTCAACTACCATTGACTGGTTTAGTTCTAGCTTTAGAAACGGTGCAAGATCCGGGAAACCTGGGTACGATGATTCGCACTGCAGCGGCGGTGGGAGCATCAGGTTTGTGGGTAAGTGGAGATAGTGTAGATTTAGACAGCCCAAAAGTTCTCCGGGCTTCCGCAGGACAATGGTTTCGCCTAGCAACGTCCGTAACCGAAGATTTAAAAGCAACAGTTCAACAAAGCCAGCAAGCAGGAATGCAGGTAGTGGCAACCTTACCCAGCGCGACTTTAACTTATTGGGATGTAGACTGGCGCAAACCCAGTCTGATTTTACTGGGAAATGAAGGTGCTGGATTGTCAGCAGATTTAGCAGCGATCGCAGATCAACAAGTCAGAATTCCTTTGAGTCCTGGGGTAGAATCTTTGAATGTAGCGATCGCAGCCGCTTTAATGTTGTACGAAGCTCGGCGGCAAATGAGTCAGAGACGCGATTAATCGCGTCTGTACAGGAATTAAAACTCATAACTTTTCTTGGGTTTTTGTCTTTTCTTCAAGATATTGTTCAATATCAGCAACTGCGTCCTCAAGGGCCGCTAAATCAATAGCGATCAAATCTTGATCGACTTCGACTTCACTGAGATTAGTGGTATGCAGTTGGGGGAGTTGTGGAATTTCTTCTTCCTCAGTTGAAATTTCTTGTAAGATATCCTCCAACTGATCGAGGGATTGCTGAAACACTTGATCGGCGACGCGGCGCTGTTGTGGCTGAATTGGCTCCATAATACTGACTTGAAAATCCTGATTTACTGACCTAATTGTGATTGCAGTTTCTACAGATTTAAATTTTGCACTTATAACATCATAGTTGTGTGCTGTATCAACTTTAGCAGTGGTTATCAATAATATCGATACTTGGCTTTGGTCACTTTTGCCAAGTCGTCTCCAATTGTTAGTACTTGTATTTTTGTAAAGGCTGTGGATAATCCCAGAACTTTATACTTTAATTCGACCGATAAACCGTAGTATAATATTCAGTATGCGATTGCACTCTTGCGTCCCCAGTAGTTGGTATTTAGTAGTACTGCGCGTCTACGCATTTACAAGGAAAGTATTTTATGAGCAACATACAACTTTACTTTGCCAAAGCCTCCACCTTTTCCCAAAGAACCCGTGTGGTTTTACTAGAAAAAGGAATTGACTTTAGCAGCACTGAAATTGACTTACAAAACAAACCAGATGGCTACACACAGATTTCGCGCTACGGCAAAGTCCCGGCGATCAAACATGGGGATATCGAAATTTATGAGTCTGCCATCATCAACGAATATCTTGATGAAGTCTTTCCAGAACCACCTTTATTACCCCGCGATCCAGGTGCTAAAGCGATCGCTCGGATCTGGATCGATTATGCCAACACTCGCTTTGTACCCGCCTTTAACAAATTCCTGCGTGGTAAAGATGCTCAAGAACAGGGACAAGGACAAAGAGAGTTTTTGGAAGCATTATTGTACATTGAGCAAGAAGGACTAGGTAAGCTTTCTGGTAATGGCCCTTACTGGTTAGGGGAGCAATTGAGTTTAGTTGATATCAGCTTCTATCCTTGGTTTGAACGCTTGCCCCTTCTAGAACACTTCCGCAATTTCACCTTACCAACAGAAACCCCTCGCTTGCAGAAATGGTGGAATACCCTGCGCGATCACGAGTCAATTCGGGCGGTGGAAAATCCTACAAGCTTCTATTTAGAACGATTTGCTAAGATTCTTGGTGCGCCCACTCCCGTTGCTTCTGCTCAAAAATAGTTAATAGGTTACAGTCCCCTATCCGCCATCACTAAAACATTGTTGAATTCACTGGGAGATTAACCCATGAGCTTAAACAGTCAATTATTCAAAGATATACCGCACGTTGAGGGAGAACTCCATTACCTCACCCCGACAGCAGAAAAACCTGTTAACTACACCTACGAACCACCGCCAGGTATTCCACAGCGAAGTGGGAAGTATGAGGTACATACACTGCCAATCTACGATGCTCGGGCGATCGCAGAAAATGTGTCCTTAGATCAGCAGGGATTCGCCTTGGTCGAACAGCACAGCACTGTTAAAGACTTTTACGATCACGATGAGGTGTGCCGTGTTTACTACCCTGAAGCCGAGGAATTTCTCAAGGATCTGACAGGTGCCCAAAGGGTAATAGTGTTCGATCACAACCTGCGTAATGCCGAACGAGCGAAGCAGGGCGAACAAGGCATAAAGACACCAGTCAGGGGCGTACACAACGACTTCACCGCCAAGTCTGGCTATAGTCGTGCCCGTACCGTGTTGGAAGCAATCGGTACTGAACATCCTGATGAGCTTCTGCGGCATAGATTTAGTGTAGTTAACCTCTGGCGACCGATCGCAGGGCCAGTTCAAGAGTCTCCATTAGCGGTGTGTGATGCCCAAAGTATTGCACCGAATGACCTCGTGGCTACTGACCTTGTATATCGCGATCGCGTTGGCGAAACCTACGCAGTCACGTACAATCCAAAACATCAGTGGTTCTACTTTCCGCAAATGCAACGGGACGAAGCGCTACTTATCAAGTGTTTTGACTCAGAGGAAGAAGTTTTGGCGCGGTTCGCCGCCCACACCGCATTCGACGACCCAACAAGCCAGCCAGATGCCCCACCACGTGAGAGTATCGAGTTGCGGACGTTAGTTTTTTATGCCGCATAATTAGCAGGGGGCAAGGGGGCAGGGGAGCAGGGGGCAGGGAGCAAGGGGGAAAATTCCTCTCCTCTGCCTCTTCAGCCCAATCCTCCTATTACTGCAATTCAAACCTTGCTTGAAAGAAGCGGAGATACTTCGGTTCATAAATCATTTTGAGTCCGCGTAGGCGATCGCGATTATAAAAAACTTCTTCAACGGCTTCAGCAGTTAGATCCATGTGAGCCTGGGTATAAACACGGCGGGGAATAGTTAAACGGACTAGTTCTAACTCTGGATAATAATTATCGCCTGTTTCTTTATTGCGCCCTGCGGAAACGATGCCCCGTTCCATTGCCCGAATGCCTGCCTCTAGATATAGTTCTGCTGCGAGACGTTGTGCCGGAAATTGGTCTTGGGGGATTTGTGGTAAAAAGCGTTTGGCATCTAAATAAATGGCATGACCACCAATCGGCACAACAATTGGAATACCCCAATCTAAAAGCTTTTGTCCGAGGTATTCAACCTGACCGACACGGGCACGAATATGATCGTCTTGAACTGATTCTTCTATACCCCGTGCCATAGCTTCCATATCCCGGCCAGCCATACCACCGTAAGTATGTAAGCCTTCATAAATTACGATTAGGTTACGTGCTTCTTCGTAAAGATTATAGTCATTGAGAGCCAGCCAACCGCCGATGTTAACTAGTGCATCCTTCTTGCCGCTCATGGTGCAACCGTCGGTATAGGAGCAAAATTCGCGTAAGATGGTAGCGATCGCCTGATTGGAATAATCCTCTTCCCTCTGCTGGATAAAGTAAGCGTTTTCTACAGCGCGGGTGGCATCAAGAATAATGCGGATACCGTGGGTTTGAGCTAACTGATGTACCGCCCGCAGGTTAGCCATAGAAATCGGCTGTCCGCCAGCCATATTAACAGTTCCGGCAACGCTAATATAGGGAATGCGTTCTGCCCCAACTCGCTCTATTAGGTCTGTAAGCTTTTGTAAGTCTACATTACCCTTGAATGGATGCAGTGATTGGGCATCGTGGGCTTCATCAATAATCACATCTACAAAAGTACCGCCAGCTAACTCTTGATGCAACCTGGTTGTGGTGAAATACATATTGCCAGGTATGTAGTCTCCTGGTTTGATCAGTATTTGAGAAAGAATATTTTCTGCACCACGCCCTTGGTGAGTGGGTACAATATGGCGATAGCCGTAATACTTTTGGATACTAGCTTCTAAATTATAAAAATTTTTGCTGCCGGCATAAGCTTCATCACCTAGCATCATCCCTGCCCACTGATAATCACTCATCGCTGAAGTGCCGCTATCAGTGAGCAAATCAATATAGACATCTTCAGAACGCAGTAGAAAAGTATTGTAACCGGCTTGTGCGATCGCTTGTTCGCGTTCAGCGCGAGTAGTGATTTTTAATGGCTCAACTACCTTAATTTTATATGGCTCTGCCCAAGAGCGACGGCGGCGCGGAGAAGTTTGCTTGGCATCGGTCATAGATTCATTCCTCCTTCATGCAGGTAAGGCAAATATTTGCATACCATTTTGGGTGCTAATACTTGCTGTTGCCAAGACCGTCATAAGTACTTTTAGCGTTCTTTAGGGGCACACCACTGAGCTATTGGTTCAATTCGTGCTTGCTGGATTAATTCCAAAACTTGTGATTTATTACAACTATAGGTAGATGCTAATAATTCCTCACCTTGTTTTTTAGCATCCTCGGCTGATATACCAAAGGTCATAATTTCTTCGTCTTGGTTAGCTGTAATTCTCTCAACTGGAATAATACAAATATATTGCGGTTCATTATGTCTTATTTGTTGCACCATTATTTACCTACCATTTCACTATTAGTTGTATCTATTTTAAAGTCTAGATAAATCACGAGTGAAAGTGAAACATAATCAGTATTTAAGTAGTTTTTGATTAAAAAAATACTAGTTTTTACACATAGTTAAGGCAACGTTAAGAATTTTCTCAAAATTGCCAAATTTCTAAGTGTAAACAGTTACGTATGGGAAAATAAAGTTAAGCATCAACAAATATCTTTTTGTAAATTTTTGTTTATTAGATCGGTAATGCGTTAAGACACACGCTTTATCGTAAACATCCCTAAACGGATTAATTTAAATCTCTGTTGATTAGTCTTTGGGAATCAGCAAATCAAGGCTGATATTCCTAAAAATGAACTTTTTTTTCTCACTACAGGCTTCATACCTTGAGTAAGTGCAAGTTTAATAAAAATTGGAGGTTATATGGCAATTCGAAATAACTTAGTTAACAATTTCTGGCAAAGAGTACAAAAAGATTCAGTTAGTTGGGGTTCGTTAGCTCTTTGGATCAGTGGATTAGTTGTTCTATTAGTAATGCTTACCATGTTTTCTAACGCTTAGGTTATTCTAGTTTCTGGGCTGTTGCCCAGGAACTAACATAGGGTAGACTTTCATCCCTAGAAAACTAAGTTATGAACTGCAAACTTTTGGTAACAGTCGTAGTGCTAGCTACTACTAGCTTTGTTACTCCTGTTAAATCTCAAGAACCTACTACCGACACACCAGCAAAATCGAATCAAGTTTTGAATGCTTGTATCCAAAATCAAGCAGAAACTTTGCCGAATCCCTTTAGTGATGTGCCAAAAGACCATTGGGCTTTTAAAGCAGTTATGACCATGCACTACTGCGGTGCATTCCGTAAAGCTACGCCACCAGCTTTATTTAATAAATTGCAACCAACAAATAGCCAGCAGCAACCGCAAAAAGAACCGCAGTTTGAAAAATAAAATAGGAGTCTTATAACTATATTAAATAGCAGAAATTAAGCCAATGAGTGAGAAGGATTGCAGAAAGACTGTCATCCAAACAGGTCAAAAAGTCAATTTTGTAGATATTGGCAGTTCATTTTTGCCTGCCTTTGAAAAGATAACGAGTGTTCTAGTCGTACCTTTTACCAAGGATGGTTTAATTGTATGCGCTCTCCTTGACCGTGGTATTGACCTTCCTGGGGGACATGTGCAGATAGGCGAATTTACATATGAGGAAACTGCAAGACGAGAAGTTATGGAGGAGGTAAAAGTAACTCTAGGAGAATTAAAACTTGTAAAATTTATCCAGTCTGATTTTTACGGTAGTCAACCTGAGCAGCTTACATACCTTGTAGTCATGACTGGATTTGTTGAGGAAATAATCTCTAACAATGGCTACGCCTGTCTAAGCTTATGTACACATGAAAGTATGGGAAGAAATATTATAGATATTGATGAATTCATTTCTCAATATCAAGCAGGCAATAAAAATGATATGCGTCAAATTGTGCTAGACGCAAAAAGTGTGCTATTCGGCATTTAATGGTATTTTCGCTTTTTGAAACAGCTGCTCAACAGTAAATTCCAGTCCCTCGAATAGGGAATCTGTGAGTAATTCTTCTCCCATATAAGTTTGTGGTGCTGCATCTGGATAAAAAACAGTAATACTTCTGGCTTTACTATCTAACACCCACACCCGCAGCACCTTAGCATCCAAATAGTCTTTGGCTTTAGCTGCCATTTGTCCAAAGGTTTGTCCGGGTGAAATAATTTCAATCACCAAATCGGGAGGAACAGGACAAGCTTCGTTTTCATCCCAGTTAGTGGGTAAATGTTCATAAGAGATGTACAAAATATCTGGTGTTGGTACCCAATCTCGCCCCCGACGAGTTAATGCAACAGACCATTCCGGGCAAACTTCTCCTTTACCTTCATACAATTCCTCAATCAAGTTGAGAAGAACACGCGTAAGTTTGGCGTGAAAAAATTTTGGTGACATTTTAGGAATTGCTTGACCATCAACAAATTCATAAGTTATATCTCCTTCACCTGGTGAAAGATTTAAGAACTCTTGCAAAGTTAATTGATTTTTGGCTTGGAGTATCATGGCTCATTAATTCGTAATTCGTAATTGAAGAACAGGGCAACTAATTTTTAGTCTTACTCCTAGAATTCTTCTTCAAATTCTTCACATTCCCCGCAAAACTTGCCGAATAATATCTGATGGCACTTCATCGGTAACTGTAACTACACCAATCTGCGTTGGTAAAACAAACCGCACTTTTCCTGCTTTGACTTTTTTATCTAGTTGCAACGCCTCAATAATTCCTTCAATATCCACCCCAGATGGTAACTGAGTCGGTAAACCCGTTTTTTGAATTAAAGCATTTTGACGTTCTGTATCTTCCTTTTGCCACATTCCCAATTCCACAGCAATTTGACCGGCTGCTACCATACCAATAGCCACTGCTTCACCGTGATTCACTAAACGATAACCAGTCAAGCTTTCCACTGCATGACCAATGGTATGTCCATAGTTGAGAATTGCGCGTAATCCGCCTTCTTTCTCATCTTTGCCAACAACATCAGCTTTGGCTTGACAAGAGCGCGTTAATATGGAGTCGATTAGCTCAGGTTTTACATAGCGGAGTTGGTCAAGCCGTTTACTTGCTTCCAACTGGGCAAACAATTCAGCATCCCAAATTACACCGTACTTAATAACTTCAGCCATCCCTGCCCGAAACTCGCGCATCGGAAGGGTTTTTAACACATCTGGGTCAATCAAAACCAAGCGCGGCTGATGGAATGCCCCAATCAAGTTTTTACCGTGGGGATGATTCACGCCAGTTTTGCCACCAATTGCCGAATCTACCATCGCCAAGAGAGTTGTAGGCACTTGGACAACATTAATACCCCGCAACCAGGTTGCGGCTGCAAAGCCAGTCATATCGCCAATCACACCTCCGCCCAAAGCCACCATCGTCGCAGAACGCTCTAGGCGGTTTTCCAAGGCGACATCGTAGAGTTTTTGGATGGAATTAAGGGTTTTGTAACGTTCACCAGGCGGTAGGGTGCAGCTAGCAACATCAAATCCCGCAGATTTCAGGGATGTAATTGCTCTTTCCCCATAATGCTTAAAAATCGTCGGATTAGAAACTAGCAGTACTTTTTTGCCTAGCTTCAGATTGGCCATCTGTTGACCCAGTTGATCTAAACTCGAAGGTGCGTTAGCGCAGCTCAACGAAGTTATCGCAATCTCATAAGACTGCTCTGGTAAATTTACATTAATTAAAGAAGTCATTGCTCAACCCCAAACAAGCGCCCGTGGGCTGTATTCTATCGCAATCTGGGGGATTGAAGTCTGGGGACTGGGTACTGGGGAAGAGTTTTCCAATGCCTAATGCCCAACAACTAATGATTCAATATATTTAGGAAGTATTGTGGAGAAAAATAAATGTTTGCAATTGCAGCTTACATCGGCTTTTTAGCTTTGTTCTTCGGTTTATCTGTCGGTCTGTTGTTCGGTCTGCGGACTGCCAAGATAATTTAACTAAGACTTTTGTGGGGCGGGCATCTTACCTGCCCTCAGTTTATCCAGGGACGGGTGAAACACCCATCCCACAAGAAGATATTTATCCTACAACTGCTGGACTTGCTACCTTCTCCTGTCTTTGGGAAGGTGGACGCATCCCCAAACCGAGTAAATTGAGCATTTCTCGGTCAGTATCGTAATCTGGACAGGGAGTTGTCACCGTCAACATTTTTTTGTCGTCGCTAGAAAAGATAGAATTGGCTCCTGCCATAAAGCAGAAAGCTTGTTCAACTTGAGAAAGTCTAGCCCTACCAGCACTCAGACGCACATCGGAAGCTGGCATTAAAATTCTGGCTGTGGCAATCATTCGCACAATATCCCAAATGGGGACATCAGGTTGATTTTCTAAGGGTGTGCCTGGTACTTGTGAAAGAATATTAATTGGCACTGACTCTGGATGCGGATGTAAGTTTGCCAGAGTTTGTAACATCCCAACTCGGTCATCGACAGTTTCGCCTAAACCAAGGATACCGCCGGAACATACAGTAACATTTGTCTGACGGACATTCTCGATTGTGTTCAAGCGATCGCTATATGTTCTCGTGGTAATAATTGTGTTGTAATATTCTTGCGAGGTATCTAAGTTATGGTTGTAAGCGTAAAGTCCCGCTTCTTCCAGTTTCCTAGCCTGATTTGCTGTCAACATACCCAGAGTGCAACACACTTCTAAGCCCATTGCGGTTACATCCTTGACCATTTCCAGGACTTCCTCAAATTGTGAGTTATCCCGCACTTCGCGCCAAGCAGCACCCATGCAGATGCGACTAACACCAGTTTCTTTAGCTTTCTGGGCGATGTTAACAACGGTTTCCTTTTCGAGGAGTGCTTGTGCCTTTACCTCTGTTTTATAGCGCGAAGATTGGGCGCAGTAGCTACAATCTTCTGGACAACCTCCCGTTTTAATGGATATAAGCTTACAAACTTGTATTTTTGTTGGGTCATGATATTGGCGATGCACACTAGCAGCTTGATAAATAAGCTCTAGAAATGGCATATTGTATATCGTCCGAATCTCTAATTCCTGCCAATCGTAGCGTATTCCCACCACATCACTATCCTTCTTGTAGACTGGGTTAAATCTTGAGCTGTCTTTTGGTTGAATTTCCTGCGGTACAGTGTTTAGGCAAAGCGATTTTATCGAAGTTATGCCGCGTACTGTGCTTTATCACCCATTGGCTCTCAATCCTTGCGCTCTAGATATTAGACATCAGCTTATCAAGATTTTGGTGGAATGGCAGATTACGAGCAAAAATACTCACCCTATCTGTTGTACAGAATATTGGGCAAAGCAGTTCTAACTGCTGCTGCTAAACCGTAGGTATGAGAGAATTTATAAAATTTAGAGAATGTGCTGGGAAGAGATCCCGTCGATTATGATATCAGAACTGCCAATAATTACTAGCGATCGCCTATTATTACGAGCGGCGATTCATGAAGATATACCCCAAATTCTTAAATACTTCATTTATAACAAAACTTATCTCACCCCATTCTACCCTCTATGGGCTGATGGTTTTTTCACTGACGAATATTGGCAATATCAGATAGAGAATAGTTTTCTGGAATTTATTAATGGGCAATCATTAAAGCTATTTATTTTTACAAAAAAAAATCCTACTGTAGTTATTGGAACCGTAAATTTTAGCAATTTTGTAAGAGGAGCCGCTCATTTTTGCTACGTGGGATATAGTCTTGCTGAAAGTAAACAAGGTAAAGGATATATGACAGAAGGGCTAAAAGCCGCAACTCAATATCTATTCCAAGAGTTAAATTTTCACCGAGTTATGGCTAATTATATGCCTCATAATCGGCGCAGTGGCAATGTCTTAAAAAGACTCGGATTTGTCATTGAAGGATACGCTAGAGACTATTTGTTAATTAATGGACAATGGGAAGATCATATTATGACAAGTCTTATAAATACTAATTGGCAAGCACCAAAATTTTAAATAGCTATTTTCTATTAGTGTAGAGATACCGAGCTTATTAAATAAGGTTGGTATCTCTATATTACGTTTATACATAGCTAATTAACAACATTGATACATTAGCTTGCAATATCTATAAATTCATAGTAAATCCATAATAAATACACAACAACTCCATAAGAAAATGCAAGAGTAATATTTGTTCACCATCTGGCTAATGAGCCAATGGACGAATTTCTTTTAGATGATTGAGGAGTTTTTCAAAATGTCTATTAATTCTATAAAGCGTTTATCTGTATTTTCTACTATCTTCGCTTTTACTACCATATTGCACGGAGTTGTTTTGGCAGCACCAGTTCCAACTTCCCCCACTACACCAGCTTTAACAACTCAGAATAGTCCTACAGCACACCAAAAACTTAATATTACAAAGCAACAGCGCTTACAAATCCAGCTTGCTCGCCAGCAAAGAGATAAGAATATTGAAGCTCTATTAAATCAGTCTCAAGCCACTAAATTTAAGGCAGCGTTGCAATCCCGTCAGAGAATTAGAATAGTGTTAAAATCTTTGGATCTGAATCAAGATCAACAAAAACAGGTTCAATCAATTTTGCAAACTTATAACCAACAAGTAAAACAAATTCTATCTTCACAGGCATCACAACCAACATCAAACTCAGTAGGAATTACTTCACCAACATCAAATCCAGTAGAAACTACTCAACCAGTATCGCAACCAATTAAAAAATAAAAAATCAGTTTGATTTAATTAAGCTTAAGTTTCCGAAGACTGGCGGATTTGATGCAAACTTCGGTTAAGCCAGTCTTCATACCAATCATAAAAACTTAAAGGCTGCCCCTGGTCGCTATTTGGATGAGAATCATCAGGGTCGGTATCATGGAAAAAACTACAAAAATCCAAAGAAGCAGGATATATTCCATTATCATTAGTACGGTCATCTATCCAGATTGTTCCTGACTGCTCCCCGGTAATGACTAATATTGCATCCATTCCACAACCATAAGTTGTAATGGTGAGAGTACCCTGGATAAACTTATTGTCAAAGTAAGCATCATTTCTATTGTTGATAATCAAATCTAAATCATTCCACGCTTCTGTTAAAGGAAATGGTTTAGAGAGAATTTCGTACTTCTCTTGGTATAGTTTTTCTGCGATGACATCTTCATATTCAATTCCCGATAGTCCAGATAAGCCGTATCCTGGCCCCGCACCACCATTGCCAATTTCTAACAGAAAGTTTTTATATTCACTTGGTAAGCTAATATTGTATCTAGATTCAAACACTTGAATATCTTTGTTACTCAAGCAAGGTTTTAATTGATATTGGTGTGATTCTGAGCCAAAAACCTCAAATGTAGCGTCTAAAATAGCTAATTGAGTTAATTTTTTCTTTAATTGCAAAACTTTATTCATTATGCGCTCTAGATTTTGATGGTGGCGCTGCCATATTTTAGATATGGTCGCTTTTTGCGTCTATGCTGATGTTGAAGCCAGAGGTAGTATTAAGGGAAGAATGAATTAAGCTTTGCTCGTAATGACTCTGGCTGAAACTCCAAACTACAAAAATTCTAGCAATCCTTTTCTCTCCCTCAACTACGAAAGCGCCTTAGAATCTCTAGGTGATGACTACTATGATGAGGTGGCGGCTGCTGAATTTCCCCAACACCTCTTGCGTTGGCGTAACGATGCACTACTACCTCGTCTGGGTTTAGACCCTCAAGTAGTTAAAGACGAAGATTTCATCACAGCTTTTGGCCAGTTTCAGGGGCGCAAACCCTTGTTAGCACTACGTTACCACGGCTATCAATTTGGTGAATATAACGGACAGTTGGGTGATGGTAGAGGCTTTCTCTATGGACAAGTCCGCGCCACTGATGGCGAATTATACGATTTTGGTACAAAAGGCTCTGGGAGAACGCCCTACTCCCGTGGTGGCGATGGAATGCTCACCCTCAAAGGTGGGGTGCGGGAAGTTCTGGCTGCGGAAGCACTACACCACTTGGGTGTACGTACCTCGCGCTGTTTGAGCATGATTGAAACAGGTTTACCCCTCTGGCGGGGCGATGAACCTTCACCTACCCGCTCATCTGTGATGATTAGAATGAGCAGTTCTCATATTCGGTTTGGCACTTTTGAGCGACTGCACTATTTTCAGCGTCCAGATTTAACTAAGAAGCTGTTAGACCATGTAATTGAGCAATATTATCGACACTTAAGTGCTGAACAAGATAAATATGTCTTGTTTTACGCCGAATTAGTGAAACGAGTTGCAGAACTAGTAGCGCAGTGGATGGCGGCTGGCTTTTGTCATGCAGTCCTAAATACTGACAATATGTCAATCACTGGAGAGAGTTTTGACTATGGCCCTTACGCGTTTATCCCAACTTATAACCCATCCTTTATAGCTGCATATTTTGATTATTATGGACGCTATTGTTATGGCAATCAACCAAGTATTTGTAAGTTGAATTTACAAATGCTACAAGAACCTTTAAAGGCGATTCTTGATAAGGAGGAAATGGAAACGGTATTAGAAAGGTTTGATGAATATTATCAAGCTGAATACAGTTCTTTGATGTTGAAAAGGTTAGGTTTTGTGGAACTGTCACACCCACAAGCTGCGGAACTGTTGAATCTAACGGTTGAATTCTTGAAAGATAGCCAAGTTGGTTATCACCAATTTTTTTATGAGATGGCTCGGACTTTTTCATCAAAATGGCGAGATGAGCCAGGTTTTGTGATGAATAATTCGGATATTGTGCCAGTACCGGGTGCGTCGGGAATTTTTGATGATTGGTGCATATTATACCATAAAATCTTGAATGATTTTGATAGCGACCGCACCGATGTAATTGCCCAAACTCTAGCTGTTCATAATCCCAAAACGGCACTATTAAGACCTGTGATTGAGTCTACTTGGGAAGCAATTGCTCAAGAAGATAATTGGCAACCTTTTTATGAGTTAATCCAGGCGATTCAGTCTAGAAAATAGTAAAATCACACCTATTTTCTTTTTAATCTGGACAGATGATTGAGATTATATCTGGTGTAATTTACACGACGAATAATCTAATAAGAGACGTTGCATTGCAACGTCTCTACAAAAATTTTTAACTAAATTGTATAGACATAACAATCCTAATTAAATTGAATTGCGAGAAAATACGTAGGTAGGTTATCAAATATAAAAGTAAAATTTTATTCAGCCTTAGTGATTAGAAATCACAGCTACACAGACTAAACTCCAAAGTTCTGATGCTCTAAAACCTACCTCATAATTATTTTTGCCTGCGTTGGTTATTTTTTCAGTCTACGTAGATGGACAATAGTTTATGTAGTAGCGAATTTTATTCACTTATTAGTTCTAAATTTCTCTATCGCATCTTAGAAAACCTTAAAAAAATGAATCAGATATACATATCTTATGCATGGAAAGATAACAAGAGTGAATTAGGTAGTCAACGCGAAGAATTAGTGGATAAAATTTGCACCGCACTTATTTCTGAACGTTACAACTTAATTCGCGATCGCAACTATTTAACGCTAGGTAAGAGTATACACGACTTCATGCAGGAAATCGGGCGCGGAAACTATGTAATTGTCGTTGTCAGCGACAAATATTTGCGCTCGGAATACTGTATGTTTGAAGCTGTTGAAATCATGAAACGCAAGGATTATGAACAACAAGTTTTTCCTGTGGTTTTACAGGATGCTAATGTTTATACAAAAGAAGGTAAGACTGAGTATATAAAATATTGGAAGCAACAGAGTGAAACTCTAAAACAACTTATGGGTTCAGAACTATCTGCTTGTGAAGATTCTGCAATGTATAATGTTGCTGAAAAAATTATGGAAATTTCCCAGAAAATTGATGAATTCATGTTTTTTATCTCGGATAAATTAAGCATTGATCCGTCTCAAAACTTTAATGGATTTATCAATCAGCTTACTGATGCTATTAAAAATGATGCTGTTAGACTCAGAAGCAAAAAGAGTATTTTAGTTGCAGGAACAGGATCTTTTGAAATTCCTAATGAAATCAATTGGTGCGCTCAACAACTTGGTGAAAAAATAGCAGAATATAACTATAACTTGATAACAGGTGGATGGGAGGGAGTAGATTATGTTGTTGCTGATAAGTTTGCCGAAAAAATCGCGCAAAAAGATATCCGCCTAACCGATAAGTTAACTCACGTTGTTCCGCGAGGAAAACAACCTGTATTTAAGGGTGGAAAAGTCGAATACACTGAGTCAGGTATTAATGAATGGCTCGATTGTTTACGACATTCAGATTTGGTGATTCTTGTGGGAGGCGTTGGTGGAACTTATGAAACTTATCTATATGCTAAACAAGAAAAAATTCCGGTGATTCCTATTGTCTGTACTAATGGCGATGCCAAAAAAGTATTCGACGAAATGCTGGCAAATTGGGATAGTAAATCAATGGGAAATATCTCACCGGAAAAATTTAAGTCACTAAATCAATATATCAATGACCCTTCAACAGCAGAAGATGTAGTCAATGATGTTATGGATATCGTTAACGAAATTATTTTTGCAAAAACCATGCTAAATACCCAGGGTCAGCTCATCTAATTTGGTATTTTGAAAGGCTGCTATCCCTTTTTGGCAAGTCATGTCAAACCCGGCTTGCATCCCACTCATAATAAAACTTTTTGCCAATTAAACCTCATCTATGTTGAAACCTAGAGTTTTTAAAAGATATATTGATGTAGGTTGGGTGGAGTGAAACGTAACCCAACATTACCACCTTATTTATGTTGGGTTACGCGATCGCTGCACCCAACCTACGAAACTACGGTTCTCAAGGTAGACGAGGTTTATGTTCCCGGACGAGAGCGAATATGATCGGGTATATGATGACGATCGCCTAATATTTCTAACAAAGGGCCATTAACGTCAAATTTAACCATACTTACCGACGCGACCAAAATATTCACCCGATAGCGATAGCGTCCCAAATCAATTCCCAGTAAACTGCAAAGCATAATCCGAATCGTGGCTTTATGGGAAACCACTAAAACATTACCTTGGTGATGTTTTTCTTGAATTTCAGCAATTACAGGCATAGAACGGTTAGCAATATCTACCGCAGTTTCTCCACCTAGTGGTGCATTCCAAGCGGGTTCTGTCAACCATTTTACATAGTTTTCTGCGTAATTCTCTTGGGCAAACGATTTACTCTTCCTTTCCCATTCGCCGTAACTACCTTCTCTAAGTCCGTCACGCAACTGCATATCCATACCGATAGCATCACAAAATGGCTTGGCGGTTGCAATTGTGCGCTTCATCGGGCTAACATAAACAGCTTCCCACTTCAATTTTTGATAAACATCGGCAAAACCGGATGCCATCTGCATCCCCTCTGTTGTCAACTCCGTATCAGTTTCACCGCAGAAATTACCACTTTGACTAAAAGTAGTTTCTCCATGTCGCAGTAAATATAAATTGAGTGTCATGGCTTGTATCGCGATTGGATAAAGGAGTTGGTGCAAAAACAAAGTACCATCAATCTCGGAATCGATTATGTGACACCAGGACAAAGTAATCAACCAAAAAAGTCAATCCAACACAAACTTTTGAAAAGTTCTACTTTTGTCTAACCCTCTGTTCTGTACTGCTAACTAAATTGCTGGGCATAAAACCGCGCGTAGCGATGCTCTAGAGCTAATAATTCTTCATGGGTTCCTGATTCGACAATTTGTCCCTGTTCGAGAACTAAAATACGATCGCACCGTCTCACGGTTGATAAGCGGTGAGCAATAATAAATACTGTGCGTTTTTGCATCAGTCTTTCTAGCGCTTCCTGTACCAGTGCTTCTGATTCAGAGTCTAGTGCTGATGTCGCCTCATCAAGAATCAAGATTTGGGGATTGAGGAGAACCGCACGAGCGATCGCAATTCTTTGTCTTTGTCCTCCTGATAAGTTTACCCCACGTTCACCCACCCAGGTCTGATAACCCTCTGGCAGTTGGCTAATGAACTGATGAGCATTAGCAATTTTCGCCGCCTCTTTAACTGCTTCCATGTCAAAAACATCTTGTCCAAAGGCGATATTTTGGGCAATTGTCCCCGAAAACATGATGGTTTCTTGCGGAACAATCCCAATTTGTCGCCGTAGACTATGCAGTTTCACATCCCGAATATCAACATCGTCAATGAAAATTTGACCAACTTCCGGGTCGTAAAAACGGGGGAGGAGGTTAACAAATGTGGTTTTACCTGCACCCGAAGCACCCACAAGTGCGATCGCTTCACCTGGTGATACCAATAAACTGATATCTTTCAATACGGGTTCACCAGGCTTATAGGCAAAGGAAATATGACGATATTCTATTTTGCCGTTGACTGGAGCCAGAGCGATCGCATTTGTCTTTTCGATCACCGTCGGCTGAATTGCCATCAATTCAAAAACGCGGTCAACAGATGCTTCACCCTGCTTAAATTCGTTGTAGTTGTTAGTAGTATGACCAATGGGATCAATTAACAGCGCCGCCGCCGCCAAATAGCTGAAAAAATTCGCCACTGTCAAGTTATTCTGGGAAATTTGCCACGCTCCCACAATCAGTAACGATAACGCACTTAAGGCTTCCAGAAATCCCACAATGGGAATCTGAATCGCTTTCAGGCGTTCGGCTGAATATTTAGCTTTAAGACTGCGTTCTGCTTCATGGCCAAACCGGGCGATTTCATAATTTTCGGCTGCAAAAGCCTGTACTAAACGAATACCGTTGAAAACTTCCGCAAGGATGGCTGATAAACCCGACACGCGATTTTGACTTTTTAAGGAATACTTGCGTAACCGTTCACCAAACCAGCCAACCAAAATACCCATCAATGGCGCAACTATCACCGTTGCTAATGTCAGTTGCCAATTCAGGTAAATCATGTAAATCGGAATTGCTAGCAACTGCAAAATGCAGGGGATAAAGTCGTGAAATCCTTTATTTACCACTTCGCCAACCCGGTCAACATCTTCCGTGAGGCGGTAAGATAAATCACCTGCTTTTGCGGTTTCAAAATAGCTGAGATTTAGCTTTTGCAGATGGGCGTACACTTGCTGACGGAGATAAAAAGCAACTCTCAAAGAAGCTTTCGCCATGTACATATCTTGTATAGACTGAAACAAGCCTCTGACAAGAAAGACTAAAGCACAGCTACCAGTTATTTGAGCGATCGCTACTACATTACCCTGTGCAAAGGGAATTGCCAATTTACCGGCAAGATTTATCAACACTAATGTCGCCAGCACGTATCCCAAGATACCAATAAGTCCCTTGGTGATGGTTTTCCACTGGAGTCGGATATAAGGCAGTAGTTGCCAGTAATTAGAACGCGTTTTCAAGCTCGAAAGTCCACAACGATATTTTTCCTTTGTTTGACGCTAGCAGCTTTTGGGGAGTTTCTGAACAGTTCACTAATTAGTTACAAACTGTTTTAGCGACTATGTCCAGTCATCAATGAAGCGATCGCCAAATATTTAGATCAAAAAAAAGCCAAAATTCAAGAAGCAATTGAACTGTTAAAAGAATATCGTACAGCCCTCATCACCAACACCGTCACAGGTAAAATAGATGTGCGCCAAGTCCCCATACGCTAACCCCAGAACCCACTACGACACAAATCACCCTTTCCGACCTCCCCGCAACCATCCAAACCCTACTCAACCAAGCTCAAAAAACAGGCGAACCCCTCACTATTACCCAAAACGGTATCCCCTTCGTCATCATTTCCCCCATCAAGAAAAAATCCCTCCTGGAAACCCTTTCTACCCTTGAACCACTGGACGAAGACTTTGCCATAGAATTGATAAATTAATCAAACTTAACAATCTTAAAGAGGCTTAATTATGAAAACCGAACACGAACGCGAACAATTAATCAAAGCTATCAACGTACTGCTAAACCAAGCTTACGACAGTACCCTAGATGAAATTTATGCACTACTTCAAAAAATCGAAGATGAAGAGGACGAAAACGATTTAAGAGCCTATCATGCTGCTAAAAGTGATGTAGAAAATAATAGTCTTATCGCATGGAACGATATTAAAAAGGAAATCGCTAATGAAAGAAAAAAGGACGTAGCGTGACTTACGAAGTTAAATTTACCAAGGGGGCTAGAAAAATGTTTAAAAAACTATCTCAAGAATTACAAGATCGTATTCAACCCAAAATAGATGAGTTGGCTATAGAACCACGGCCCAATGGAGTTAAAAAGTTACAGGGTGAAGAAAACACATATCGAATTAGAGTAGGCGATTATCGAGTTATATACGATATTTTCGATAATATTTTATTGGTAAATGTTATAGATGTCGGGCATCGTAGCAAGGTTTATAAAAATGAAAGTTGACAAACAAAAAAATATTAAAGCTATCGCCTACAGTGTCTTCGCTATAAGTACTTAAACAAAATTAATTACACCCAATTTAGGCATGAAACCCTTGTCCAGACTAAAAATTGTGTATAAATAATTCTGTGCGACTTGCTGTCGCTAGTGCGTTCTAAAAAATTAGCCCCCTCCTTACTTCTAAGGAAAGAGCTAAATTAATCTTCTTTAATTACGAATTACGTTAGCGTAGCGGTAGCGAGTCCGCGATAGCGAAGCGTTAGCGACGCAGGAGCGTCGCGTCATTACGAATTACGAATTAATATCCGCCTTCTTCTTCGTATTCTGGCTGTCTTTCCTTAACTTTCTTAGGAATATTCACAGGCTTCGGCTCATCTTCCCAAGCATCACCTTCTACATCATCATAATCATCGTATTCGTCAACATAAGGCTTGCTGTAAGGCTTGGCTTCATACTTTAGCGGCTGCGGTTGTTGATACCTGTCGTTGCCTGTTGCTTCACTCCAGTTATCTTCTTCCTCGTCTTCTTCGTATTGAATAGATTCATACTGCCGCGCCTTCATTACCTGACGCTGTGGCCTTTCCTCTTCCACATAGTCTTCATTCCATTCCTCTTCCCGCGCTACGGGTTCGGGGGCGCGAACTTTTTGTCTGGGTGGCTGCAATGGCACACCACTAGGGAGTTGATTGGCTGGTGCAACTTGGCGTGGTGGAGTATAGCCGTATTCTTCTTCTGCATCCCTCTCCCAAGGTGCTTTGCCGATACCCAAACGCTCTAGTAAACCAGTTGTCAACTGATTCACCCGTTCTTCGGCTCCCTCAAACACAATTAACCGATTGGGGCCAGTACTGACAATTTCATCTACTGAGAACTCGTAAGTACTCAAAAATTGGTCAGGAATTTGGGGTAATCCTAAAGAAGCGATGACTATAGAGTTAAGCTTACCGGTTTCGCCGTTGAACTTGAAGCCCCGGACTTTGCCTAATACTTCACCTGTTTCGGTAATTACTTCCCAGTTAATCAGATTGCTGAGAGATTCAACTTCGATATCTTCTATTACATCTTCGTTATCAACTAAGATGACATCACCAATCTGGCTGATGTTGTTGAGGTACATGTAGCGCGGTATGCCCGAAATGGAGATCAGGCTGTCTCGCAAACCAAGAGCCACAACCTCTCGTTGATCAATATCAACCCATACTTGACTGATGATGCCTAGCCGCTTGCCGTTGTCGCGGGTAATCACCTGGGTGTTTAATATATCGGAACGTCTAATTATCTGTTCGGAGGTCATTCTATACCGAGTCCTGATCTCGAATCCGGTTTGTCTATACACTATTATTAACAAAAACTCAAGCAGATGTATTGGATGATTGTAATTTAATCCCCAAAACTTGAGTGTAGGCTCCTCGTGCTTGAGTAACGCCAATTGTGCGTTCGGCTGATTCTATCATCGGACGACGCAAACTCACAACTATAAATTGCGCTTGTTGTGACTGTTGCTTAATCATTTTAGCTAATCGTTCTACGTTTGCTCCATCTAAAAACATATCCACTTCGTCAAAGGCGTAAAAGGGCGATGGACGGTAGCGTTGGAGGGCAAAGATAAAGCTCAAGGCTGTAAGTGATTTTTCTCCCCCAGACATGGAAGCTAGGCGCTGTACTGGTTTGCCTTTGGGGTGTGCGACTAAATTGAGTCCACTGCTAAAGGGATCTTCAGGATTTTCAAGTTGCAAGAAGCCGTCGCCGTCGGAAAGAATGGCAAAAATTGATTGAAAGTTTTCGTTGACAGCATCGAACGCTTCTTTAAAGGCAAGTTGCCGCAATGTGGTAAAGTTTTCAATTCGCAAAAGTAGTTCAGTGCGTTCCCCTTCTAGTGTTTCTAATTTTTGCGTCAGTTCTTGGAGGCGGTTTTGGGTGCGTTCGTATTCTTCCAACGCCAGCATATTAACCGGTTCCATCGCTTGTAAGCGTTTGGTAAGCGATCGCAATTCTTTCTGCAATTCTTCCAAATCTACTTTATCTGGAACTTCTGGCAAAGGATTTGGTAATTCTGCTCCCATATCCCGCAACTGGCTTTGCAGTGCAATTAGTTCCTCCCGCCGCTTCTCTTGAGTTTCTTTGAGTTTTTCGATTTCCCATTGCAATTGTTGTTGGCGCAAAAGGTGCGATCGCACTTCCAATTCTGTAGCGTCGCGTTTTTGTTTCTCTTCTCCTAAATTTTGTTCCATTTGGCTCAACGATAAACGAGTTTGGGTGATTTGCTCGTTTATCGTTGTGATTTGTGTGGAGACGTGATGAATCGCGTCTCTACATGAGGTTTGTTGGGTTTCGTATTCGGTAATTCGCGTTTCTGCTTCTTGGATTTTTTCTTGCAAACGTTGTTGCTGATTTTCCAAATTTTTTAATCTTTGTTCAGCTTCGCGTAATGCCGTCTCCCGTTGTTGTAATTGTTGCTCTTGGATTTTAATGGTTGCCTGGATTTGTTGCCATTCACTGGGGGTTTGGGATGCCTCTAACTCTGCTAAGGCGTGTCGCAATTGTTGCAACTCATTTTCTTGTCCCGGTAATTCCCGCTCTAAAATTTCTAATCGGGATTGAGCAATGGCTAACTTTTCGCTGTTTTGGGCGAGTTGCGATCGCGTCCCCTGTAATTGCGCTGTTAAACTCTTAATGTCTTTCTGCAACTGTTCCAATTGCAACTGCTGTTCGCGCCGCGCCTGACGCGCTTCTGTGAGTTCTTGCGTCAGTTTTTTGGCTCTGGCTGACAAAGTTGCGATCGCTTCCGTACAACGCTCTAAAACTCGCTCAATATCCACCAAGCGACTTCTTAAAGCGATCGCTTCATCAGATTCTGCCGCTTCACCCGTACCAAACCGCAACGCTGAACGATTGCTGTTACTACCACCAGTCATTGCACCGCTAGTTTCTAACAACTCCCCGTCTAAGGTGACGATGCGATATAAGCCTAAATTTTTCCGCGCCGCCTCAAGGCTGGCAAATACTACCGTGTTACCAAAAACATAGCTAAATACATCTTTGTAACGGCGATCGCAATCGACTAAATTCACAGCATAGTTAACGAAGCCATTAGCGAAACGCAGCGTTGCATCTTGAGTAAATTTAGGAGCATGAATTTTATTTAGTGGTAAAAAAGTCGCTCTTCCGGCACGTTTCTGTTTGAGCAATTCAATCCCGGCTGCGGCTACACCATCATCTTCCACCACAATATGTCCCAATCGTCCACCGGCAGCCATTTCTAAAGCTAGCTGATGGCGGGGTTCCACCTTTCCCAACTGCACAACTAAGCCACAAAGTCCAGGCATTCCCGATTGTAAAATAACTTTACTAGCTTGGGTTCCTTGTACTTCTTGCTGTGCTTGTGTTTGCGCCTCTATTTTATCCAACTGGCGTTGTTTTTCCCGTTGTTCAAAAAGTAACCGCTTTTGGGTTTCCTGCTGGATTTGCAGTTCTTGTTCTGTGGCTGAGAGATTTTGGGTTAAATTCTGGATGGGTTCGCTAGAGGCGTTAAATTCCGTTTCAACTTGATTACAGTCAGTTTGTTTTTGGGCTAATAGCGGTTCGTCGCGTTCAATTAACTGGGTTTGCTCGGAAATTAATTGCTGTAACTGATTATTCCGTTCTGTGAGTTGTGCTTTTTCTGTGCGTTGCGGTTCTAGAGTATGCAGCAAAGTTTCAATTTGACGATTGAATGCCGTTTGTTGCTGCACCCACGCTTCCGAAGCCGAGGCGATTTCTGCGGCAGCTTCGCGTGAGGTTTCTAAGGCTTGATGCGCTTCGTTTCTTTGTTGTTGGGAAGAGGCGATGAATCGCGTCTCTACAATTTGGGTTTCGGCAATTTCTTCTAGGGAATGTCGGTGTTTTTCAATTTCTTGCTGAGTTTGAAGCAGACGTTTGGCGGTTTCTTGGGAAGCTGTTTCTAATTCCGTTAGCTGACGCTGGAGTTGTTTTCGTTCGGCTTCTTGGGTGGCGAGGGTAGATTGTACCGCCAAAAGTTCATCTTCTCCCAATGCTTTGACATGGGCATTGAGTTGTTCAAGTTCAGCAGTTTTTTGGACAATTTCGGAATTTAGATTTGTGAGTTGAGTTGAGAGTTCACTAGAATTGCGATCGCCTGTTTGAATTTCGTGAACTAACTTTTCTTGTTGTGCTTGTAGTGATCGCCATGATAATACAGCTTCCCAAGATTGTTTCGCTAGAAATTCCGTGCGGAGTTTTTGATATTTCTCAGCTTTAGCACGATCTTGAGAAAGGCGATCGCGCTGTGCAGTTAATTCTGTCTCAATAATCCGACAGCTATCTTCCTTTTCCTTTACCTCATCTAAAGTTGATTTGGCTTGAATGATTTTGCGATCGAACGCCGCCACCCCAGCCAATTCATCAATAATTTCCCGCCGTTCCCGCGCATTCATCGAGATAATGCTGGTGACATCCCCTTGCAGCACCACGTTGTAGCCTTCAGGATAAACCCGCAGGTTACTTAGTTGCTGATGCAATTCTGTCAACGTGCAAGCTTCACCATTGATATAGTAATTCGACGTGTAACTTCCTTGGTGAGTGACTCGCAGCCTTCTAGTAACACTCCACTCTGCCGATTTTGGACTTCGGCTTCGCTCAGTCGAGCCATTTTGAACTTCGGCTTCGCTCAGTCGAACGATTTTGGATTTTGGATTTTCTTCCCCTGCTCCCCCTGTTTCCCCTGCCTCCCCTGCCTCCTCTACCTCCTCAACTTCCTCCCTTTGCGCCTTTGTGTCTTTGTGTGAGATTTCATCTGACAAATCAAACGTCACAGTGACGCTAGCTTCAATAGAAGCGCGTCCTTTAGACGTTTGGGTGTTATTTACCAAATCTGGTAAGCGATCGGCTCGCATTCCCTTAGAACTGGAGAGTCCGAGGCAAAATAGCAGTGCATCGAGAATATTAGATTTACCCGAACCATTTGGCCCAGATATGACAGTACACCCCGGCAGCAAAGGGACTGAAGTAGTACCGCCGAAGGATTTGAAGTTGGTAAGTTCCACGCGCTTGATATGAACCATAGGCGCTGGTTAACTGGGCTAATGAAGAACAAGTGTATCAACTAATTAAAAATTCGCAAGAGGGTAGGGGAGAGAATTCAGGATTATCGTAGACGAGCAGCTTGTCGCAGGCTACCACAGAGGCGCAAAGAACGCGAGGGGGTGAGGAGAATCTTATTTCAAAGAAACGCACAATATTCGAAGGAGTTTAGTCTTTACTACGAACTTGCTTGACAAGAGCAAATAAAAAACAGGGACTTACACAAATGTAAGTCCCTGTTTGGCTTTCATGCCGATGTTAACTGAGAACTTCAGTTATTCTTTTATGGCTTTTTCACAGCTTCAACTTTTGCTTCCACCTTCACAGTCTTCACACCTTGAACTTCCTTAGCCAAAGTTTCAGCTTTCTTGAGTTCTTCAGCAGAAGTCGCTGTGCCTTTGAGGATAATTTCACCCTCTTTGTTTTCAACCTGTAACTTATTGCCTGGTAAGCCTTTGTTCAACTTGGCGCTAACTTCAGTTTTTAAGTCGCTCTTAACTTTTGTTGCTGCCGTTTTTTCAGAACCGGTTTTAACTTTAGTATCTGTGCTAGTTGCTAAAGGAGTTGTTTGTATTCCTGGAACTTTGGCAGCTTCATTTATCTGTGAAGCTGGTTTTGCTGGTACTTGAGCAGCTCCATTGGTAGTGCTAGGAGTTTCCGAACCAGTTTTAGGAGCCTCTTGGCAGCCAAAAGTACCAACTACCAAAATGCTACTAACGATCAATAGAATTAGCTTTTTCATTATCTATCTCCGAATTGATTACTGGAAGCAATTAATTTGTGTGTCATGGTGAGGAGCAGATGTTAAAAAGCAATTAAATGTGAAGTAGCAAAAGTGTCCAAGCAATTACTCAGGTTACTGGAAATTGAAACTTGAACGATTTGTTTAGGCTAAGATTTTGCAGCCATTTGGAGAAGCACCAATTCAATTTTATTGACAGTTGCTTACCAAGATACCTCTATATACGGACTGTAGCTCCTATGAATTTCATGTAGATGCTGAGGAGCTTTTCCAATGATAAACTATGCAGCCTTAAAGTAGTGAATCGATGTTATCAGATTTGGGTCAGTTTGGCGATGTCTACGCCTATGCAGCTCAAAACTTCATGTTTTTGCAATACTGTGCCAGCAAAATTACCAACAAAATGTTACTTTAGAAAACTATGGCTTACTTAAAATGCCCTAAATATTCAGGAAATATCAGCCAATGCCCTACCTCACTTCTGCCAGCGAAATTAGTGCTATTGTCGCTGAATACACCAATGTCAAAACACTGTGGATCGATACAGAAGTAGCTGACTATAAAAGTCGTAATCCTAGACTATCGCTGATTCAGGTGTTAGATAATCCTCAAGATATGAGTGGCGATCGCGTCTATCTTTTAGATGTACTAGACCAACCTAATATCATAGCTGAATTTATTCAAAAAATTATGATAAATTCTGCCATTGAAAAAGTTTTTCATAATGCCAGTTATGATCTAAAATTTCTCGGTAACAAGAAAGCTAAAAATATTACTTGCACTTTAGAAATGGCAAAAAAAATTCCCTACCATATTTTGCCATTACCTAACTATCAACTCAAAACCATAGCTACAGCACTTTGTAGCTTTAACAATATCGATAAACAAGAGCAAACCAGCGATTGGGGAAAACGCCCCCTGACTGAAGAACAGATAGAGTATGCTTATCTAGATTGTATTTATCTGGCTCAAATCCACTCAAATTTATTAGGTTTACAAGCCAAAGCCAACCCAGAACCCGCAACGGAAGATTTAATATCACTAAGTACTAGATACTCACAACTTGAGCAACAATGGAAGTTGTTGAATTCAGAATTTGAGCATTTGCAAGAACGCATGAAAAAAGCAATGCAAGCTCAGAATATATCTGAAACTTCTTATCATAAGCTGACTAGTTACGATCGCACTACAGTCAAAGCTACTTTTTCAGAATTGGCCAGGCTAGCACAAACCCAAGATATTGATTTAGATTTTCCCATCACCCTAACTCAGAAACTCCAAAAAGATTTAGGGTCAAATCTAGAACAACTGTCTGTAGATATTGAAAAAACTACCTCTTGGCGGCTAACTCCCAAAGCTCAAGAGACTGAAACAGAAGATGAGTAAATTGTCCATAAGGCTACAATTGTCAGAATTTATGGAGTTATTGTTTATAGCAAATCTTAAGATTTCAAATATATTTTTTTCAAAAAGTATCTTAAAAAACATGAGCCACAGTAGCTTTCTGTTCAGAAATCCATTGTCAAGAAGTAAAGAGATGACAATAACAAAGAGCCGAATTGACAATTTTTATACTTTATAATTGATGTTTTTCCCTTAATATAACTATTAAATAAATATATTGAATATCTGGTAAATTTGTTAATTGACTTGAAACGTCTATCCAAAGTTAGAATAACCATTGAGTTAAAGAATTAAAATCTAGATTTTGGTTACTAATTACGTTCAGGCGTTATGGCAGTTTATATTAAATTATGAGACGGTGTTTATTTAGACAAAAGCGAACAAGGGTAAATCAAGTATTTACTATAGCTATTTTTACTACATTGACAGCAATTAGCAGTGTTTCTTGTAGCAAGAATGACAGTGTTTTGGTGACAGAAATAGGAGTTAGTACACCTAGCCGTCGTTCAGCTACAGCATCCAGAGGTGGGGAATTCTATCTTCAAGGAAAGAATCAGCATTTAAACGGCGATTTACAAGCTGCGATCGCTTCCTATAGTAAGGCAATTAGTCAAAACTCTCAATATGGCGCTGCCTACAACGGCCGGGGATTAGCCTACTTTGATTTGGGAGACAAAGAAAAAGCGATCGCAGATTACAATCAAGCCCTCCGCATCAACCCTAACGACGCTGAAGCTTACAATAACCTGGGCAATGCCCGCGCCTCACTAGAAGGTAACAGAGAAGCAGTTAAAGATTACAGTGAAGCGATTCGCCTTAATCCCAACTACGCCGAAGCCTACAACAACCGGGGAAATGCCCGCGCCGCCAATGGAGACAGAAAAGGGGCGATAGACGATCTTGGTCAAGCGATTCGCCTTAATCCCAGATATGCGATCGCCTATAATAACCGAGGAAATGCCCGCGCTGCCAATGGAGATCCAAAGGGTGCGATCGCAGATTACAATCAAGCCATTCGCCTCAACCCTAACTTTGCCCCAGCCTACAATAACCGAGGAAATGCCCGCGCCACCAATGGAGATAGACAGGGGGCACTCAAGGATTTAGAAAAAGCAGCGAGCATTTTTCAAAGTCAGGGTAACAACGACTTATACCAACAAGTGATGAAAAACATCAAAGAACTGAGACAGTAGGCAAAAGGATAGCGGGCAGGTGTAGGTTTTAACACCAAAAGCAAAGATGAAATACGCTCAACAACCCCAGCAAGACAAACAACGTGTCCAATTGCTAGCCGAACGGTTGCGATCGCTTGGCATAGATCCTGATTCTCTCACCTGAATTGCTATCAAAATCTATTAATGAAATAAATCCCATAATCACGAAGACGCGATAAATCGCCGTCTCTACAAAGGAATGATTATTGTAGAGACGGCGATTTATCGCGTCTTTTCCGTTAACCGAACAACATTGCGAGGTTCACAAATGAAGCTCCGAGCTTCATCAACGAAGCTCAAAGGTTCACGAACGAAGCTCCGAGGTTCATTAACGGAGTTCAAAGACTCATTCACGAGTATAAAAGACTCATTCACGAGTATAAAAGACTCATCCGCGAGTATCAAAGACTCGTCCACGAGTATCAAAGACTCGTCCACGAGTATCAAAGACTCTCGCGCGAGTATAAAAGACTCGCTCACGAGTATTAAAGACTCATTACAGCAATTTTTATTTATTTAGAAAACACTCTCACGTTCTTCTTTGCGTCTTTGCGTGAGACAAAAATCTTTCAGTAATTACGAATTACGCATTACCCTATCAAGGCTTGCACTCACACTTTCAGCGTGTGGTGACTTCAATCGCTGCAAAATCTCTAAAGCTGGTTGCAGATAGGATATCGCTTTAGTGTATTCACCCTGCTGTTCTGCCAAATGTCCTAACCTCAGCAGAGTCATTGCTTGAGTTCGGACATCACCAATGCGTTGAGTTATTTCCAAAGACTGATTGTAGAGTCTGATCGCTTAATCCACTTCCCCTTTGTTAGCGTAGAGAATTCTCAGTTCGTGCAACGTCCCCGCTATGCCTTGGACATTTCCAATGCGTTTATCTATTTCCAAAGACTGATTGTAGAATGCGATCGCTTCATCCACATCCCCTTTGTTGGCGTAGATACGTCCCAGTTGGTGCAACGTCGCTGCTTTATTTTGGACATCACCAATGCGTTGAGTTATTTCCAAAGACTGATTGTAGAGTGCGATCGCTTCATCCACTTCCCCTTTGTTGGCGTAGATATTCCAGACATTGCAATGTCACTGCTTTGGTTTCGACATCCCCAATGCGTTGAGTTATTTCCAAAGATTGATTGAAAAGTGCGATCGCTTAATCCACTTCCCCTTTATTGGCGTAGAGAATTCCCAATTGGTGTAATGTCGTCGCTTTGCCTTGCACATCACCAATGCGTTCAAATATTTCCAAAGACTGATTGTAGAGTGAAATCGCTTCATCGACTTCCCCTTTGTCAGCGTAGATATATCCCAGATTGTTCAACGTCGCCGCTTTGCCTTGGACATTACCAATGTGTTCAAATATTTCCAAAGACTGATTGAAAAGTGTGATCGCTTGCTCCACTTCCCCTTTGTTAGCGTAGATATATCCCAGATTGTACAAGGTTGCTGCTTTGGTTTGGAAATTACCAATGCGTTCTGTTATTGCCAAAGACTGATTGTAGAATGCGATCGCTTGATCCACATCCCCTTTATTGGCGTAGAGATTTCCTAGACAGTGCAACGTCGCCGCTTTGCCTTGGACATTACCAATGCGTTCATCAAGTGCATCAATTTCCAAAGACTGATTGTAAAATGCGATCGCTTTTTCTACTTCCTCTTTGTTGGCGTAAATAATTCCCATTTGGTGCAACGTCGCCGCTTTGTCTTGGACATTACCAATGCGTTCATCAATTTCCAAAGACTGATTGTAGAGTGCAATCGCTTCTTCTACTTCCCCTTTGTTGGCTTTCAGTATCCCTAAATGATGATAAATTGCTGCTAATTCTCGTTCGTCTTCTGTGGGACAAAGATTTAAGGCTTGTTGGTAATAGTTTAATGCTTGATCAACCCCACCCATCTGATATTCACAAACAGCCATTTGTCTAAGAACAATATGGTTTTTAGTAATTTCTAAGGTTGATTTGCACAGATGTATTGCTTCCCGAAATCGACTTTGATTCCGCAAGTGTCCCGCCAATGAATTACCCATTTTCTCCGCAATATTTTCATCCTTCCCCAACAAAGCCAAGCGATGAATTTCTAACATTTTTGCTTCCGTAGCAGTTTCCGCCTCTTTCCACCACAGACGATACAAAATTTGTGCAGCTTGTTTATACAACTCTTCACCCTTGGGGTTTTCTGGAAACTCTAGCAAAGGTGACAAAATCCGGGGAACACGATACAACCTCTCTGTGTTGTTGGTGAGGGTAACTTCCAACAAACCCAAAATTTCAGCGCGTTGAATATGACTTTCCCAACTTGAGATATCCTCACAAATCGGGGAAATAGCAGCTAGAGGAACAGGTAACTCATACACCAACAACTTCCCCAGCATTTGACGCAAAGCTGGAGTTTGCTGCTTCAGCAATACCTGTGCCAAAATATCCTCACGAAATTCCTTTTCCTTATCTGCCATCTTTTGCAGAATCATCTCAACTCCCCTCTCCGCTTCCGGCGAGTTCTGAGAATTTTGCAAAATCTTATCTAACCATTCCAACAGCCGAGAATTTCCATCTGCTGCTTGTTTGGCACGTTCCGGCAAATCTGGCTGAAATTGCCAACTGCCATTAAAGGAATCCAGACGATTATACTTTTTAATTAAATCTGCCCCACCCAAAGCACCCAGAGGTTCGCGGTACAGACGATGATTCAGTTCCGACAATGTGAAATTGTAGCGACACGTAATAATTACCTTGTGGGGAAGTTGGGAATTTTGCATCGCCTTCAGCAACGCCAGCAGTACATCCACAACTTGTGGTTGCAAGACATAAACCCCATTTCGTAATTCCAAATTAGCCTCAAAGTCATCCAGCACAAAGGCAAAGCGCTGTTCTTTGGTATTCAGTCCTTCAGTGAAAAACTTGGTGAGGCGCTGCATCAACGGTAACTTGCCATTGAGAATTTCATGCCCCCGTTCTTCGGTACATTGTTCAGCAAGGGTTTTGAGCAGTTTGTCCTCATCCAGTTGCCGAAAGTTCACCAGCCTGTGATAGCCAACCATCCTTTCCAGAAGTCGCGCCGTCACAGTACTCTTACCCACACCCCCCAGTCCGTGAATTAGTACCCCTAATGAAGTGCGAATAGCTTTGAGACAACGTTGCAAAGTCCGCCGTCTCCCAACAAACTCAGAGGGTTTCGCCACCCGCACCAGTTGGGTATCGGGATCTAAAAACTGTTGATAAGCAGGTTCCGGCGCAGAGGGTGGCACATCTCCCAACACTTCCACCAACGCACCCGGACATTCTCCCTGGACATATAACCGCAACAAATGCCAGTCACGCACATTCTGTTTAAACAACTGCTGGTAAGTGCTAGCGAGTGCTTCAGCTAATTGATATCCGGCAGCCAATTTGCCATATAGGTGGGCGGCGGCGGCTGTAGCTGTCCGATCTTCCACAGGCCGCCCCCAACTTAAAACTGCCCTAGCCCCTTGTGCAATAAGTGCCTCAGCCATTGAAGGGACAGCCCCTTTATCTGGTGCTTGTCCAGTCCGACACCCAGATAAAAACACCAACTTAGGAAAGCGAAACCGGAAGACTTCGGCAAGTTCTGCGGCTGTAGTTTCGTGGCGTTCCCCGATTTCCGTCTCAGTAATAAAGTAAGGCGTGTAGGGTGCTTCATCTTTAATTGACGCGTGTCCTGTGAGGTGAAACACATCAAAGTCATTAAAATAGCGACTCCACACCTTACCCAACTCGCTAACGCAACCGCTTTCTTCCACCCGCAAATCTAGAGCAAAATCTCGCGTATCAGCCAGAATTCTCGCTTCTTCCTGTTCAAACTCTAACTTTGGTTGCACATCTTCCGGGTCGGTTGCCATAAACAATACTCGCAATTGTCGTGCTTCCACAGAAAACGCTTCCGTTTCTTTCTCAATCCAGCGCAGAGGCAAAACTACCAGATTAACCCGCTTGACCAAAAAATCCTCACCATTATGCAGCACTTCCCAAGGTAGATGTGCCAATTTTTGATCGGTATCAATAGCAATTACCAACCCCTCACCGCGACAGTTAGCAATTCCCCGACTCAACCACCGTCCATCCCCATCCAACCAAAAAAATAACTGCTGCCCGATTCCTGATAAATTGGGCAGCAGTTTATAATAATCGCGATCGCCTTGCTTGAGGAAATCAGCGATTTCTGCCAATTTCAGACGACGTGATTCATAGTGCTTTATTTGAGGTAGCCAATACCTGAGTTCAACTGTTTCCTGCGTACTTTCCCGAAGTTGAATGCGGATAGTTTGCACTTTATTTGCTGAGAGATTTGAGGATTTCCGTGATTTCCTCTATGGTAGCTTCTTCGAGTAAAATCCTGTTTCCAGTAACAGGGTCAAGAATTACCACATCAAATTGCTTCCCAGGATAAGATTTATGCCATTCTTGATACCATTTGCGAATTTGTTCAGCTAAAGCAGCAACACCACCCACAATGCCAATAATAGTAGCAACAGCCGCCAGAGTTCCCTCTTTTTGCGTCGGAACTTCATAGCTTCCCGATATTCCAGGAATTTCTAGCAAAGCCTCGGCTGCGGCTAGTGCGTCTTCCCCTTCAATTCCAACTTGAATTTCTGCCATAGCTCATCTGCGAATTTATACAACATACTGTATATTCTGCGTTGAATTGAGGATAATATTCACGCAAAGACACAGAGACGATTGCAAAATTATTTACTTAGTGTTGTACCAATTGTCTAAAATAAGACAACAGACCCAAACCTGGAAACCCAGATTAAATCTGACTTTCTTCATTTTTAACTTTTAATTTTTAATTTTTAATTGATATGTCTCTTGCTCCTTGGCGAGGTGCGATCGCTCATGCACTCCATCGCAACCGCAGCCTTGTTTATGCCCGTTACCTGCAACTAGCAACAGTGCAACCCAATGGCCGCCCCGCTAATCGTACCCTAGTCTTTCGCGGCTTCCTAGAAGATACAAACCAGCTAAGATTTATCACTGATACTCGTAGCGCCAAAGCCGACCAAATACAGCAACAACCTTGGGCAGAAATTTGCTGGTACTTCCCCAATACACGAGAACAATTCCGCATGGCTGGCGATTTGACCCTAATCAGCAGTGATGATTCTCACCAGAATTTACAACCAGCCCGGATCGCAATGTGGCAAGAATTAAGTGATGCGGCGCGTTTACAGTTTGGTTGGCCCCATCCTGGTAAACCCAGAATCAAAGAAGCAGGAGCCTTTGAGTCATCACCACCCGATCCTATTGAGCCACTTTCTAATTTTTGTCTCCTGCTACTCGATCCGGTGCAAGTAGACCATTTAGAATTACGCGGCGAACCACAAAATCGATGGCTTTACCACCGTAATCAACAGCAAGAGTGGTCTAGCGAAGCAATTAATCCGTGATTTAGCCAAGAGTCAAAAGATTGACCCTACCCCTTCCAAGGTGCGTAAAAATTTTGCTAAATAGATTCCTCTTTAAGCTCTATACTCTGTGTCCTCTGTACCTCTGTGGTTAGAAAAAATTCTTTTAAACCACAGAGGCACAGAGATCGCTGAGAAAAAATAAGAGATTTTACGAGTCACCTTCAAAGGGCTAAAGATTGACCCTTAACCCTTGAATTTTAACTAAATGCCAGCACCATCTAGAAATTGCTGGATGGTCTTATCTTTGAGGTTACACCAGCGAGCATCGTGGGTTGGCTCATCCTCTTTGGTGGCTAAACAACCCACTAAAACAGGAGTTTTTTCTGAAGAATTGGTGCGCTGAAGAGTTTGTATTTGTTCTTCCAACGCCTCAATCCGGTCTACTAAAGCACGAATTACTTGAGCTTCTGAATCTGGTAAGTTATTGTGTTCAAGAGGTGAAACCCGAACTCCAGAACGATACATGATGCGCCCAGGCACCCCTACCACAGTACAGTCTGAAGGTACATCCCTTAGAACAACAGACCCAGCGCCAATACGAACATTATTACCAATTTGGATATTGCCCAGTACCTTTGCTCCAGCCCCGACTACGACGTTTTCACCCACAGTTGGATGACGCTTACCACATTCTTTACCAGTACCCCCAAGGGTAACACCTTGATAAATTAGGGCATAGTCTCCCACGATCGCAGTTTCACCAATTACTACGCCCATACCGTGGTCAATAAACACACTTTTTCCAATTGCTGCACCAGGGTGGATTTCAATTCCAGTCAAAAACCGTGCCAAGTGAGAAATCAGGCGAGGAATAAAAGGAAGACCAACCGTATACAGCCAGTGAGCCAGCCTATGGAATAGCAGGGCTTGCAAACCAGGGTAACAAAATAAAACTTCCAACCAGTTACGGGCAGCTGGGTCACGTTCAAATATGATACGAAAGTCAGCACGCAGTATAGATAGCACGAGATAGCACCCTCGGAAAGCACAACAAGCTACTCTCCCATATTATCGTCTCAGGTGTTACACATAGAAATTGGGAATGGGGAATTGGGCATTGGGCATTGGGCATTGGGCATAAATTCTTCCCAATACACAATACCTAATCGCTAACTCCTAACTCCCCACTTCACTGCTGCTCCACTGCCAGAGTATAATCACGCTTGACCCCAGAATTAAATGTACCTACCCAAATCCGATAAGTACCTCTTTTCCAGTTGCGATCGCTAACGCTAGCATCTTTTCTTTTGCCAGTATCATCGCCGCAGCGAATCGTATTTTGATCTGGACCTTGAATGAGTAAAGTTGTATCGGTATTGTTGCTATCGACTTTGATTGTTAGCTGGGAAAAGTCATTTTCCAAAACCATAATGTGATCTGGATTAGGATCGGCAAAACCAATACAGGCTTTTTGGTCGCGATCGCGGTTACTTATGGCAGACAATGAGTAAGAACCACCTGTAAACCCCTGCACTGTTCCTTGTGCTGGATTAGAGTTTGTTGACACGGTAAAAGTACCAAAATTCGCTGCTGTCTCTGCAATTACAGGTGTAGCTGTGATGGTGGCAAGTATAGCCAACAACCAGCCGCCGCTAAACTCAAGTCGGGGGCGACAAAATTTCATAGTAGCCCTCCAACAGGCTGTTAAATTAGTAATGATATATACATATTCTAATGAAAAAATTCCAGTGAAATTTTCGTTGGTTGTGCCACATTAAAATGTGCCACAATAAAGGATTTTTAAAGCAAACAGCTAATTGCTAGGCTGTCTCTTGATATAAACAGCAGCGACCATTCCCCAACTAATGATTTGGATGTGATTACCTCTGTTGGACGCAGGATCTTGCCTCCTAAAGAAAACCCTTAACGGACGATTTAAATAGCAAATAATACAGTAAATTTACGAAAATCTTACGGAACAGAAAAAGGCAGAAGATAAAATAATTTTTAACCTTCTGCACTTGAGCTTTTATGAAAATCTCATGAATTCTTGAGTTGGAAGAAAACGCCACCTTTGAGCGATCGCGTGTCAGTTCCATAACTGCTAACTGTGAGCGATCGCAAATTATCAAAAAACGGTTTCCCTAAAACTTCCGCTAGCTTGAGAATCGGTACTTGACGCTCTAACAAATTCTGACTCTTTATCCAGTCAAGATATATATAGCCTTGGTTTGGTAAGGGAATTGCAGCAATACTATCTTGGAAATTGGGATTGTCAACTAAGGAGTTATCCTTAGTTGTGAGAATTTCATTTATCGTTTCTAAGTCAGAGGTGAAAATTTCGTAATTTCCTAAAGTTGTATGCAATCCCCGCACTTTTGTTTCAATACTGAAAGATGCTCCTTCTTTAGGATCACTTTTTTTAGTCGCCGTAGTTAACTCTGTCCAAGCAGAGATTTTTTGCTTATCTATAGTCAGGGGATTAATGCTGAGTCCATTGGATGATGCGATCGCATCCAAACGAGCAATACCTTGTTCCACACTCTCAGATTTTTCCACCACAAAAATCCAATGAGGGGTTGTTTGCTCTTTCTCAGGTAACAATGCGATCGCATATTCTCCCTGTACCCAACTAAAAATATCCTCTGGTAAGTTTATACTCCAGCGTTTTTGAACATCTACTAAAGGTTTGGCTAACCGAGAAACCACATCTTCCCCAGAACCATATATAGTAGCTGTTGCTTGTCTCCAGAGTTTGGCTAAATCGCTGTCAGCCAAATTACTCAAATTTGAGCCAGAAATTGCCAAACCTGCCGACGCTGGAACATACTGCAATGCTCCTACAGGTTTAGATAGGGGTGCAGATGGAGTGAGAATTTCTGATGAAGTCAAAAATGTAGTTTCTGCTAGCAATCCTTTGGGATTCAACACCAGAGAAATAATTTCACTGTTATAAAGTTGTTCTGAAAGTTCTAAGCCTTGCCATTTTGCCACAACGGGAAGATTTAAGAACGCTACAGCTAAACCTCCTTTGGGCAGTTCTTTAGTAGCTTTTTGGTATTCGGGGGAGCTAGTCAAATTCAGATCGGGCGCTTGGACGTTATTAATCGCGTCTTTCAAGACTTTCGGATCGTTGGCAAACAACACAAAGCCTTCACCAACAACCGCACCTGCAAGCAAATCCTTCTCTGGTTGGGAATTGTCAGAAATCAGCTTTACGCCTTTATATTGTTCAACAGCTAAGGTTGCGCCAGATAAGGCCCGTTTAGAAAACAACAACTCGACAAACTCGCGGCTTTTCTCAGGTTGCTTGGTTGCTAGTGCTAACAGATATCCTGGCTGCTGTCCGTTTTCTGGATCGCGATCAATATCTAAGGTGGTGATAGCTAATGTAATTTCATTCCCTAACCAGGGTTGAACGTCTTGTTTATAATCTATGCCACTTTTGGCTAATAAACTGGTTTTGAGTTTAGATAGTTCCTCTTCGCGTTCCAACGCCTGCAACCGATCAGGATTCGTCAGCAGTGAAACCATTGCTGGCGAAAGTTTTGATACGAATATGGCTGCACCAGGCTCAGAGGTAGAAGCAATGAGATTAGCCGGATTTTTGGCGAAAAACCAGTAAAAGCCAGCGATCGCAATTAGCAATGCGATCGCTCCTGCTACGATAAAACCAATAAATGAACGTTGCCTATTCACATTAAACCTTTAAAAAAGACGGTTTACAGCCATTTAAGCAGAAAGCCTAACAGAATTTATCAGCCTTCTTGAGAATCGATACTCATGCAAAGGCAGAGATTTTCTGTCACCATAAATAAGATTAGGACTGTTTATAGGGAATTCTTTTAGTCAACCCATGAACCAGATTAGTGTAGAAGAACTGGCACAACGTCTTTCCTCTGGTGATGGAAGTATACAGCTAGTAGATGTCCGAGAACCAGAAGAATTGGCGATCGCTAACATTGAGGGCTTTGTCAACCTACCCTTGAGTCAATTTGCTGAGTGGGGACATGAAATACCTACCCTTTTCAATCCTCAAGCTGAAACCCTTGTGCTATGCCATCACGGTATTCGATCTGCCCAGATGTGTCAGTGGTTAATTGCTCAAGGTTTTACAAATGTGCAAAATATTTCGGGTGGTATTGATGCTTACTCCATCTTAGTAGACCATTCAATTCCCCAATATTAGCTTGTGTTTGGGTGCATTACTCAGATGGAACTTAATTCCATCTGGCTTTTGCTATTGTGAAAATAGCACTAAATTAGTTTAGGGACTCGCCAGAAAAGTTTGTAACTTTCTCCAATGGCTACACAACTTACGCAAATTTTCGACCCTATTCTTAGCTGTAATAGCCGCAAAAATACGTATACAACAATACTTTTCTAAGTGTAGAATTATGCAAAAATAAGGCAGAAAAGAATCTTGTAAATTCAAACTCTTAGCTTTTGATGCAAAGCTTAGATTCTATTGAGAGCGAACTTTTCAAGAATGGTGTACACGAACCTTAAAATTAATTATCACAATATAATTGTATAATTTGTTATCTTAATAAATTATTAATATTCCTTGTTTAAATCAAATCCAGAACTTTCTCCAGACTTTGATTAAAATTTGCCTCTAGCAAAACATATCCTATGGAAGTCCAGTTAACAAATCGGCAACAGCATATACTTTGGGCAACGGTACGTCACTACATTGCTACGGCAGAGCCTGTTGGTTCAAAGGCTTTAGGCGAAGAGTACGACCTGGGTGTAAGTTCAGCCACAATTCGCAATGTGATGGGCGTTTTAGAAAAATCTGGATTACTCTACCAACCACACGCTTCTGCTGGACGTGTACCTTCAGATTCAGGCTATCGCATTTATGTTGACCAGCTAATTACACCTTCTCTGCGTTCGCGCAGCGTGTCGCAGACAGACGCTACGCGGACAGAAACTTTAGGGCGAGAAATAGAGGTGGCATTACAAAAGCATCTCCAGTGGGAAGATCGGAGTTTAGAAACCCTACTGCAAGGAGCCGCGCAGATTTTAGCAACCTTGAGTGGTTGCATTAGCTTGATAACTATGCCGCAAACTACAACAGCACTATTGCGACATCTGCAATTGGTGCAAATTGAAGCTGGGCGGATCATGTTAATAGTTGTTACCGATGGTTATGAGACACATTCCAAGTTAATGGATTTGTCGCCAATATCAGAAGAGACACAACGAGATTCAGAGGTAGTCGATCGCGAGTTGCAGATTGTTTCTAACTTTTTGAATACCCACTTGCGGGGGCGAAGTCTGTTGGAATTAGCCAACCTCAACTGGAGCGAACTTGATCAGGAATTCCAACGCTACGGAGAATTCTTGAAAAATTCAGTTGCCGAATTGACTCGTCGCACTCTTGCGCCGACTACCACACAAATTATGGTTCGGGGTGTGTCAGAAGTTTTGCGCCAGCCAGAATTTTCCCAGTTACAGCAGGTACAAACGATTATCCACCTGCTGGAAGAAGAACAAGACCAACTATGGCGATTAATATTTGAGGAACCAGAACCGGAGGATGCTGGTAAGTCAAGGGTAACGGTTCGCATTGGCGCAGAAAATCCATTAGAACCGATACGCACCTGCACTTTAATTTCTTCTACCTATCGCCGAGGTTCAATACCTGTAGGAAGTGTGGGAGTTTTGGGGCCAACGCGCTTAGATTATGAAAGTGCGATCGCAGTTGTAGCATCTGCTGCTGATTACCTCTCAGAAGCCTTCAGTTATTTCAATCCTTAAGGTAAAGTTTAGGAATAAGCTGCTACGAGTCTAGACGAATGAATAGTGCGATCGCAGGTAGATAGCCCAATTTGTAGTGGCAAAATTAATAATTAATCCTACTTAAATATTTCATGGTTAGAAAAATTGCCTTTGGCTTCCTGTGGTTAGGATTCGTTATTTATGCTTTTTTCCTCGCACCTCCTGAGCAACCTGGTACATTCGAGTTAATTAAAAACCTTTCGACTGGACAGTGGGAAGGCGTTAACCCATTAGTAATAGCACTATTCAACCTCATGGGTATCTGGCCTCTCATCTACAGTGCAGTAGTATTTATTGATGGTAGAGGGCAAAAAATACCTGCTTGGTTATTTGCTACTGCCTCTTTCGGAGTCGGGATATTTGCCTTGTTACCCTACTTAGCCCTTAGAGAACCAAATAATCAGTTTGTTGGTAAAAAGAATATCTTACTCAAGCTGCTAGATTCTCGTGTGACTGGGATTGTGTTGACTGTAGCCACAGTTCTTCTAATTGCCTACGGTTTAAGAGGAGGAGATTGGGGCAGTTTTGTGCAAGAGTGGCAAACCAATCGCTTTATCAATGTAATGAGTTTAGATTTTTCCCTGCTTTGTCTCTTATTTCCTGCATTACTAGGGGATGATATGGCGCGTCGCAGTTGGAAAAATCCACAGACATTCTGGTTAATAGCGTTGATACCGCTATTCGGGCCATTGATTTATTTGTGTGTGCGTCCACCTTTACCAGAAGTGGGCGTAGAGGCAATACCCAGTCAGCAGCCAGCTGCAAATTAAAGCACTTTTTAATTCGTAATTAAAGAAAGTTTCAGCCGGGGATTTAGACCAATTCTCACGAAAATCCTGATATATATAGATTTCTCGTAGGGGTATGGCATTGTCCATTGATGTCAACTTAAGAAGATAAAGCCATATTTGTTGGGTGTAAGCCTCAATCTCTCAATGGCGCTTACGCCTAGTTTTTACTAATCCAAGTAATGCAATGTGCAACTTATTGTTAGAACCCCACTTCCATTCCTCTCCCCCACAGGGCTACGGTGTAAACACAAGTCAGATCCAGTTTTAGTTTTATCCCAATACGCTTGGGATAAGCCAGAAAGCCCTCATGTAGAGACGCGATTTATCGCGTCTAAAAGACTGACACGTTAGAGAGAGGCTTTGATTCTTGCTCCCCAACGCTAGTAGGGAAAGGGTTGGGGGTTAGGTTTGAGAGAAAGTTTCACAGGGCGTTAAGTAAGTTGGCACAATAAAATCAAACTATGTAAAGAAAAATGAACTAGCCTAAAACCCTTCTACCTATTGCCTTATCCCAACGACAATTATTTACGTCAACTTACTTAATATTTTAAGCAAGCTATTTTTCAATGAGTTAGGGATTTTCCACGCAGGGCGCGTCAATTCTCAGGACTTACGCAAGCGCAAGCAAAATTTGTTATTGCGACCGAAACGTATTGTGGGAAGCAATGCCAGAGTTTTAGGTGAATACGTCGCTATCGCTTGTAATGACGCAATTACGTGAATTTTGCCTTAGTCCTAATTCTAAGAGAAAGTTTTTTCTGAAAGTACTTTACAAAACGCAATAAATTCTTTAAGATGTGTAACAGGTAGTCAAACCTACCTAATTCATCCGCAAATAATCGCATTTATAAAACAATGACAACAACCTTACAACAGCGCTCAAGCGCCAACGTATGGGATCGATTCTGTGAGTGGATCACCAGCACCAACAACCGGATTTACATCGGCTGGTTCGGCGTAGTCATGATCCCCACCTTGCTAGCAGCTACCGCTTGCTTCGTAATCGCCTTCATCGCCGCTCCTCCAGTAGACATCGATGGTATCCGTGAACCAGTAGCAGGTTCCTTGATCTACGGAAACAACATCATCTCTGGTGCAGTTGTTCCTTCCTCCAACGCTAT
>NZ_JACJSH010000051.1:0-51737 GCF_014698055.1 Nostoc sp. FACHB-133
ATACCCTTAAACGGCTGCCCATATACCTGTTACCGTGGTAGATACATTATGTGTATTTACTTATCTTTACACAATTTGGTTTTTTCACCCTGTCCTACTTATTTGACAATCCTTTTATGGAAGGAGGGGATAATTTTTGGTTTTTCTTCAGTGGGCATGGCATGAGACACGCTGGCCGTGATTATCTTATGCCCTCTGATGGCGATCCAGAGGATGTTGAAAGTACGGCAATTGCAATTAACATTGTGACTGAACGCCTACGTCGCTGCGGTGCTGATAATGTTGTTCTAATTCTGGATGCTTGTCGCAGTCTAGGTACTCGTGCTGGCGAAGGAATTGGGCGACAAACGACAGAAGAAGCACGTCAACAAGGAGTTATCAGTATATTTTCTTGTAGTCCACAGGAGTATTCTTATGAAATTGAGGCTTTACAACAAGGTGCTTTTACTACTGCATTACTAGAAGGGTTAGGAATTCAAGGTAAATGCGCTACTGTTGAACGATTGGATCAGTATCTCAAGTTTCGTGTGCCTGAACTGGTTCGCCAATATAAGAATACAAAGCAAACGCCTTATGTGATTGCTGAACCTGTGGATAAATCTCACCTAATACTTGTGCCGCAATATGCAACTCTAGCGGATATCGCCACGTTGAAAAATGATGCTTACCAAGCGGAAGTAAACAGGAATTTAGATTTAGCAGAGCAATTATGGATTCGGGTAATAGCTGCGGCTTTAGGGCCAGATATGGATGCAATCAAAGCAATTGGAAGAATTGCAAGGTTGCGATCGGAACCTCAAGAACCATCTTCAACACCACCTCGTCCTAGTATTGAAAATTCCATTAAAGGAATCTCTACAGTTGAAAAAAATACTTTAAAAACTTTTCAATTTGAAGTGGTTACGGTAAATGCAAAAGGAAATATCACCAACCGCCGTAATGAGGAAGCGAAATATTTTGAACAAGATTTAGGAAATGGTGTCACCTTGGAAATGGTGCAGATACCAGGGGGAACCTTTATGATGGGTTCGCCAGAAGGGGAAGCAGGGAGATTTGGAAATGAAAGTCCACAGCATCAGGTAAAAGTGCCTAGGTTTTTCATGGGGAAATATGCAGTTACCCAGGCACAGTATCAAGCCGTTATGGGGATAAATGCTTCTAATTTCAAAGGTGAGAAACGACCTGTAGAACAAGTTATTTGGGATGAGGCGGTAGAGTTTTGTAAAAAGTTGAGTCAGAAGACAGGAAAAACCTACAGGCTACCCAGTGAAGCCGAATGGGAATATGCTTGTCGTGCTGGAACCAAGACCCCATTTTATTTTGGTAAAACGATCACCACAGATTTAGTTAACTACGACGGTAAATATCCTTACGGCTCTGCACCAAAGGGCGAATATCGTGAACAAACAACAGATGTAGGAAAATTTCCCCCTAACTCTTTCGGTTTATACGATATGCATGGTAATGTATGGGAATGGTGTGAAGATGTGTATAACAATAATTACATAGACGCGCCAAAAGATGGTAGTCCGTGGCTTACTGTTAAAGATAATTACATAAAGCTTCTGCGTGGCGGTAGTTGGATCGGCAGTGCCAGGTATTGCCGTTCTGCCAATCGCCTTGGGAGCGCGCTTGCGGATCGTGACGACTTTGTTGGTTTTCGCGTGGTGGCGGTGGCTGTGGGGTGAGTACTCCCCAAAGTCAGAGTTGATAAATGGGAATTTATCGGGCGTACATCAGGGAGTCCAGACCTGAACCAGCGAGGAAGGCGACAACCTCCAAACATAAAACCGAGTCGGATAGCTTGGTAGGTTGCAAAACCGAACAGTTGTTCGACTCAATTAATTCTTCAAGATTCCCGACTTTTTAAAAAAGTCAACCCAACATTACCCATCACAAATGCTTGGTTTCACTTCGTTATACTGTATTTACTCTAATAACCACCCAAAAACAGACGCAACGCTCAGATTTAACTCATTAGCAAAAGATGGAACAGGAAGTTTTTGCTCTGGTTCATCAAATACTTCTGGTTGCTGCTTGGGAAGATAAACAAACACTGTTTGTTCATTTGGGTCAATTAACCAACCCATTTGAGTGCCAAAATTGAGGCAACGCAAAATATTTTTGGTCACTTTTGTTTGACTTTGGTCAGGTGAGAGAATCTCAATTGTCCAGTCAGGAGCTATTAAAAAGGTATTAGCAACCTCGCCTTTTTCGTCGCGGGGAATTCTACCCCAAGTAAACACAGACACATCTGGAATTATTGAGCGTCCATCAAATGTGCAACGTAATTCTGAAAATGCTCGTGCAATCTGTTGAGGTTTAAGAATTAGGTTGACAGTAGTAGAAAACTCGGTTTGAATTGTGCTGTGCTTACCCTGTGGCATTGGTTTCTGGATGATTTGCCCATCAATATATTCGCTAGCAGGTTCTGTTTCTGGTAGCTTGAGAAACTCATCTAAAGTTATCGATTTAGATGGGGTTTGTAGCATTAGGGCTTTCTTGTAAAAAAGAGTTTGATTAGCTTTATATTAATTTTAATGGTGCGTTGTCACAAAGGTCAACGCACCCTGATCTAAAGAAGCGGCAACTCCAAGCAATTACTTCACAGATGTCACTGTTTGTTTTACAACTGGGCGTGGTTTCTTGCGGTCTGACCTGCGTGTTCCACCAGCCATCTCATACTCATCACTATTTTTGCCATAACGAGATGCAACATTCAATAGCATTTGCTCAGAATAAGTATTCAACTCACGTTCTGCTTCTAATAATGCATTGTGTGTCTTATCTACTATTATTTGTGCTTGATTATAGGCGGCTAGCTTTTCTCGTAATTCAATAACTCTAGTGTTGTAAGTAGCAATTGAAAACCCATTACTAAAGTCTAACTGAGGGTTAATTGTCTGCATTCCTTCAATCCGTCGTTCAGCTTTGGTCAGTGACATGGAGTTTCGTTTCCGTTGCGTCATATAGTTTTCCTGTTTGGATTAATTTATAAATAACCCTAATTTTATACACTGAGTTATTTATATATCATCAAAATACGCAATGAGCAGATGCACCAGCCACAGTGAAGTTACAGAATTATAAAAGCATTAGATGGCATTAGCCGCTAGATAAATGCGGGTATATTTGCTGAAATTCGTTGAGAAAAGCAGGTTTTGAAGTGGCAAAAGCAGGTTTTGATGTCACAAATGCAGGTTTTGATGTCGCAAAAGCAAGTTTTGAAGTGGCAAAAGCAAGTTTTGAAGTGGCAAAAGCAAGTTTTGAAGTGGCAAAAGCAAGTTTTGATGTCGCAAAAGCTGGTTTTGATGTCGCAAATGCAAGTTTTGATGTCGCAAATGCAGGTTTTGATGTCGCAAAAGCTGGTTTTGAAGTCGCGAAGCTGCTTTATCTCATGTAGAGACGCGATTTATCGCCGTCTCTACAAAGAATGTACTCGTCAATTATTCCTTGACAGACTACTAACTAATAGTAACAACAGCTACCATCGCATCAGCTAGAGGGGAATGAGACGAAGCACACTGAAAATTTATTTTTATAACTGAAAATTTTATTTTATTTATGTGTTAAGTAGCTTTCAGGATGTTATCTGTATAATGTATCATTCAGTCTGAATTATTGAATGTATCATCTATCATTCAGTCTGATTGATTATTGACCTCTGTTACTTATTAATAGGTTGAAATTTGAGTATTATGGCATCTCTTTTTAAGACATAACATACCACTCACCTAGTAGTTATTTATTAACGGAATTTGAGAAGTTATGTAGGCTTACTCTATCTTAGACATTGCCTGAACTTGTGCTTCAAAAATCATGAGCCATTATATGAATAGCTAGCACGTTTACGGCACTATCCAATGTCTCAAGACTTATTAAACTCCTTTCAAGAAGCATACAGCAATCTCGAACTATTTCCGTTGATGGAACGGAACGAAATGGAAAGATTTCGAGTCGAATATGGTGATGATTTGATTGCAGACCTGAACCAATTAGTCGAAGATAGTCCTAATGGAGATGGCAAAATTGTCTTTACAGGACATCGAGGATGTGGTAAGTCTACTTTGTTAGCTGAGTTTAGCCGACAAATTCAAGATAAATATTTTGTAGTTCTCTTTTCTATTGCTGACAAAATTGAAATGTCGGCTGTTAATCATATTAATATACTGTTTGCGATCGCAGTTAATTTAATGACAGAGGCAGAAGCCCGCAAAGTTGATATTCCGCACTCTACTAAAGAAGCTCTTTATAAGTGGTTTGCTACTCGCACTCGCACTGAAGAATCCAATTTGCAAGCAGAAGCTAGTATAGGTTTTGACCTCCTAAAATTGATTAGCTCTAAATTAAAAGCTGATGCAAGCGTTCGGGATGAAATTAAGCAAGAATTTGAACGCAAGTTATCAGATTTAGTTGCCAGAATTAACGAAATAGCTGCTTTAATTCAAGCTGCAACTAAACAAAACGTTTTGGTTATTATTGATGATTTAGATAAACTTGACTTAGGCAGAGTGAATGAAATTTATCGAGATAACATTAAAGCTCTTTGTCAACCTAACTTTCAAATTATCTACACCATTCCGATCGCAGTCCTTCGAGAAACATTTATTAGCACAATAATTGCTACTGAAACCAACGATCAAGTTGTAGCGATGCCTGTCTTAAAAATATTTGATAAAGGTAAAAATCGCTTTCCTAATGCCCAACCTCGCCCAGAAGCAACAAAGATTCTCGGTGAAGTTTTGCAAAAACGGATTCCTAGTGAATTAATCGCGGCAGAAACTGCTGAAAAAATTGTAATTTACAGTGGTGGCGTATTGCGAGAGTTAATTCGGATTTCTAAGGAATGTTGCCGTATATGTTTGCGAACAATTCGGCGAAATCCTTCAGCCAAAGTTATCATTGATGATAAAATTCTTCTGCAAGCAATTAATAAAATCCGTAATGATTTTTCCATACGCTTAGGAAAAACTGATATCGATATTTTGCAGAGCGTTTATGAACAATTTATGCCCAACGATCCCAAACAAGCAGAGTTTTTGGATTTACTACATGGGCTGTATGTTCTAGAATATCGTACTGATGAAACTTGGTACGATGTTCATCCAATTATTATCGAAAGCTTGAAAAGACAGGGAGCCATTAATGTTGAATGAAGAATTATTTGATGAAGGAGAAAATCAAGATTCGTATGATGATTTAATTGTTTCTATTGAAGCTCAAAAACGGGGATTAAATTTACTGATTGCAGTTTGCGATGATGCTAGCTTTCGTGATGAGATTATTGCTCACTATGAAGCTGAACTACAACCCGCCTTCCGTGCATATCGAGTAACTTTAGCACGTCAAGAACCAAGCCTGAAAGCTGCTCTTAACCAACTGGTACAACAAGAAGAATATCTCCGTCAGCAGAACCTGGCGGTGATTACTGTTACGGGTGCTGAACAATTGTATTTTCTCAGGTTGGGAAATGAGCAATCAGAACAGGAAAAGTTTTTTGGTTACTTACAGTGGACAAGGGAAGGATTGCGCGAATTTCCATTTGCAATCGTGCTTTGGGTAACTAACCAAATTTTAGTCAACCTAATTAAAAAAGCTCCTGATTTTTGGAGTTGGCGTAATGGTGTATTTCGGTTTGAATCTCAAAAGACAAATGCTATTCCTGGTAAAGAATTAGAAAATATCCGCTTTGTTTTTAGAGACACAGAATTAGCTAGTACAGATACTAATGAAACTAATCGCTTTTTCTTACCCATTCAAGATTTACAAAGATTAATCGAGAAAGTAGAACAAGAACGGGGAACTAAAGACCCCACCTTGGCTACTTTATACTCAAGATTGGGCGATATTTACCACAGCAGATTAGATCGGGGTGAATCTCAAAATTATCAAGAAGAACAGGAATTAGCAATTAAATATTGGCGACAGGCGAGTGAGCTACAAAATGAATTAGGTTTGCAGATAGATTTAGCTAATAGCCTCAACAATTTAGCCGGAATCTATCGTGCAACAGGACAGTACAGCGAAGCCGAACCTTTATATAAACAAGCTTTAGAACTAAGGAAACGCCTGCTAGGAGAAAATCATCCTTCTTTTGCTACTAGCCTGAATAATTTGGCGGGACTTTACAAATCTACTGGACAATATGCTAAAGCGGAACTCTTATACCAACAAGCTTTGGAACTGAGGAAACGTCTGTGGGGAGAAAACCATGCGGATGTCGCCGTCAGTTTGAACAATTTGGCATTACTATATGATGAACAAGGACGTTATGACGAAGCAGAACCTTTGTATCTGCAATCATTAGAACTTGAAAAACGTTTGGTTGGTGAAAATCATATTTCTTTCGCTCTTATACTGAATAATTTAGCGCTACTTTATTATCATCAAGGACGTTACAGTGAAGCTGAACCGTTGTCACAACAAGCAATAGAATTAGATAAGCGATTTTTGGGAGAAGAAAATCCCGATGTTGCAACAGATTTACACAATTTAGGATTGATATACCGCGCTCAAGGACGCTACGATCAAGCAGAATCTTTGTTTTTAGAATCCTTGGAACTGAAGGAACGTCTATTGCAAAAGGCGCATCCACTTTTAGCAGATACTATCTATGCTCTTGGTTATATGTACAGGGAGCAAGGACGCTACAATGAAGCGGAATCTTTATGTATAAAAGCCTTAGAACTTGATAAGCACCTATTGGGAGAAAATCATCCCAATGTTGCCGAAAGTCTCAATAATTTGGCAGAAATTTATCGTGCAACTGGACGTTATGCTGAAGCAGAACCGCTTTATTTGCAAGCTTTAGATATTTGTGAGCGAGTCTGGGGTGTAAATCATCACCGTAGTGTCTCTATTCGTCAAAATCTAGAAAAACTTGCCACAGCAATGCAGAATAATGGAGAGTGCGATGTCTTGTCTACGACACGCTGCGCGAACGACAACCCCTTTGGGGAAAGCATTACATAGAGTAAGAATATTATTTTAGGTTAATCTGGCCTAATCTAGAGATAGCAACATGGCTAAAGATGTTTTCCATCAACAGGTTAAAAAAGCATTAATTAAGGATGGGTGGAAAATTACTCACGATCCTTTTACAATTCGTATTAGTGAAGCAATTAAACTACAAATAGACTTAGCGGCTGAAAATGCCATCGCCGCAGAACGTAACACAGAGAAAATAGCTGTTGAAATTAAGAGTTTTATTGCAGATTCAGATATCAGTGAATTTCATACTGCGCTAGGACAATATCTAAATTACTGCCAAGCTATTGAAGAAGAAGAAGCAGACAGAGCGCTTTACCTAGCGGTTCCTATTGAAACATATCAAGACTTTTTTCAACTTTCTTTTGTCCAACGCGCTCTTCATCGTTACCAAGTTAAGTTGATAGTTTACGACCCAAAATGTGAGGAAATTCGACTATGGATAAAATAGAACGCTATCGACAACTTATCAAACAAGTATTGAGCGAACATCAACAAATAGCATCTAATACCGATACAGTAAATTCACAATTAATTTTAGACAATGAAAATGACCATTATCAACTAGCTTATGTTGGCTGGCAAGGAGATAAGCGAGTGTTTGGCCCAGTCATGCATTTTGATATTCAAAATGGGAAAATATGGATTCAGTATAACGGTACAGAAGAGTCTGTTGCTGAACGATTAGTTGAGTTAGGTGTACCCCATTCTGATATTGTGATTGGGTTTCATTCTCCTTTTAAACGCCAATTTACTTCTTATGCTGTCGAGTGATGTAAATATTTTCAACTCAGATGATAAATACATGAATAGTGAATGGTGCGTAGTTTACCGCCGTAGGCATCGCTCCCCCAAGATCCCCGACTTCTTTAAGTCGGGGATATGAATAATCTGTAGTGGAAAGTGCGATCGCTGTATTAGTTAACCCCGACGAAACCAGCTTGCTCAATTGCTCTTTGTCCCTGGTCAGTTAATAAAAGATTGGCATAAGCATTTCCAATCTTCTGTTCCCGACCTTTATTCTGCTTAACAATCACAAACAAATTAGCAATTATGGGATAGCTGCCATTTTTGATAGCTTCAGTATTTAGCTGATTGCGCTGACGCGGACATTGCTCAGGCGACACCATCGGTTCCCGATAGGGGGGAATTAATTGACCAGCAGTCTGACCCAATGGCAAAGCCTTCACACTACATTGAGGCACTACTGAACGGGCAGAACCGTAATACACACCACCAGGGATTTTACTGAGTTGGCGCACTGCCTCTGTAGTAGAGTAGACATATTGCACATTCGAGCCAAGTGTTTGCCCTTTCAAGTCGCTGTTGCTAGGGAATATTACTGTATCTGCGTCCTCTGGTCGTTGAGATAAAGGTGTGATGGGTAGGTTTGGCCCACCTACTTGATTCCAGTTAGTAATTTTCCCCAAATAAATCTGCTGCAATTGGTCAACAGTTAAACCTGACACTTTCAGGGATGGGTTGACTACCACTGCTATTCCATCCATACCTACCTGACGTTGCTCAAGGGTGAAGCCTCGCGCTTTTGCCATAGCTTGTTCTTCATCTGTAAGGGGACGAGAAGACTGAGCAAAGTCTATTTTCCCATCAAGTAACATCCGAATGCCTGAGCTAGAACCAGGGCTAGCATTAACAGGGTCTACATAACGTAATTGTAGTTCCGGACGATCGCTCTGAATCTGAGAATCTACTAATTGCCGAATAGATGCCCAAGCTGTACTTCCTCCGTAGTTAAATGAGGCAGTGGGGACATCTGCAACTGTCTGAAAACTGGATGTGGTATTAGAGACGGTCTTGAAATTTTGATTAGGAGAAGAGTTAACGCTGTTACGGGACAATAAATTCGGCTTTAGTAACCACCAAAGCAGCCCACCAATAACCATAAGTGTCAGCACTTTACCAATAATCAAACCTCTAAGAAAGAGGGCAATTTCGCTGTTAATTAAAGCTTTTTTTTGATTTGTATTGTCCATATTTTTAAATTTTGTTTATTATATGTATCTTACAGGAATCTCTAAGTAATTATCCTAGAATAATTTTTAGAATATTTAGATTTAAATTAAATACGTAATAGCTAGTTAATAGGTATTTTTATGATTGCTGCTAGATTATTAACTTTTTCTAATGTATGGACTCATATTTGAATTTTGTGAAGCTAGACCTATCGCGCTTGCACTGCGCGCACCACACAAATAAATCTGGCTACACCACGCTGCACGAACAGAAATTAAAGTGGACTGCTATTATGAGATTCAATTTGCTTTTTAGTAGTTTTTACAATGCTGCAATTGTTTTTACAGACTCCTTTTTTAGCTATTGATTTCGCTATTAGGCTATTCACATTGGCATTAGTAAATCGTTGCTCAACCAATTTTTCTATAAAATTATTTAATTGAGTAGGTCGGTTTGGAGACGATGCACCTGTATTAATAAATGTATAGATTAAAATTAATACTATAAAACTAGTGGTAGCGCCAAGCCCTATTCCTAGAAGCAAAAGAAAGTTTCTATAATTTAGCAAATAAGTATCATCAGCATTTTGGTTGATGCCAGCAGATTCTGATGACTGTGGCAACAGGAGAGCAGAATTAAGTGCTTGCAAAGCTTCTGTAGCAGACTGATAACGCTGGTTGTAGCGATCGCGAACCATTGTATCTAAAATATTTGCAAGAGCATCACTTACCTGTACTTGATCGCGCCAGAGAACTTCTCCAGTATTGGGATCTTCTTTTATTTGCTCAGGAATTAAACCTGTCAAAGCTTGAATGCCTATCATCCCTACTGCGTAGATATCGCTGCAAAGTTTTGGCTTTCCTTTAGCCTGTTCGCTTGGCATATAACCAGGAGTCCCAACTGCAATTGTTAAACCTGCTCCCAAAGCACCAATTTTCTTAATACTCCCAAAGTCAATTAGCACAATCTTCTGATCGGAGTGCCGCCGCATCAAATTTTGGGGCTTAATATCCCGATGAATAATGTTATTTTGGTGAACGAATGCCAACACTTCCAGGATGTCTTTTAATAAACTTAAGACTGCATTCTCGCTCAGACGTTGACCTGATACAATTTCTTGGGTTAACGCATGACCATCAATAAATTCTTGGACTAAATAGAAATCTCCATCTTCATCAAAATGGGCAAACAGTCTAGGAATTTGATCGTGGTCGTTGCCTAGCTGGTATAAAACTTCTGCTTCCCGATCAAATAACTTTTTAGCGATGGGTAGAACAGCAGGATTGGAATCTTTTGGTTGGAAATGTTTTACCACACAATGGGGTTGTCCTGGTAAATCTAGGTCTACAGCTAAGTATGTATCACCAGAGCCTCCACTTCCTAAGTGTTTGATAATTTCAAAGCGATTCCGAAGTGTTTTTCTGGAGATAGAGTATTGATCCCTGTTACCTCTAGCACCTGCTAACAAGTAAGTATTACCAGAACCTCCGCTTTCCAGCAGTTTGACAGTCTCAAAGCGACTCCGAAGTTTTTTTCTAACTAGAGGGTTCTGGCTCATGTGGCGTATACTACTTGTTAATTTACTGACCATTCAGAGCTTGGGTGAGGTATGAATACCTGCCGCTAGATTTGTTCCTATTTGAGGAAGCTAGCTTCTTAGGCAAACCATACTTTGGAGCATTTTCATGGCTAGCTCCTTGATTTGGTTAATTTGATACCTTTACAGATATCTTAATATAAATATAAAGTTTATTTTTGGAATAATTCAATAATTTTATTTCTTAAGTAAATTTAATAATAGCCTCCAGTATTTATAACAGTATATTAACTGGTTATTCAATAGGTTTCAAAAAACATCCAACTTTTCCGACTTTTCCCACCTTTTAGTTGCGTTTATAGTACAATACGCTTGGGTTAAGGGCTACTGGCAAAAATTTTGGGTTTTGAGACGCGATAAATCGCCGTCTCTACAAGTGTTTTGGTCTTATCTAAACTGTATTTATTGTATTGGTCTATAGTAATCCGCTTTGATTTTTGTTCGCGCAGTGTGGCGTAGCAATATTTACTTGCATGGGAAGGTAAGAGGCAAGAGACAATTGGAAAGAAAGCTTTTTGAATTGTACGGGGTTTTTTAAAATATCAAATACGAGTACTATATATCACTTGCAATAAGTCAGTTGCATTTAAAAAAGTAATCGTGCGAGTAGTTTAAGCTTGTTTTAGTATATTTTCTATAAACCTTGCTCAATACTTGTCGGTTAAGGGGAAAAGGGGAAGGGGAAAGGGGAAAGAAAAAACCTTTAACCTTTACCCTTTAACCTTTTTCCCAAACCCAATTCCGAGTTAAAAATTCTTAACCGAGCAGTATTGAAACCTTGCTAAGTAAAAAATAAAATATTAATTAAAAAAGCCCCCAATAGGGGGCATATTAAGTTGTTCGCGTGGAGTAAACAACTAAATAATTAATACTTACAGGAGATAGAGTAATCCGAACAAAATAATCCAAATCACGTCAACGAAGTGCCAGTAGATTTCGGCTGCTTCAATACCAAAGTGCTTTTCGTCACTATAGTGACCCGGAAGGCGCGATCGCCACAACACGGCAACAATGGCCAAAACGCCGATCGTAACGTGTAATCCGTGGAAACCAGTCAAAACGTAAAATGCACTAGCAAATAAATTGGTAGTTAAACCAAATTCTAAATGGGTATATTCATATACTTGACCCACTAAGAAAGTAGCACCCATCACGGCGGTAATTGCTAACCAGATTCGCGCACCTCGCGTATCGTTCTTTTTAATAGCAGTGTCAGCATTGTGCATGACAAAACTACTAGAAATTAGATTGATGGTGTTGACTCCAGGTAACAATAGTTCTAATTCTGGAGTACCTGCTGGCGGCCACACAGGTAAGGTAGCACGGAAAGCTAAGTAGGCTCCGAACAGACCCATAAAAATCATCCCTTCAGCAATCAGGAAGACATATAGCCCAAACAGACGATGGTCTGGATGTTCTTCATGATGGCCAACGGACGCTTCCACCGCGTGGTGATGATTAAGTTCGGTTTTAGCTGGGTCAATGATTTGACTTTGCATGAATTTTGATGAGTGGGGAATGGGGAATGTGGAATGGGGAATGTGGAATGGGGAATGGGGAGCAGAGGAGAAGAAATTCCTAGTCCCCAGTCCCCAGTCGCAGTTTATTTGCGGTCTTCGGGATTGGCAGCAACGGCTGGATCGGGTTCTGCTCTTAATACTGAATTGGGCCCACCAGACAAGATTGGATTGGGATCGTATAAAGGTACACCTTCATTAGCATGTTCCAAACCGTAGTCGTAGGGGCCTGTAGCCAGCACTGGGGTTTGATCAAAATTTTCGATCGCAGGTGGTGAAGTTGTCATCCATTCTAAGGTAAGTGCCCTCCAAGGATTATTAGCAGCTTTCTCACCGTACAACCAACTCCAAACCGCATTGATGATGAAGGGGAATGTCGAAATTGCCAGTATGTAAGAACCATACGTACAAATTTCGTTCAATGTGGTGAATTTGGGATCGTATTGGGCAATGCGGCGATTCATGCCCATTAAACCTAGTTTGTGCATAGGTAAGAAGGTCATATTTAGACCGACAATAGTCAAGGCAAAATGAACCTTACCCCAAAATTCGTTGATCATCCGCCCCGTCATTTTTGGGAACCAGTGGTAAATGGCTGCAAAAATCCCTAGAACGCTACCACCAAATAGCACATAGTGCAAGTGGGCTACCACAAAATAGGTGTCGTGAACGTGAATGTCAAAGGGCACTGCTGCCAACATCACGCCACTGATACCGCCGATTACAAAAGTGCCGACAAAGCCGATGGCGAACAACATCGCACTGTTAAGCTGGATTTTTCCACCCCACATGGTTGCTAACCAGCTAAATATTTTAATCCCTGTGGGTACGGCGATGATCATGGTGGTGATCATAAAAAACATCCGCAACCAGCCGGGGATACCACTGGTAAACATGTGGTGCGCCCAGACGATTAGCCCCAAAAAGCTGATTGCTAGAGATGAATAAGCGATCGCTTTATAGCCAAAAATCGGCTTGCGGGAATGCACGGGGATAATTTCTGAAATTGCTCCAAAGAAGGGCAAAATCATGATGTAAACGGCTGGGTGGGAGTAAAACCAGAACATGTGCTGGTATACAACCGGGTCGCCACCGCCAGTTGGGTTAAAAAATGTTGTCCCGGCAATTAAGTCAAAAGAAAGCAGAATCAGACCGGCTGCAAGAACTGGGGTGGATACCAAAACTAGCGCCGAAGTTGCAAACATTGCCCAGCAGAACAAGGGCATTTTGTGTATGTCCATGCTGGGGATACGCATTTTTAGCAATGTCACCAGGAAATTTATCGACCCCAAAATTGAGGACGTACCCAGCAGCAGGACACTAATAATCCAAATGCCCTCACCTACTTGTCCTGTTACCAAACTCAGGGGAGGGTAGGAAGTCCAACCTGCATCCGGTGCATCGCCCACCACTAAACTGGCGATTAGCAAAATACCCGCAGGGGGAATCATCCAAAAGGCAACAGCATTCAGCCGAGGAAATGCCATATCTTTTGCCCCAATCATCAGGGGAATTAGATAGTTAGCAAACCCTGCCCCGGCTGGCACGATCCACAAGAAAATCATGATCGTGGCGTGCAGCGTGAATAGACTATTGTAGACTTCTGGTGTGACAAAATCTACCTCTGGAGTTCGCAGCTCTGTGCGAACCAAGTCAGCCATTACGCCGCCAATGCAGTAGAAAATAAACGAAGTGACTAGGTATTGAATCCCAATCACCTTATGGTCGGTTTGAAAGCCAAAGAAGTCTTGCCATTTTCTAATCCCTGGTTCCTCAAGAAGGGCAGGGATATTGGCAGTTTCTTGCAACTGAGCTTGTGTCATAGTCATTAGTCATTAGTCATTAGTCATTGGTCATTAGTCACTGGATTTTGACTAAATAACATATTGACTAATGGTGAACTTGATGAAGGATTTCTGGCTTAATTCCCATGTCCTTGGTGTAAGGAGCAAGAAAATCATTTGGGGATAAATTCGCTGGGTTAACAGCAACGGCTTGATTTAGTGTTTCTTTGCTGGCAACTAGCTGTTCTTGCATCCATTTGGCAAATGCTTCTTCTGACTCAACAACTACTGGCGCTCTCATTGCACCGTGGTAGGGACCACAAAGTTCGGCACAGATTAGGACATAATCTCCTGCTGTTTTGGGGGTGAAGCGAATCTTGCTTTGTCTACCAGGGATTGCATCTTGTTTCAGGCGGAACTCTGGCACCCAGAAAGCATGGATGACATCGTTGGCTGTCATATTGATTTCCACTTCTCGCCCGATGGGAACGTGCATTTCACCTGTAGTTATACCAGTTTCAGGATAAGTGAAAATCCAGGCATATTGTAGACCTGTGACGTTGACCTGTAATTGTGCTGGTTTGCCTGCTTTATCAGGACTTCCCCCAATGGTTGGAGCAACACTACCGACACCTGGGGCATTCCGCAGTTGGGGAATTTGGTCAGCATTGCGGACTTCTGCGGTAGCTGGGTCTTGCATTGCCTCATCAGATTTTTCCTGATTGAGGTTAGGTTCGGTGCTGGGAGGAGTATCGCTTAAAGTTGCAGCCATCGCACTTCCAGGCATTGCCATAGACTCCTGATTCATCGGCGCTTGATGGATAGCATGGGGATCAAAGCCACCGATTTCGTTGTACACATCAAAGCTGTAAACAGAAATACCGATAACGATAATTGCTGGGATCGCCGTCCAGAGAATTTCTAGAGGTATATTGCCCTCAACTGGTGGGCCGTCTTCATTGTCACCTGCACGCCGACGGTATTTAAATGCGGAGTAAATCAAAATACCTTCAACTAACAGGAATATACCTGTAGAAACGATCATCATCGCGTTGAACAGACCATCCACCAAGACGGCTTCATCCGTGGCTGCTGCTGGCAACAGACCGTGATTTTGACCGTACCAAAGGCTGGCTAGCGTTAGCACGATGCCAATGAGTAATGTCCAGATTGAACTTGGAATCTTCACGGCTTACTTAATTGAATTTACTACGTTATCTTAAAGCTGCCCACTTACTAAGGTAGTCTAGGCTGGAAGGCATAGAGTCCAAAGGTCTGAAATTTTTATTAATTTTTTTAACTATTTTACTAATGTTGGGTACAAGGTGACTATCAGGAGGCAGGAGGCAGGAGGCAAGAGGAGAAGGCAGGACGTAGAAGTAAGCCAGATGTACTTAAAAGCCGGGGATTTAAGGACTGGGTTTTATAAAGTTTTCATTCATTATTATTTCCTCCTGCCTCGTGCCTTCTTCTAAAATCAGTGGGAAAATTTAAGGAAAAATTTAGAATGTTTAAATTAATTGTGATTAATCAATTTTTCACATCTTGAAAAATACCTAAAGCTTCAGGCAGAACCTTCCTAGAGTGATTCAAAGTATAAGTGAGTGCTAATCTATAAACCTTTAGCCTATACGCTAGGGTGAAGATGGGACACTAAAAGAAAATTGAAAATTTTAAGAGAGCCACCAAGAGCGGGCAGAAGGTATCATTCATGAGCGAATTTGTCCTACAACAACAAAATGAAGCGGCAGTTGAGCAGCAAAAGCCCAAGGAAATGATTCGGCGCTTGGTGTGGAAAATGTGCATAGCCACCTTAATTTTGATGGCAATAGGCAGTGCCACCCGCGTGATGAATGCTGGACTTGCTTGCCCAGACTGGCCCTTATGCTATGGCGAACTCGTGCCAGCCAAGCAAATGAATCTCCAGGTGTTCCTAGAGTGGTTTCACAGATTGGATGCAGCTTTAATTGGTTTAAGCGCGATCGCACTTTTTGGTTTGTCCTGGTGGCATCGTCGTTTCTTACCCAGATGGCTTCCTTGGGCATCCACATTCGCCCTATTTTTAATCGTCTTCCAAGGCATCTTGGGAGGACTCACCGTTACCGAACTGTTGCGGTTTGATATTGTTACTGCTCATTTAGGAACGGCGCTGTTATTTTTTTGCACCCTCCTGATTATCGGCACGGCACTCACCCCCTATCAGGGGACTGGAACCGTTGGTAAGTTGCCTTGGATAGGTTTAACTGCCGCTATTCTGGTTTACCTGCAAAGTCTCCTAGGTGCCTTAGTAGGCTCTCGCTGGGCGCTACACCAATGCTTAGGTGGTTCTCAACTTTGTACTGTAATGTACAGCCATATTGCTGGTTTGGTGCCGCCAACAGTGACAACCTTGGCAATGGTATTTATCTGTTGGCGTACACCAGCACTACATCCAGCCTTGCGGCGACTGGCAAATATAGCTGGTGGTTTGTTGACCTTACAAATTTTGTTGGGATTCGCCACTTTCAAATTACATCTCCAAGTCGAGCCTCTCACCGTCTCCCACCAAGTTATAGGAGCAGCTTTGTTAGGTACTTTGGTGGCTTTCACAGTTCTCGCACAGCGTGACTCAGTTAGTGCTTAGTCACGTTAGCAGTAGAGGGGCGTTTAGCTCGTGCTGAGTGCTGAGTTAGGAATGGGGAAGATGAGGAAGACGAGGGGGCAGGGAAAGAATTTCTAACTCTTAACTCCTAACTCAACACTCAGCACTCAGCACTGATGATGCAACCCACCCAGGGACAGAAAATCTGTGTTTTTATTTGCCTGAAAGAGCCAGCTTGAGCGGGGGCTGCATATAAGTTGTTGAAAAATAAGGAACCAGAGCCAAAATGATCGAGACTAATGTCTCTCGCCACCACGAAACGTTTTTCCAGGTAGTTCAAAGTTATTACCAGCTAACAAAGCCTCGGATTATTCCGTTGCTTTTGATTACCACGGCTGGGAGTATGTGGATTGCTGCTAAGGGAGAAGTAGACCCATTGCTGTTGCTAGTAACTCTCACTGGTGGCACTTTGGCTGCTGCCAGCGCCCAGACGATTAACTGTATCTACGATCGCGATATTGATTATGACATGGAGCGGACGCGTCATCGTCCGATGCCTTCCGGTAAGGTGCAGCCACGCGATGCTCTAATTTTTGCGATCGCACTGGCGACGATTTCCTTTACACTCTTGGCAGTATTTGCCAATCTGTTAGCCGCGCTGCTAGCTTTCTCTGGCATTGTCTTTTACATTTTGGTCTATACCCACTGGCTGAAACGCCACACCCCTCAGAATATCGTTGTTGGTGGTGCGGCTGGGGCAATTCCGGCTTTAGTGGGTTGGGCTGCTGTCACAGGGACATTAAGCTGGTCAGCATGGCTGATTTTTGCCATCGTCTTTTTATGGACACCACCCCATTTCTGGGCGCTAGCTCTGATGATTAAAGATGACTACGCAAAAGTTGGGATACCAATGTTACCTGTGATTGAAGGTACTACGGCAACTGTAAAGCAGATTTGGTATTACACGCTGGTGACAGTATTTGCAACCGTGTTGTTGTTTTATCCTTTGGGCGCAAGTGGAATTCTTTATGCTGCGATCGCCCTCAGTCTGGGAGGATTATTTATCCACAAATCTTGGCGTTTGTTGCAAAATCCAGAGGATCGCGCTGTAGCTAAAGAGTTGTTTCTCTTTTCCATCTCCTACATGATGCTGTTGTGTCTGGGGATGGTAGTTGATAGTCTTCCCGTTACCCATAATTTAATTAATGCAGCGATCAATCAGTTGCATTTTATAGCTTAGGGGATGGAAAATTTAGCGATCGCGTTTGGTAAAGGGGCGCGATCGCATTTTTGGAAGATTCAAGTCTTTTTTATGAAAATTAGTTACGTAAACGGACTCTTTAGCAAACTTGAAGATATAGAAGATATATATTTCACAATAATAAGCAATCCTGATTTTCGCTTCAGTGCGCGAACCAAGTCTTGATAAACTTCTTCTGGTTCTGGGAATAAATCATCATCCCAATCACTTAAATTTGGGTTCATAGAAGTTTCGCCATTGCTTCTTTAAATTCTGGAATTTCTTGAATCAAAGGATGAATATCATACCAACGCTGCATCTCTCCATCATCATCCAAATAGCGGTATTCCAAAAGACAGCGGTTATACATCAAACTCCGATACAAGTCATCATTAATAATCCGCTTAGAACAAGACACTTCCGCCAACAAACTCCATTGATAATGTTCCACTACTCTACGATAAGTATCTCTGGCTTGAGTAATTGCTCGTCGCACCGCCTTTTCTGAAACAGGTAACTCTTCAGTGCGTCCAATGGCATCTTGAGTTAACAATAGCAAATTCCTCACGTGACCTCCACTCATTAAACAAAGTCTGTCTAAGGTTTGGGGACTGTCGAAAATTTCCGTTTCTAGTGATAGTTCGGGGGCAATTTGCCGGACTCGCTTGTTAATTACTTCTTTAACTTTCTTGAGTCCTGGCTGATAAACTTCACCCTTGAGAGTGTTTACCATAATCATCGGCAAAATTTGGGGGTCGCCGTAGATATCTCTGAGGTCTGTTGCCCTGGTAGAATAGATCATTGAAATGGGAACAGTGTAAATCAAATGGCAATCTAAAGCTTGGAGTTGTTCGCTGCGGTCTAAAAAAACTTCCTCATAGTTTGTGCGGTCGTCGCCATCTTTAACTAACACCATGCGGTCTAAGTTATCGACAATTACCGCCAGTTTCTTGTAGCCATTAGGTAAGTGCTGTTTTGCATCCACCAGAAACTCATTTAACACCTGAATTAAAGTGAAGGTGTGAGGATAAATTTTTTGGCGAATCTTCTGGCGTAATCCAGGAACAGCTCTTAAATTTCCGGTCAATATGGCAAACTGAGCTAGCTGGGTTTCCACTGCCATACTCTCAAACTCTATGGGAGTCTGCGCCAAATCTTTTAAATCTTCCCAACGATCTTTCAACCAGTCGAGTATTGGACGAGGATTGGCAATTCCTTTTAAATCTTTGAGCAAACGGCTGGTACAGGCGAGGAGAATATCTGTATATTGGGCTTCTTCAGAATCGATATCCTCTTCATCAGCCCCAAAATAGACCACATAAAATTGCCGATTTTCTAAATACTTCTTTAACCTGAGTAATTCTGTAGACTTTCCTGCACCCCGATGACCAGAATACAATTGGCAAGTATTTGCATTTGCTAATCGCATCCGATTTCCCAACTCTTGCAAAATATCGGCATCTCCCCGGACATCATCACAATCTACATATTGGGGATCTCCGACGGGTAAAGGTTCAAAGGGGTTAAAAGCACTGTAGAGTTTTGCGAGTAAATTAGGGTTGGATGTGCGATCGCTTTTTTCAGAAGGAGATTGTTTATTTGTTTCTCTTGTTTGCGCCAAGATTGGACTAGGAATCGGCAGGTTTACTCCAGCAACACGTAGTTGAGGCTCTTGGTTTGCTAGTAAACTTGTCATCTCGGCTATTGCACGTTCTTGGTTCCCACGGACAAATTTTGCCATCCCACGAGCATAAATTAGTAGCGGCTGGAATTCTGCTAATGGCTCTGCAAAAGTTTCCACCAGCGATGCCATACGAACCCACTCTGCCTTTTCCTCTAACTTCAACCTTGCAAGAACTGATGCTAAATCTCTCGCTACCTCACTTGGTCGCGTATACGCTAACGCTGTCCACCTCTGAGCCTGAGCAAAATCACGAATATCGGGATCGTGGCTCTCAAGCTGCTGCCGCACATAGGTAAGCAAAAAATCAGATAATTCATTAATCCGCTTTTCGCCAAAATGGGGATTCTCTTTTAAATCTCTCAATAGGGCATTTCGCACTGCTGCATCCATTTCGTATAGTTCATGCCCCACTTCATCGCAAAGGCTAGAAAGCAGCAGATCAGCCACAGCCAGCCAAGGTATTTTCAACTCCTGCCTATGAATATCTCGTTGAAAATTCGCCCATAGTCGGTAAAGTAAATCTGGGGTGAGGGCTAACGGAAAAGCAGCATGGTAAGCAAAATAGAGGTGCGCTTCCCCGAAGCGTTGACCAAAAGACTCAATTCGACGACTAGCGACTTCTGGCTTCATACTTTTTACCCTTAAAATACTCCCACTTAGATTTATTACAGCCCGTGCCTTAATTGTGCATTGATTCCCCGACCCCGCAACACGTCGATCGCACCATCAAAACCCTGTCGGCTAACTTCAAACATCGGCACTAAACGCGCAATTTCTCCTGCTGTTGTGCCAAACCAGCGCTCTGTTGCCATTGGATTCAGCCATGCAATATAACGCGATCGCTGTTTCAACTGGTCTAAAAATTTTTGGGTTAACTCCAGCCGTTCCAAACTAAAACCGCCCCGTGCTGCTCCCCCATCACTAAAAATTAATACAGCGGAACGCTCTGGGCGCAACTTAGCTAGAAAATCTGTGACAGATTCGGCTTTTTGGCGCGTCTGGTCATGGTAAAGATACTTAGTTGGGCAATTGTGAAAGTAGTAAATACTAGCTTTTCCTAAGCGTCCGCCTCGTAATGCTGTCTGGGCTAATCGCTGGGATAGTGCGTGAAAGGGAACCATTGACCCCTTGTGGTCAATCAGCAACAGCAGTTCAGTTCTATTCACTCGACTGGGCATCAGTACAGGCTCTAGCAAAACTCCCTGCCGTACCACTTGCTCAATAGTTGCCTGTATGTCTAACTCTGTGGGCAAACCTTGGCGTACCATTCGGCGTAAATGCCGCCAGCTTTGTTTCATCTGCCGCCGCGTCACTGGAAAATACTCATCGGTTTCGGTAAAGCGATTAACAGTCATTTCCTCATTATTTTGAGTAGTAATCTGTACTGCTTCAGCCACTTGCATCTCATCCTGTACTTCCATTAATTCCGATGAAACGGGTACAGTGGCAGGTGTTGTATTGGTTAGATCAGATGAATAATTACCCTGATTTTCTAACGCTTGTTGTACTTCGGGGGAGGGGGAGAAAGTAGTTTTCTCTTCTTGCCTTGTACCAGAAGGTTTTACAGGATAAGGTTCTGTTATTACTTGTTGAAAGTGATAGTTGAAGAGATGTTCTTCATCCTGAGATTTTACCCACAAGGTACGGCACAGTTCTGCTAACGCTTCTTGGTCAGTCGTGCCAAAGCCTTCCTGTAAAGCTGTCAAAACAAGGCGGTATTCATCGATACCCAAGGGCAAACCTGCCTCGCGCAGTTGTGTAAAAAGCTCAAGCAGTGGTAGTTCTTCATGGAGAGCTTCTATCTTCATACTTCTGGCTGCGATCGCATCTGTTCACCATAACGGCGATAATCATCCCAACTCTTCAGCAACACCCCAGGATATAGAAGTTCTGTTTTTAACTTGCTGAGAATTTGATCATCTTGATGATGACTAAGAATCCGCACCCAATCCATCAGTTCGCTGGTACTGACCTTTTTACCTGCTTCGCCCTTGTCCCGCCGCATCTCTTCACGTAGTTCTAAAAAGCGGTCAATAATTGCATCCACTAATTCCAACGGTGAAACCGAAAACCGAGTTTTAACAATCTCGATTAACTGCTGACGTTCAGGGAATTTGACATAGTGAAATAAACAACGACGTAAGAAAGCATCAGGCAAGTCTTTTTCATCATTACTAGTTATAAAAACAATTGGTGTTGCTTTCGCTTGAATTTTCTTGAGCGGACTGTTTTGTTTTACTTCTGTGACTTCAAACCTTTGCTCATCAAGCTCTAACAGCAGATCGTTAGGAAAGTCAATGTCAGCTTTATCTATTTCATCAATCAAAACCACAGTTGGCTTCTCGTTGCGAAAAGCACGTCCTAACGGCCCCCATTCTACATAGGCATCAGCATTTTTTGCCTGGACTGCGGCTTCTTCATCGATTTTGGAGGCAGCAAGTTGAGCATCCCGCAATCTGCCAACGGCATCATAAGTGTAAAGACCATCCCGCGCTCGACTAGTAGATTTGATGTACCAAGCTTCATAAGGTAAACCCAACTCATAAGCCACTGCACGAGCCAATTTTGTCTTGCCGCATCCTGGTTCTCCCTTTAATAGTAAAGGGCGTTCGAGGGCGATCGCTAAATTCACAGCCTCTACCAATTTCTCACTAGGCAGGTAGGGATACAAGATTTGCCCCGTCTCCGGGTCTTGCTCTCCTGGCTGGGGTTGAACCTTACCTATGTATTTCAGCCGCTTTCCGTCTAAAGTTCTAACCACCGGGTTTCTTCCTCCTGCCAGTTACAGCCACACAAACCAAAAATTTGAGCAAACACACGTTCTGGAATGCCTTCACTCTTCTCTAAAATTACCTGAACGGTATAGTCAATTTTTTTAGTCATCTGGATTGGTAGAACATCAATTGCATTTTCAATCCAGTTAACCAAGACTTGCTCAGATAAGGGATCAATCATTGGTAGCCTAATGGGAATATGGGGTTTCCATACTAGATCGAGCTGATCTGCAAACTCAAGATTCCAAGTGTTGACACAACCATCTTGGTCAAGCAAAAACATCAGTAGAAAAAATTCGTTGCTTGAGCAAATTGTCTGTGGGGTTGAGTTTACCAGAGGCAACCAAAAATCACGGATTAATTCATGCAGATAGGTTTCATCAATGCAATCGAGATCGTGAAATACTAGGATGATATGTTGAGTTTTCAATTGAGCAACTACATTCCTGGCAATCTCCTCATGGGATGAAAAATCTTGTACTCCAATCCGACGACCCAACTCTCTCCATAGGGCTGCAATATCACTCCTAAGTACCCTGCGTTTGAGATGAAATGGGATTGGGGAAGTCACTGTACTTTCAGGAATTTTCTGTAACAAACGCTTCAGTAACCAGATTTGACCATATTCTGGGGAGCCATGAACTAAGAAAGCTCCTATACGTTTTTCTGTAATAAATTCTCGGAATAACTGTACCTGTGCTATGTAGTTGAGGCGAAACAGTTCACTATGTATTGGCTCACTCTTGCAAGACCTCTCAATAATCTGAATCTGCTTCAGGAGGCGATCGCGTTCTTTCTCAACCCGCTCAATTTCTTTGTCTAGCTGAAAAGCTACTGAAGCCCCTGCTTCAATTGCGTGTTGATTCCGCAACAACTTTATCTTCTCGCTAAACGCATCGTAGTGTTGTTGAAGTTCTTCTCGTTTTTGCTGTAAATGCCGAACTGAAGACATCTGTGAGTTTTAATACCCAACTATTGAGATATTACTATTTTTATTGCAGGCTATTTTCTAGCTGCTCGATCTGTTGAGTAAGTTGTGTTCTTTCAGCTTCAGCATTTTCAATCTGCTTTTCTAACTGAAACTTGACGACAGTGCTGGATTCTATCACTAAATCTAACCGTAGGCGACTCAATTTCTGACTCAATAAATCATACTGTTGCTGGAGGCTTTCGATTTCCTGTAAAATTCGCTGCCTTTGCCCCAGATTTAAACTAGTTGACTGTGTATTTGGTACTCCACCTGATTTGTTCGAGTCTATCTGCTGTACCTCTGAAATTGGAGACACTGAGTTTTGTTTGGTGTACAAAACTGGAGTCAAATGTTCTGCAATGCCTTGCAATCTAATTTCGACACAACTGAACTTGTAAGCCCGATCTATCGTCCGCCTTGTTGCCAATGCTTTGTAAAAACCTACAGCAAAAGCGATCGCGGCTTGATCTCCAATTGCTTTATTCATGCCAATGACAAACGGAATATGTTCTGCGATCGCTTTTGCTTGAGCTTCGGAATAGCACGCATTCAACACCACACAATTTATTTGATCGGCTACTAGTTCAAATAACGCTGCTAGAGCATCTGGTTGTACAGGTTGGTATTCTCCTAGTAAATCTTCAAAACAAAGCTCACCCGTACTGGTTCCATGTCCAGAAAAATGCACAATCTGCGGTTCAACATCGAATATTGCTTGGCTGATATCTCCCGGACGTACAGATTCACGCGAGTCTAGAATAAATCTGTCTCGCTCTTTTGCTAATTGCAGTTTTTCACGAATATCACGCAACTCTTGCCCCAAGCGTAATCGTGTAGCATTACTGGGATCTGCTGCTAAAAACAGAATTTTGATTTGACCATTACTGCTCATTTAGATGATCAGCCCAGAGTATGATTTTTGACCAAGTTCATTTTCACATAAGTCAAGACCATATTTATGCTTACTGAGTTTCACGAGACTTTATATTTTTGAGCAGATTTACTTCTAGTGGCGGCTACAGTCTCAAATTACTTTTGCTAGCGTAGTGATATAAGGTTTATCGCTCCCCCAGTAAGTGGCTGGAAGCAAAAGGATTAATATGGCTCATTTAAATCAGCGTCGTCCCCAAAATGTCAACGGCGATTTTTATGTAGATACTACCTGTATTGATTGTGATACCTGTCGCTGGATGACTCCTGAAGTGTTTTCTCGTGTTGATGAACAGTCGGCGGTTTATCATCAACCAACGAATGATACAGAAAGATTAGCAGCACTTGAAGCACTTTTAGCTTGTCCTACTAGTTCTATTGGGACTGTTGAGAAACCAAAAGATATCAAAGTTGCTCAACAAAAGTTTCCCATATTAGTGGCGGAAAATGTTTACCACTGCGGCTATCATTCTGAAAAATCTTACGGTGCTGCTAGCTATTTAATTCAACTTCCAGAAGGTAATATTTTGGTGGATTCTCCCCGGTTTACGCCGCCTTTAGTCAAGCGTTTAGAAGAACTGGGGCCGATTCGTTATATGTACCTAACTCATAAAGATGATGTGGCAGATCATCAAAAGTTTGCGGAGCATTTTCAGTGCGATCGCATCCTTCACACTGATGATATTACTGCCGATACTCGCAATGTAGAAATACAGCTAACTGGTTCTGAACCATTCGCCTTGACTCCAGATTTATTAATTATCCCAGTTCCCGGTCACACCAAAGGACAAACCGTCCTACTTTATAAAAATCAGTTTCTGTTCACTGGCGACCATCTCGCCTGGTCAGAAAGCCTGCACCAACTGGCTGCATTCCACGATTTCTGCTGGTATTCTTGGTCAGAACAGACTAAATCAATGCGGAATTTGGCTAATTACTCTTTTGAATGGGTACTACCAGGTCATGGACGAAGGTTTCATGCCGATAGGGAAACCATGCGCCAGCAGATGCACAAGTGCATTGAGTTCATGGAATCTTTGGATTGACATTACAGCTATATTCAGGTAAGTAGACCACGTGGTAGGGGCGCAAGGCTTTGCGCCCCTACTGATATGGTGTACACAAAAGTCTTCGAAAGCTGCCCCACATCTTGACCTGTAATGCCAATGCATCAACCTGCAATGTTAATGCATCGACCTGCAATGCCAATGCATCAACTTGTAATACTAATGCATCGACCTGTAATGCCAATGCATCGACCTGTAATGCCAATGCATCGACCTGCAATGCTAATGCAACACTAAAGCTTTGTAGAACAAAGATTTAGACAGAGGTCAGACTCTATTGCATACAAACCAGAAGCGCTATAACCTGGATTTTAGAACCCTTTTAACCAAACACGGATTATGAAAAAGCTGATCAACAAGCCGGAAGACTTTGTGCGAGAAAGTCTAGAAGGTATGGCGGCGGCTCATTCCGATTTAATTAAAGTAAACTATGATCCCACTTTTGTTTATCGAGCCGATGCACCTATACAAGGTAAAGTAGCAATTATTTCAGGTGGTGGCAGTGGACATGAACCAATGCACGCTGGCTTTGTGGGCAAAGGAATGCTTGATGCAGCTTGTCCTGGTGAGGTTTTCACTTCACCTACTCCTGACCAAATGCTAGAAGCAGCAAAGCTTGTAGATGGAGGCTCTGGTATCCTTTACATCGTCAAAAATTACAGTGGCGATGTCATGAACTTTGAAATGGCAACGGAGTTAGCCCGTAGTGAAGGCATTCGATCGCTAAATATTTTGATCGATGATGATGTAGCAGTGAAAGATAGCCTCTATACCCAAGGACGGCGGGGTGTGGGAACAACAATACTAGCGGAAAAAATTTGTGGCGCGGCGGCTGAGGCAGGGTATGATTTGCCACAAATAGCAAATTTATGTCGCCGAGTAAATTTGAATGGGCGGAGTATGGGAATTGCTCTAACATCTTGTACAGTCCCCGCGAATGGAACGCCGACATTTGAATTGAGCGATCGCGAAATTGAATTAGGTATCGGTATCCACGGTGAGCCAGGAATAGAACGTACAGGCATCAAAGCAGCAGATGAGATTACCGAAGTTCTAACGCGATCGCTCCTTGAGGATGCAGCATACAGCCGCACACTGCGCGAGTGGGATGAAGACAAAGGAGAATGGCTAGATGTAGAACTAACAAATTTACCATTTGCAAAAGGCGATCGCTTATTAGCTTTCGTCAATAGTATGGGTGGAACTCCGATTTCCGAACTGTATATTGTGTACCGCAAACTCGCCCAAATCTGCGAACAGCAAGGATTGCAAATTGTGCGAAACTTAATAGGTCCTTACATCACATCTCTAGAAATGCAAGGTTGCTCCATTACCCTGCTGAAATTAGATGACGAGATGATCCGGCTCTGGGATGCACCAGTAAAAACACCAAGTTGGCGTTGGGGAATTTCATAATCATGAATTACAAATTACGAATTACGAATTACGAATTATTTTAATATGGTGACTCAGTCGCAGATATTACAATGGTTGCAGGCTTATGCAACCGAGATAGAACAGAATAAAGCATATTTGACAGAATTAGATGCTGCGATCGGAGATGCTGACCACGGTATAAATATGGATCGCGGCTTTAAAAAGGTAAGTACTCAGTTACCAACTCTTACAGACAAAGACATCAGCAACATTCTCAAAGCTGTGAGTATGACCTTGATTTCTTCCATTGGCGGTGCTAGTGGCCCTCTTTATGGAACCTGGTTTTTACGAGCTAGTACAGCAGTAGTAGATAAGCAAGAATTAACAGAACAAGATGTGTTAGGGCTACTTCAAGCAGGCTTAGACGGCGTGTTGCAACGTGGCAAAGCGCAACTAGGAGACAAAACAATGGTGGATGTGCTATCTCCGGCTGTAGTCGCTTTTGGGCAAGCTGTAGGAGAAAGTAAGGGAACGCTGGAAGCGATGCAACAGGCTGTAGCAACAGCCCAAAAGGGGTTACAAGAAACTATACCTATGCAGGCGAAAAAGGGACGGGCTAGCTATCTGGGCGAAAGAAGTATCGGACATCAAGATCCAGGAGGGACTTCTGCTTATTTAATGTTGAAAAGTTTGTTAGAGGTGTTGGAAAGTGGCCAAACAACTGACCATTGAAAATTAACAATTGGCGCAATAACTATTGCCAGAAATCGGTGACATCGTATCCTAGTTCCGCTAATATCTGCCGCAGCAGAGGTAAACTGAGTCCTATTACATTGCTGTGACAGCCTTCAATTTTTTCAACAAAGAAACTACCAAAACCTTCAATGGCAAAGGCTCCAGCACACTTGAGTGGTTCACCTGTGGCAACATAAGCAACAATTGCGCGATCGCTCATTTGAGCAAAGTAAACTCTTGTAACTTGAGACTTGACTATGGTGCGGTTTTGCTCCAGATCAATTAAAGCGTGACCTGTATACAAGTCGCCAAAGCTACCTTGCATTATCTGCCAACGGGCGATCGCTTCAGAAGTGTCTGCTGGTTTGCCGTAAATTTCACCATTCATCGACAAAACTGAATCACAACCCATAATCAAAGCTGATTCAAACTGCGGAGCTACAGTTTCCGCCTTATATTGGGCAAGAGTTTTGACTAATTCTGCTGGTTCACTTAATTGGATTTGCGACTCGTCAAAGTCACTAGCTCGAACTATCGGTTCAATACCAACAGTTTGCAGCAAGCGGCGACGAGCCGGGGAAGCTGAGGCAAGTACAAAAGGTGGAATTTTCATGAGATTTATAAAAAACTTGTTAATTGGGTATGGGGCATGGGGCATTGGTGATTAAATTTCTTCTCTATCCTCCATTCCCCATTCTCCATTCCCTATTTCCCAATTAATAGACAGTAAATGAATTTACAACCTCATCAATCATTCCTTTAACTCTCTGCCAGCGTTTTTCAGGAATTGAGGCGTTGAGGGTAAAAAGTTTGCCACGGCTAACAGCGACGCTGGCGATGTTATGCCGTTGCTGTTTATTGGGAAGTTTAACCTCATACTCTAAAAGGTAGTACGTTTTACCGTCTACTTCTCGCTCTGCGGCATTGACTAATTCAGCCGAACGACCAGAATCAGGAGGCGCAAGAGCAGCTTTTCCCAACTTATATCCTACTTCTGTTGGGGTTCCCAATTCTGATAAAGTTTTGCCTTCTGGAACTGGGCTAATCACAACCGAAACGTTTTCAGACACCTCAATCAAATCGTGGAAAACCACATCTGGCCCGTTGGCAACTTTAACTTGCAGCCAGCCGTTAGGATATGAAAACTGATAGCCATCACTAGTGTCTACAAAGCTTTTAAGTCCAGCCGCAGCCGCTATATCAGAATTACTCAGGCTGAAACTCAACACCAATAGCAAAATTAATACAATTCTTTTCCACATTTATACGAGTTCCTTTGGGCTGGGGACAACACCAGGCTTGCATCATTTATCGTTTTTATTCTCCCACCAAGCGGGACGCTTCGGATGATGCGTTTCGGGGTTGCTTAAGCGATCGCCTGTTTTTGGAAAGACTGTTTCTTTACATATCCCTTATTTCATCAAATACCCGAATAGTAAGTTATTACGCTGTCTTAAACTAACTAAAAGTGAGCGTAAATCTTTGACAACTTTTACTAAATCTAAGTAAGTTGGCACAATAAAACCAAACTATGTAAAGAGAAATGAACTAGGCTAAAATCCTTATACCTATTGCCTATTGCCTGTTGTCTATTGCCTTATCCCAACAATAATTATTTACGCTCACTTACTTAAGTTAGCTAGTGAAATGATTAAGTTGCGCGATCAATTTTTTGCACTTCTTCTTCAGATAGTTTCACATTGATAGCTTGTGCTGAGTCTTCAATGCTAGAAACCTTGCTAGCTCCAGGAATTGGTAAAATAGCGGGCGATTTGGAGCGTAACCACGCTAGAACGATACTATATACTGACACGCCTTTTTCTTTAGCTAAGTTAGCGATCGCAGGAATATCTTGCAAATCCTGATGGCGACGTTTACCACCAAAGGGACTCCAAGGCAAAAATGTCAATTCTTGCTGTTCGCAATACTTCAACACGCCGTCCTTTTCTGGCTGTCGTTGCCAAGGGCTATATTGATTCTGCACCGAGACAATATCTACTACATCTTGCGCCCGCTTAATTTGTTCAACGGAAAAGTTAGAAACTCCCACAAACCTAATCAAACCTGCCTCCACAGCTTCTTTCACTGGCGCAAGGGATTCTTCAATGGTGTACTTACTATCGGGTGAATGGTATTGCCAAACATCGATGGGTTTAGCACCACCTAACGCCTCAAAACTGACTCGAATCGTTTCGCGTAAATGTTCTGGGTTGCCGTTGCTTGTCCAGTTGCCATCGGGACGCATCAAACCGCCCTTAGTTGCCACAATTATTTGGCTAACATCGCCTTTGTAACTAGTAAGCGCCTTGTGAATTAGTCGCTCATTATGGTGTTTTTCTGACTCATCTTTGCAATAAGAGTCGGCAGTGTCAATAAATGTAATACCCAAATCCAAAGCCCGATGAATAACTTCGATTGATTGCGATTCAGGAGGGCGATTAGAGATTGACATGGGCATACCACCCAAACCGATCGCACTCACAAATACACCAGTTTTTCCTAGCTGTTTGGTTTCCATGCTTCTAGCTATAGCTTTCTGACCCAATTATCCCAGCTAGTCAAAGCTTTTTGAGCGATTTATCATAAATCCTCCCTAGTACTTAGATTTAGTGATAAGTGAGTGGGCTACTAAGGGAATACTCTACTCAGGGGTTAAGTATTCTATACACAAGCACCGATGAAAATTGTCGAGGAAACCCGTACCAGATTGCAGCTAAAGCATCGACCACTCAGATATTGGGTCATCGGGTGGTGCATTTTTACTGTCTGTTTAAGCTTCTTGATTTACTGCTTATTTTTTGAGTCTGCTTCAATCAGTCTCAATTGCGATCGCCTCTCGTCAAGCAAAATTAATTGTGAATTGAGACGGTTTAATTTGCTGGGAAAGATGGAGAAACTCAGAATGTTTGATCCCAGTGAAGCATACATTCTCACAAAGACTGGCAGCAAAGGGTCGAAAAGCTATCAGGTTATAATTGTGACTCCATTTAAAGATTTTCTTCTTTTATCCCATCTTAGCTATGAACAAAATCAAGAATTTACCTTGAAAACCAACGGTTTTATAAACTCTAGTAAAACTTCTCTATTGGTACAGCAGAATCAGAGAAATTATCTATTTTTCTTAAGTTTGTCTATATTAATTATCATGGCGATCGCTGCTTTTTTTGCAACATCACCTGTAACTACCTGCACCTTCTATAAAAGTATTGATAAGGTCTTTGTCGAACGTAAAAGTCTTCGTGGCAATCAAGTTATTGAATATCCACTAGAAAATATTCTGTGTTTTGACATTCAAGAAAAGCAATATAAATACTCTAAGCTTTATCGGGCTGTAATTGTGCTGAAATCTTGCAAAGAAATCCCAATCAATCCACAATACACTGATGAAAGAAGCGTTAGATATACAGTTTCTAGGATACTCTCATTTCTAAAACTTTAACAAAAACTATCCCCACTACTTACCACTATGCCCATAGACTGAAGTCATAGATCGCTGACTTATCTAGAAAGCTGGGGATATTGTCTATCAAAAATGATTTAGGATTTGCTATATAGACACGAAACGCTTAGATTAAAGAAGTTTGAGTCACTTTCAACTGAAATTTTACATCCAGCATTCTCCATTAGTACCATTCTGACTCAACTAAAAATACTCACTTTGTCAGTTTGTCTATTTAGACTATGTTTGGTACATAAAATAAGAAGCCTACATGATTGGCTGTTATTCTACACTTGACATAAAGCATTGTGAGTGCTAAAAGACGACTGCCAGAAACTATTGCCCATGTCAGAATCACCCGCCAATCTTGGCAACACGGCTTCCTTGAGGGTGAAGTGAGTGCAGGTGAATTTGAGTGGCATTTCCAGTGGCATTTTCGCCGGGGAGAACTTGCCGTCAAGCCTTCCCAAGGCCGCGCTTTAATCAAAGAACCCCTTGGTCGATTTTTGGAGCAACAAGATTATCAGCTAGAGCCTGGAGGAGATTATGCTTTTACTATTCGGGCGGAACTTTAAAAGTTAGGAGTTAGGAGAGACGCGATTAATTGCGTCAGTACAGGAGTTAGGAGTTAAGGATGTAATTCTTCACTCTTGACTGCTGAGTGTTGATTCTGTGAGGCGGTTTAAGTATCTTTCGATTAAGAGAATGGCAACAATGTCATCTATCGGTCTTGGAGGCTGTCGTAGACCTTGTGGCAATAGCTTTGTTAGCCCTTTGGGTGGGAACATTTGCCAATAGCGATCGCGTGCTTCTAAGGTTGTATACCGCTCATCCACTAAAATAATACTCAGAGGTTCTGTCAATTCCTGATACAATTTCTGTCTCCACTGCTTGGCTGTAGTTTGGTCGCCCATCACCATCAAGGAGATCGGAAACTTTTGACGCAGTGTTTCAATCGTAGCGATCGCCTCTTTTGCTAACGCAACGTGATGATAATACAATTGTCGATCCAGTCCCATCACCGCTAACCCACACTTATCTCGACCTGGATCAAACCCCAATATGACTGGTTGCGTTGGTGAAAATTCGCGTAAAGTCATAAGAAATTAAAAATAAAAATTGAGAATTAGAAATCAATAAATGCAATCACAGCAACTATTTTGACTGCTGTTGAATATGTTTAAATCTTACTAATAACAGTGTGCAAATAATGTTTTAAGTACTAAAAATAATTTTTCCGTTGACTATTGCCACTAATTTTACTCTCAATGGCCCGGCTGTATAAGTGTCCTCTGCTGCGATCGCTTTGATCTCCAAGGGTTGATTATACTGTCTTAATTGGGCGACAAAGCGCAAGAAAGTCCCCTCTACCTGCACATCCTCGACAATTCCGGCATTACGAGCCCGAAATTGGGAAGCAGAAATTAGTATTTCCAGCCTTTGCTGTAACTGATAGGATGTCATAGCTTTGGAATCGGCACTAGTTGTAGCTAGCACTGCGCCTCCAGAAAAAACCAATTGATTTCGGGCTGTATCGGCGAAAAACTCTATCTGCTTTTCTCCCCTGACGTAATTACCAGCCGAGAAAATTCGCACCACATATTCTTGACCATCGCTAATCTGCTTGCTCAATTGGTCAATCCTATCCTGAGTCACGCGCAGTAGCTCTACATTGGCAGGATTTGCCCCAGGCTCACTTAATTCGAGGTTGGCGTTGCGATTGGCTTCTTGTAAAAGTTGTACCACTGCCCGACGAGCCTCAGCAGGTTGGGTAACACGAATTACAGCAGCAGAAAGAACTTGACCGCGAACTAAGGCCAACTTACCCAAACGCAGGTCGCGGTAAGACTGATAATATTTTTCTAGCCTGGCAACTTCTAGTTCTAGTTGCTCTTGTTGCGCTTCCAATTCTTTCAGGCGGGATTCCCGTTTGGCAATCACTTCCTCTCGTGCTGCAACTTCTACATTACGCTTTTGAATCAATTGATCGAGTTGGCCAATTTTTTTATCGCGTTGTTCTATGGCTTCTTGACGGTTAGCCAGTTCGCGATCGCGTTTTTCAATAGCTGTTTTGGCTTCGTCAATCGCTTTTTTCGCTTCAGCATACAGTCGTTGTCGTTCTGTCTTCAGTAGTTCAACTGCCGCCTGTAGCTCTTTTCTTTGATTGGAAACGCTTTGCAACTCAGCTATAGCTTTTTGGTACTGAGTTACAACTTGTCCTAACTGACCTTGAGTACGTTGGAGTTGAGTTTGAGTTTGAGCTTGTTGACTAATGGTGCGGTTCAACTGAGCTTGTGTTTGGAGTTGTTTGGCATTTGCTGCCTGTAAAGACTGATTAATTGCCTGTAAGTCTTGTTGTGCTTTTGCTTGGGCAATTCTTGCTTGATTTAGCTCACTTTCTACCTGACTTTTCTGAGTTTCTGCGGTTTTTAGCTGTTCCCGCTTCTGTCTGAGGTCTGTTTGAATATCTTCTAATTCAAAGACTCCCTTTCGCAAACCTTCATCGGCAGCGAATAAAATTCCTAATGTTGATGCTGAAATCAAACCGCCCGTAAAAATAGTTACCACTACAGCAGTATTTTTCGGACGAAGCTTAAAAAGTGAGAGGCGGGCTTTGCCAACTCGTGTGCCGATGCGATCGCCCACGGTGGCAATTACGCCTCCCAAGATTAAAATTGCTGCGATGAGGATGTATCCGGTGGTCATCTTTAGCTACCGAAATCCTTCCAGATACAGCCTACTACTTTTAAGCATTGTCTGCGGAGAAGTGGAAGTTGGCAATAGCTGAAATTATTCAATTTTAGATTTACCTCTAGCTATTAGTGTCATCTTTCAAAATAGAACACGCGCCGATTCCCCTTTCTCCGATTGATTTTATGTGAATTGCCTACTTAAGGTAACAGGTTTATGCACAGTAATCTTCTTTTTGTGGATAGAAATCATCTTTTTCTCACGCAAATCCCCTAGTAGCCTAGTAACGGTAACACGAGTTGAACCAATTGCTTCTGCGATCGCCTGATGAGATAACTTCAGATCAATAGTGATCCCATCTGCACAAGGAACGCCAAAATCCCGACAAAGAATTAACAAAAAACTCACCAACCTAGAACCCATATCTCGGTGAGCGAGAGTTTCAATCATCATCTCTGTTTGTAAAATGCGCGAAGAAAGACCCCGCAGCATTAACATTGATAATTCTGGATTTTCCTTGAGTGCTTGCTCTACTTGTTCAATTGGGGCTGACAGTAATTCCACAGGTGTAAATGCAACCGCATGGTAAAACCTATCCGACTTATTTCCTGTCAGCAATGACAAAACACCAAAAACACTATTTTCCCGAAGCAATGCTACTGTTATTTCCTCTCCTGCCTCGTACACCCTAGAAAGTTTAACAGCACCTTTCAAAAGAAAATAAACTCGTTCGGCAGGATCGCCAGGAAAAAAGATCGTTTTATTGCGTTCAAACGTTTCCACAACTGGCGGAAACGCCCCGGTCGCCATCTGACGAAATACATTTGCTAGGGCTTTATCTTGTGTCACGATCATCTCCCTTCCCCTACCCAATGCCGGAAAAACAAAAACTGATTACCTAAGAATACACCCGAAAAATGAATAAAGCACCGTCAACCTTTCTGTACTTTCCTATACTCAAACTAATCGCTTCATAACTGTTTGTTTATAATGATACATAATTGTTGATCCTTTCAGCTACTAATTGTTGATAAGTAGTTCCAATAACTGTATTAAAAAGGGTTTTTTAAAGAACAAATAAAGATATCTTGAGAAAATCTTTAGGAAAAATCAAGATTTTTGTCATAGCAAACACCCTTCTCAATATTCATTTTTGCAAATCCTGTATAAAACAAAGACAAACGTGCCTCAGATTCTAGTATGCTCCTAATGATCGATCGCATTAACAATTTCTATGCTGAATCTGACTGGAAAAAATGCTCTTGTTACAGGTATTGCCAATAACCGCTCGATCGCCTGGGGCATCGCCCAACAGCTGCATAAAGCCGGAGCAAACCTGGGTATTACCTACCTGCCGGATGAACGCGGCAAAATGGAGAAAAAAGTTGCGGAGTTGGTAGAACCCCTCAACCCAAGCTTATTTCTTCCTTGTAATGTCCAAGATGAAGAACAGATTCAATCTACCTTTGAGACAATTCGTGAGCAATGGGGGAAGCTAGACATTCTGATCCATTGTCTGGCCTTTGCCAGTAAAGACGATTTAAGTGGAGACTTTAGCCAAACCTCTCGTTCTGGCTTCAACACTGCCTTAGAAATCAGTACTTACTCGCTGGTGCAGTTAAGTGGTGCAGCGAAACCTTTGATGACTGAGGGAGGTAGTATCGTCACGCTGACATATTTAGGCGGTGTCAGAGCAATTCCTAACTACAACGTTATGGGAGTTGCTAAAGCAGGGTTAGAAATGAGCGTGCGTTACCTAGCTGCTGAACTAGGGCCACAAAATATCCGCGTCAATGCCATCTCCGCAGGCCCCATCCGCACCTTAGCATCTTCAGCAGTTGGTGGAATTTTGGATATGATCCATCATGTCGAAGAAGTAGCTCCCCTGCGCCGTACTGTCACTCAGCTAGAAGTGGGTAATACTGCCGCTTTCTTATGTAGTGATTTGTCCAGTGGTATTACCGGACAAGTTCTATATGTAGATGCAGGATATGAAATTATGGGAATATAAGATAATTTGGGCATAGGGCATTAGGCATTGGGCATTGAGTATTAAAATTCTTGTCCATTCCCTATGCCCCAAGCCCTATGCCCCATGCTCTATTCCCAATGCAAATTAGCAAAGTTAATTCAAACTACGACCAGTCAACTAAAACCCCTCGGATTGCCACTGTTCACCGTACTACTGGTGAAACTGATGTACAAGTTACCATCAATCTTGATGGTAGAGGAACTTGCACGGCAGCAACAGGCATTCCGTTTTTGGATCACATGTTGCATCAAATTGCCTCCCACGGGCTGATTGATATAGATGTCCAAGCCAAGGGAGACTGGGAAATTGATGACCATCACACCAACGAAGATGTAGGTATTACTTTAGGCCAAGCTTTCAACCAAGCACTAGGCGACAGAAAAGGTATTGTCCGTTTTGGTAATTTTCTTGCGCCATTGGATGAAGCTTTAGTTCAGGTAGCGCTAGACTTTTCTGGACGGCCTCACCTCAGCTACGGCTTGCAAATTCCTACCCAGCGCGTAGGAACCTATGACACCCAACTCGTGCGCGAATTCTTTGTGGCACTGGTGAACCATAGCCAAATGACACTCCACATTCGGCAACTGGATGGCATTAATTCCCATCACATCATAGAGGCGACATTTAAAGCCTTTGCAAGAGCAACACGGCTAGCAGTGGAGATTGACCCCCGTCGTGCTGGTCTAATTCCCAGTTCTAAAGGCGTTCTCTGAAAGTAGTCAAATGGGGCATTAGTTATTTCCTCTCTAGTTTCCAATCCCCAATAATTGACACACGGCTTGGTGATGGTTATTATCAGCCTACTAGATAACTTGTAATTAATACCAAGCTGATAATTAGTGGTTGAACCAAGATGAAGTCTGTTGCAGATGACCCTGATTCTCAACTTAATACGGTAGACACTCCACCAGTAGTCCTAACTTCTGAGTTGCGAAAAGTCTATCGCACTGGTTTTTGGCTAAATCAAAAAGTCGTATCTCTCAAAAACTGTTCTTTAAAGGTTTACAAAGGCGAAACCTTTGGGTTGCTGGGGCCAAACGGTGCTGGTAAAACCACCCTTTTAAAATTGTTGCTGGGAATTATTCATCCCACTTCTGGACGGGGATTGTTATTGGATAAACCTATAGGCGATCGCAGTGTTAAGCAACATATCGGCTATTTGCCAGAAAATCCCTATTTGTATGACTATCTCACTGGCTGGGAATTTTTGCAGCTAGCTGCTGGACTATTCCAAATTCCCCAAAGTGTCCAACGCCAACGCATTCCCCAACTGCTGGAATTAGTGGGTTTATCCCAAGGTGATGCTCGCAAAAAACTTTTACGCCGCTACTCAAAAGGAATGCTACAGCGTGTTGGTATGGCACAGGCGCTAATTAACGAGCCAGATTTGGTTTTTCTCGATGAACCAATGTCTGGTCTTGATCCGGTAGGACGTTACCAAATGCGGGAAATCATCTTGGCACTAAAAGCTGCTGGAAAGACGATTTTTTTCAATAGCCACGTTCTTAGTGAAGTAGAGCAGATTTGCGATCGCATTGCCATCCTTGCTCAAGGTGAACTAATTTGCTCTGGTTCCCTTAATGAACTTTTAGGCGTAGACAACACATATTATGTAAAAGGTCAAGGTGGTGACTGGGAAATTCTCAAAAAATGGATACCCACTCTTAGATTTGAACCTGATGGTTCCTGGCAAGGTACACTACAAGACGATTACTATGATTTCCTCGCTAGTGTTCGTCTGATGGAAGGTAAAATTATTGCCATGAACTTGTCGCGTTACTCCCTAGAAGAGTTTTTTATTCAACAAATTCAAAGAAAAAATAACTCTGTTAGTTAATTTTGTTGTCAAATACTCAATTTTAGATTTGTTTGAGCAACGTATATACCTGGTATCTTTTTACAGAATAATCTTAAATTTCCGCATTTTTGAGTTTGTCTTTGCTCAATCCAACTCACAAAAAACTAAATTTCGACCTTTTTTCAAGGTTATTTGTAGTTAATCAATAATGGAGTTCATAATTTTTGCAAAAATTACTACTAATAGAATATTTAGAATCACAGTTTAAGTGTCATTTAATTGACTTTGGTAGAAATGCGTTATTCGTAAGTACCTATTTACATAACAGACAATTTTTTATATAAACTGCGTTTATCTCCGTAAGTCACATATTTTTTGAGAATTCACATATTCAAGTTTGCTCAACTTTAAATTAACTTCACTAAAAATTCAAATTCAATAAACAAATTTCCTCCGGAAAATTACACTTTTCGGGGAAAATAAGAGTGTTGGGGAACTTGAATACTTAGGTATAGTCAAAATAAAAATGTTTAGACAGTACTTTATTAATCGTAGTTTCAGAATCTAAGGTAAATATGCTTAACACAAGTTTGTTTAAATTCCTAACTCAGCCAGTTGTGGGTGTGGCTTTGTTAAGTGCTGTCAATGTCGCTGTGCCATTTGCGAGTCTAGCTCAGGGACAACCATTACCACCAACTACACAAACACCAAGCACACAAACACAATTAGATACTAATTATTCATTAGGAGGCGGCGATCGCATCCGGGTAAATGTATTTGAAGTACCTGAATATACAGGAGAATACCAAGTTCCCCCAGGTGGAGCAATCAACCTACCTTTAATTGGCAGTGTGTCAGTCCTCGGTCTAACAACTGAACAGGCTGCTGACGAAATTGCTAGAAGATATGCTCGCTTCCTCAAACGTCCCTTAATCTCAGTCAATTTATTATCGCCTCGTCCTATCAATGTTTTCGTTGCCGGAGAAGTGACACGCCCAGGAGCTTACACTCTTAGCTTGAGCGGAGGCGCGGGAGACAATCCAGGCGTACAATACCCAACTGTGTTAGCCGCATTGACAACAGCACAGGGCGTAACCTTGGCTGCGGATGTGAGTCAAATTCAATTAAGGCGTAAAATAGGACGTTCTTCAGAGCAAGCCGTTAGTGTCAATTTGAAGGAACTTATCCAAACAGGTAGATTATCACAGGATATTACCTTGCGCGATGGAGACACCATAGTTGTGCCAACAGCAACCAACTTCAACGTGGCAGAATCTCGTAATATATTTGCATCTAACTTTGCTGCCAGCCAAACCACGCCTCGCACGGTAACAATTATCGGTGAAGTTAATCGTCCCGGTTCGTATCTTGTCACCCCAGCCAGCACAGATGCTCAGGGGGGCGCAGCAACTAACAGTGGCACAGCTAATCCCAATGGTCTACCAAACGTGACACGGGTTATTCAACTAGCTGGAGGAATTACAGCACAAGCTGATGTTCGTAATCTCAGGCTACGTCGACTTACAAGAACTGGCTCAGAACAAGCTATAGATATTAACCTTTGGCAACTATTGCAGAGTGGCGACGCTAGTCAAGACATCATCGTGCAAGACGGAGATACAATTGTTATTCCGACGGCAACTGAGATTAATCCCGCAGAAGCTACTCAACTAGCTACCACTACTTTGTCTCCTACACGCATTCAAGTTGGTGTGGTAGGTGAAGTTAAAAAACCAGGGTTAACAGACGTTCAGCCGAATAGCTCTTTAAATCAAGCTATACTGGCAGCTGGCGGATTTAATGATGCCAGAGCTAGTAGCAGTGCTGTTGATTTGATTCGCCTCAACCCTAACGGTTCTGTCACTAAACGCATAGTAAAAGTGGATTTTTCTGCTGGCATTAATGAGCAAACTAATCCCATACTCCGCAATAATGATGTTGTTGTAGTCAACCGATCGGGTTCCGCTAAGACTGGCGATACCATAAACACTATCACTGGCCCTCTCGGTGTTATCTTTAATCTTCTGAACTTGTTCGGACTCTAGTCCAATATACAGATGTGAATTGGGGGCGTTGGTTAAACTTCTCCGTCCCCAAAATTACAATATCTATATAGTCAAAGAGATTGATTGTTCTTGGTGTATTCCATTGGGAGAGCAATATTCATCTCTCTTGACCTGTCCTCCACAATAACCACCTCTTTCATTAACTGAACTTACGCACTCAAAACTAGAAAGCTCGATCCCTCTTAAAAAAAGCGAGTATCTCTTATGCGTAAGTATTAGTTAAATTACAGGGGTTGCCAGTAAATGAAATACACCTCTCCTCAACCCTTCCCAGATACTCTTATTTGACCGCAGGATAAGACAATACTAGGGTAAAGAAATGTCTTGCCTTTTGTGATCGCTTCTTAAATTATTTATATTTTATACTAATTTTTATAAAAGTCTAATCCTTATTACTGAGCTTTAAATTCCGTGAACCGAAAGCTATCACTGAAATTTCTGAATTTGCCATTGAAAATTTCTGAATTTGCCATTGATATACCTTTTAAAACTTTGTTTTAGTTACTCTGATTTCTTATGATAATGAGAATACTTTAGAAGGTAAAGATTATATAATCCACTCCCTGTAAGACTTTTCTCCTCATTTTAATTATCATTATCATAAGAATTATTTAAGTAAAATAACTGTTTAATGACAGATATACTATCTTAACTACAGATACCGCGTATACACAGTAGAATGATGTCCAATTAGAAATGATGTCATTTGTACGGTTGGTTTGTGTCCATTAATGGGATGACTCTGCATACTGAGAATTTTTTCAGTACTTTTACCAGATGGCTGCCATTTTTTTAACACTGCCTAGAAAACATTTCAGCGATATTTACGTGGAAATGCTCAGGTGTAAACCTGATAAACCGTTTATAAACTTACAAATGGCAGTTACACGACCGTATCCAATACTGACTTACTGACCAAGGCTAGAGTTACTGACCGTTGACGATTCAGTTTTTGCAATATACCCTATTTTTCCCTATGATGATTCATGGTTTAGGCTTTCTCAGTTTAAGTGCATCTCTTGTACTTCCGTGGGCATTAACAGGTCTGGTTCAAGGACAGAGAATAACAGAGTCTTTAGTTAAAGACGTTCGTCAGTTATCCACCGATCAAAACATTTCACTTCCGAGTCGCAAGCTGATCAGCCAAGTTCCAACTGCTACAACATACTATGTTAGTGGTAGCGGAAGTGACAAAAATAGCGGACTCACTCCGTCATCTGCCTTTAGGACAATTCAAAGAGCAGCAGACCTAACTAACCCTGGCAGTACAGTACTGATCATGAATGGGGTATACAATAATAATTACCCTAGCGGATCAGCACTAGTAATTAAACGCTCTGGAACGGCAAATTCATGGATTACCTATAAGGCATATCCTGGAAATAAGCCAAAAATTCAGCACAATGGATGGAATGGAATTTCCATTGAAAATAGAGCCTCATATATTGAGATAAATGGTCTGGAGGTTGCAGGGAACAATACCAATATAACCCTGAGTTATGCACTGAGTCAGAAGTATAATACATCCAACCCACTGACGAGTGGAAACTGCATAAATATAGATGGACGAAAAAATGGTCGTTCCCACCACATACGTATTCTCAACAACAAGGTACATGATTGTGGCGGTGCGGGTATTTCAGTTATTGAATCGGACTATGTAACCGTGGACAATAACGAGGTATATAATAATGCCTGGTATTCACCATTCGGGGCTAGTGGCATTTCACTGCTCAACAATTGGAATTATGATAATAACCAGAACTATAGGATGTATGTTACTAGAAACAAAGTCTACAACAATCAAATGTTTGTTCCCTGGTATTACAATGGAAAGTTCCAAGACGGTAATGGTATTATTGTTGATAAGTCACGAGATAATGGGTATCAAGGACGTACTTTGATTGCCAACAATATCTCATATAAAAATGGTGGTACGGGCATTCATACCTTTTCAAGCGACCATGTAGATATTGTCCACAACACAGTTTATCTGAATAACCAGACTAAGGAAATTACTCACGGGCAAATCATGAGTAATTATTCAGGTGATGTCAAAGTTATCAATAACATCATTTATGCTGCGCCTAACAAAACAATAAGTACGAATAATAAAAGTACCAACACTACTTTTAACTACAACCTCTACAACAACAATGGTTCTCGTGCAGTTTCTGTGGGACCTAACGATATTATGGCAGATCCACAATTTGTAAATCCCTCAGGTGGTGACTTTAGAATAAAGGGAACTAGTCGGGCCATCAACAATGGTTTTAAGTGGAATAATTTGAAAAATGATTATTTTGGTAAACCTCGTCCTGTCGGTGCTGGATATGATATTGGGGCACACGAATATCAGTAACCCTAATATTGTGTCCTGAAATCTACACCCTACAATCTACAACACATAGTTCTGTCAGGTTGAAGTCTAGAGTTATACAAAATAATAAGCCTACCTGTGAAAGTAGGCTTATTGTTTTTTGGCTAAATAATTAAACAGATATGATACAAGTGTCCCAACAGAATTAATTATTGATGTTTTACTAGGCAAGAATTTCAGCCAAGTTATTGTGTAATTAATACTGTACTATTACTTACCAGTTATAGTATTAAATTAACTGGTAAGACAAAATCCTAATTTATTTAAATTAATTTATACAGAGGTTTTGTCTGGAATACGTTTTTTTAGCTTTGTCTCTTTTGCCAAATCTTGATGAGTAAAGTATTGTTTAACATGGTTGAAATAACTACTAGATTCATTTTTATCAATGATACCATTCACAACTAAACCTAATACGTTGTGACTTGATCTCTCTAGCATTTCTTGAGCGGCAGATGCACTGTTAGAATCAATTACCCCAGGTCGAGCGACTAACAAAATCCCATCGGTCATTTGGCTTATAGTCAAAGCATCGGCTGCCAAAAGCAAGGGAGGAGCATCAATAATTACAAAATCATATTTATATTGAGATGAAAAACTTTCAATTAGCGATGCCATCCGCTTTGAGTCAAGCAAAGCAAGTGGATTGGGAGGTCTAGAGCCAGCAGTTAAGACATCAAGATTATCCATTACTTTACATAAAGCAACATCAAATTCAGTCTGACCTATAAGAACTTCACTCAAGCCATCTGCATTACTTACTTCCCACAGATGATGCTGAGAGGGAACTCGCATATCTGCATCTATTAGTAAAACTTGACGTCCTAATTGAGCGATCGCTGTTGCCAAATTAGCTGAAACTGTAGACTTGCCTTCTTTAGGAACTGCGCTAGTTACCACAATAGTTTTCAGCACTTTATCTGAACTCAGGAATTTCAGATTCGCTTGAATCATTCTGTACATTTCGCTAGTTAAAGAGTAAGGCGTATCTCTGACAGCAATTGTTTGATTTATTGATTCTGCATTTGAATAACGGGAGCGAATCTTTTTAACAGACAAAGGCACAATTCCTAACAAAGTATATCTAAATATACCTCTGATTTCTTGAAGGGTTTTCAGAGACCTATCTCTCATACCTAGCACAAGAACTGCTGTAGTAGCCAAGAATAAACCGAACATTACTCCTAGCACTAAAACAATAATTTTTTTGCTTTCTACTGGCTTATCTGGCACTATAGCCTGAGCAATAATCCGCGAGCTGGCTGTATTTGTATTCTCAACTAACTGTAATTCTTGAACCTTTTTCAATAGAGTTTGATATGTTGATTCTGCGACTTCAACTTTTCGTTCTAACTCCCTCTGATTTTGTGTTAGTTGGGGTATGAGTTTAACGCGCTTTTCGTATGCTAAACGTGAGTTATATAGAGAAGAGAGTTTTTTAGCTAAACCAATGCGCTGTATTTCTGATTGCAGAAAATTTTGGATCAGATTTTGTCTTAGTTGTCCAATCTGTAATAGGTTCTGTGAAACTTCTGTTTTATTGCCAACAGTCTGACCAATTTGCTGTTGTAAGAGAGATTTTAAGCTAGCTTTCTTTGCTTCTAAGTTAACAATAACAGGATTGTCATCTAGGAAACGGCTACGCTCAATTGCTAGCTGTCGATCAGTTTCTTGAAGTTGTGTAAGAACTCCCTGCACAGCCGGTGACTGACTGATGGCACTCACAGCGATCGCCTCCTGAGAATTTAGCTCTACTTTCTGGCGCAGTTCATTGGTTTGGGCGTTTACCTCATCCAGCTGAGCCTTAACAGTATTCATCTCATTGTCTAGATTTCCAATAGTTGCAACAGCTGACTTTGTCTCCTCTGACAGATCTGCTATCTGATACTTCTGTTTAAATATACGTAGTGCTACCTCTGTATTATTAACAACTTCTTGAGTTTTAGGAAGCTGCTTGGCAATAAATTGACGAGTTGCTGCCGCTTCAGAGCGATTTGTCAGAATATCATTATCTAAATAAAGACTCATAATTGTGTTGACCACTGCTGCTGATTGCTCGGGGTCAGGGCTGGTATAGCTAATTCGCAATACATCTGTTGCACTAACAATTTTCAGGGTCAAAGATTTCCGCAGCTGTTCTACTTCTAAAGGTTTACCTTCTTTGTCTTTCAGTTGTAGCTTATCTATTGTCTTCTGCAATAAAGCAGGGGAAGAAATAACTTCTATCTGAGTGTTTATAGGATTTTGAGTTGCTAGCAGCGATTTTAAATCCCCTGCATCTCCTCCTTCTGTATTACTAGGCAAAAGACTAGCTCCTACTACTTTAAAAGAAGGAATTCTAAATAATAGTTTTCCTTCGGCTTCATAGGATGGCTTCATAAATTGTGTAGCTATAGCACTGAGAATAACTGTAGCTGTAAATATTGCAGTAGCAGGTAGCCACCATCGTTTCAATATGAATAGGTAACGACTGAGGTCTAAATCAATAGATTCTCTAGATTCCGTAGATTTTTCTGACATAAATCTTCCCAAATACAGATATTAAGTAAGAAACTAAAAAAGACTTAGAGAATGCACAAACCACTGCAATTGACAACAATGATGCGATTTGACAATATTACAATAGTATAGACTATCTAAGTTATAAATTTAGTTCCCATTGTCGCACAATAATGCCAACTAGCTTTGCCAAATCTTATCATAAGCCTCTAACAATTTCGGAGCTTGATATTGCCATTCAAGAATCTTCTCCATTCTCAGTCGTCCCTCAGCTCCTATCTTTTCTCTTAGTTCAGGAGAATCTAGAAGCTCTAGAATTTTCTCAGCAAATTCAACCTCATCATTAGGCTTGGCATAAAGAGATGCTTCCTGTGCAGAACGTCTTCCCTCTCGCAAATCAAACTGGACAATTGCTTTTCCCATCGCCATGTATTCGAGGATTTTATTCATGGTGCAGTTTTCGTTATAAGCAGATGTTGGGGAGGGTTCTACACAAACGTCACAACTGGAAAGCCGTTCTAAAAGTTCCTCCCCTTGCTTAAACCCTGTAAATTCTACAAACTCACTCACTCCTAACTCTTTGGATAAAACTTTAAGTTTTTCGGCCGCTGGTCCACTACCAATCAACATAAAGTGAATATCTTGGCGATTTTTTGTCTGGGTAATATAATATGCTATTCTCAAAAGATAATCAATTCCCTCTGGTTCACCCATGACACCCATATATCCTATCAAGTGCTTCTTACCTCTACGATAATTCGGATTTGGGGGCATTCGGTGAAAACGGGAAAGGTCAGGCGCACTACGAACTACAAAGACCTTCTCCGGTTTCTTATGCCCACGGGTAAGAGCTACCTCTCGGTGCGACTCGTTCGTTGAAATTACTATGTCTGCTGTGGCATAAGTCAAGCGTTCAGCCCAGTATAATCCATGATAAAAAATATCCCGCCGTTGATACTTAGCTTCATACATCTCCGGACTGAGGTCATGATGATCAAAGATAACCCAGATGCGATGAAATAATTTAAACCATACTGCTACTAAAAAAAGTAAATCCGGCGGATTACAAATATGGATAACATCAAAACCCCGCTCTCGCCATACCCGTTGAGCTAGACGGAATTGCCAATTAATCGCCCAACTATACTCTCGAAGATAACCGAGAACAGAACTTTCTTCTGGTGGTAGAGGATGACGGTAAATGTGAATTTTCTCAATAATCTCGTAAGATTTCTCAAACCCATTACCTGTTGGTGAAATTACGCTAACTTCATACCCAGCTTTTTGCAAAGTAGTTGCTTCCATCCATACCCGCCGATCAAAGGGAACTGGCAGATTTTCAACTATAATTAGTACTTTTTTGGGTAATGCCATAATAATCTCAACTCTTAATCAGTTTAGTCAAACGCTGACTTGTCAATTCTAAAATCTGCCTTTTTGGGTAAATTTTAGTCATACCTGGTGAAACTGGGCTGAATAAACTGCAGGTCTGCATTTTTATAGTTTTCTGTTTCGCAGTTGCTAGATTTATCATTTCAACTTAACACTGAACGATATAAATCAAGAAAAGAAATCCAGTGATTTTTGATATCAAGATGAAAAACACTTTTTCTCGCTTTAGATCCTAGAGAGAGCCTCAAATCCTCATTTTCAATCAAAGACCTAATAGCATCTGATAGCTGCTCAATACTTCCTGGATTAACAATTAATCCATTTTCAGATTGAGTAACTATCTCAGGTATGCCTCCTACTGGTGTAACTATGACTGGTAATTCCCAAGCCATTGCTTCTAGCATTGCTAGTGGGAGACCTTCGTTATAAGAGGGCAACACAAAAACATCTGCCTTACTTAAAAGAATATCACGTTCATCTGACCCTATCCAGCCAGGCAATTGTATATAGTTTTGTAGATTTAAAGTCGTAATTAAATTGCGTGCCTCTTCTATGTCTCCATCACCTGCCATAATCAGACTTGATCTGGTTTTATATTCAGTAGGCAACAAAGAAAAAGCTTTGATCAAATCAAATGCTCCTTTCCGTTGACCAATTCGTCCTAAAAAAAGTAAGTTCACTTTTGCAGAAACTGAACGGTGTGGAACTTCAAGAGGAAATTTTACTGGATTGTAAAAAACTACAACTTGTTCAGGTTTCAGACCAAGATTTTCTATATAGAAACTTTTCCAACTTTCCGATAATACAATTAAGCGTTTACACTTACAAAATATCCAACTTAGCAATTTCTGTATCCAGTTAGCAAGTCCAGCATAGAAAAGATGAAATTGACTACCATGAGCGTGTAGAACTATCGGTTTGTTAAATAGCCAAGCTAAAAGTGTCATAATTGCTTGCCGCAAAACACTACCACGTTGTGAAATTTCAAGTTGAACAATATCAACTTCTTCTGCTCTTAATATCCATATAAATTTCCATATAGCTTTCAAAAACACCATTGTTTTCAGTGCTATAGATCCGTCCTCATGAGTGATAATATGATATATCTGAATTTCAGAAGGAGCATATTCTAAAAAAAGCTTCTCATAACCAGAAATGCCACCCTGCTGGAGTAAACTAGGACCTAACATGATAATCTTGAGAGTATTAGTTCGGGACATAGGCTGTACTTTTAAAATAAGTTGGTATATCTTTGATTAATATATCACCGAAATAATCACAGTTTATTGTTTGATTTTCTCTGAGTAAAATAGATGCGTAACTTACTTCAACATATTAGTACATCTGTAAGTAGAGTATCTAAGCCTAAAATATTGTAAATAAAAATACGATTATTTTTTGGTTAATTTGAGGTAAAAATATCTTTGTTTGCAGCTTTATGAATTCAACTCTATCTGTACATAATTTTTGCAAAACTTACAAAAATATTTTGTTTGAGTTAAAATTTATTAATCAAGAAATTTATATTTAATTCTCTACAATTCTATACTGTACAATAAGTATTTATTTTATATTGATTCTAGTTTTAGAGATTCGCGTGGGTAGTAAAGTTGACTTGATAATATCGCTGCTACATAAAGTACCCATTCCATACTATTTTGAACTAGCAATGTACTTTCAGTTAGATTTGAAAGAATCATAAATGTAAGATAAACTAAGAGCCATATACTTTCGGATGTTTGATTCCGCCTGATTAAATATATCGCTTTAAATAAATTAATAATGAACCCAATTATAAAAACCAAGAATCCTAATAAACCCAATGATAGCCAAAGATCCAGAAACCCATTATGAGCATTAGGAGCGTCCCATTGTACCGTTTGTAAAACAATAGAAGATTCACTACTCTGCTCCCAGAATGCTCCATAGCCATATCCTAACCATGGTTTTTTTCCAATCATCTCCAATACAACAGGCCATAATTCTGCGCGTCCGGTGAGTGTTGCGTCTTTACCTACTAAGCCTAAAATCGAATCACCTTCTGAGATTAACCAGTAATAAAAAGCTATACCAAATGTTGATATTAACGTTAATATAGGTATAAATACTTTGTATTCTAAATGTAAAATTCGATAATACACAATAAAAGCTACTGTGATAATTATAAAATTCAATAGTGATGTTGCTGATTGGGATAATAATATAAGTACTCCAGAAGTAATATAGCCAAGCCATAAAACCCAACTATTTTTTTTACCAGTAATGGCAAGGAATAAAAATATTGCTGCACTAAGTACAAATCTCTTGCCCAGAACATTTTTGGTTGGGAATATTCCTCTCCAACTATTAAATGTAGGATCGATCCCAATTTGTGGTAAAAATATAACAAATAATAAACACATTACTATTGAGGCGGCAAGCATATATGCACATAGCTTTAGCTGCTGTTTTAAGGTGTAGCGTGAAGCTAAATAAAGTCCAAAGATAGTTGTTCCTGACAGACCAATGACGCGACGCACGGTAATGTCTGGATCTAAAGACCAAAAAATAGAAAGTGCAGAAACTCCAATCAGCAACCAAATAAACTTATCTTTGCTAAAAGCATAAGTAACTTTCTTCCAACGTAGAGCAATCAATGAAAGGCTGACTATATATGTAAGAGTATAAAGTAATCGAAATATAATTCTATCTCCTTCTTTTACAGTAAAGCCATCAGTCAAAAAACCATCTAGCGGGGTTCCTGAATATAGCATCAAGGAAGTAAATGTAAATATTTGTTCAGCAGAAATTAAAAATTTCCTCATTTTTTATAATTATGTATGCATAGAGAAAATATATTAAGCAAGTTAGAGATTAGTAGTTGCTAGTTTCAGTTTAGTTGGGCAAATACTTTGTTTCTGAGATGAGTCATTATTATGTTTGTTAAATGCCGATTAAATCAGTATATTTTTACTAATGTATAATTTTCATGGTTTTTTGATAAACTTCCACGGTTTGAGCAGCAATATTTGACCAATTTAGATCTTGCTGGCAACGAGCTAGTGCCGCAGTTTGCATTTTTTGTTGTAAGTCGCGATCGCTTAACAAACAAACGATGGCATCAGATAGGGCTTGAGCATCACGTGGTGGAACTAATAAACCATCCTTTTTATGCTGAACTATCTCACTCAATCCCCCTATATCAGAAGCTACAACCAGCGTTCCCATTCCATAAGATAAAGCTGCTACACCACTTTGAGAGGCTTCAATGTATGGTAGAACTGTTAGTGTGCTACGTTGAAATAGATTACCTACTTCTTCAAGAGAGATTAGTCTATTGATAATCTCGTAGCGGTTCTCATCATAACCGTTAGGGAAATACTGGTTAATGTTTTCTCCTTTGCCAGCAATAATCAGCTTCACTTGAGGTACACGTTCAGCAATTAAGGGCATAGCCTCAAGCAAATATTTCAATCCTTTATAGGGCCAGATGCGTCCAAAAAATAGCAATGTATTTGGATCGCGAGGTTGATTATTGCGATCGCCCCGGCGCTGATACAGACTGCCAAGTTCACCATGTGGTATGACATTGACTCGCCCTTCAGGTAAATTAAATTGTTCAATTAGAATCTTTTTTAGTTGATCAGTATGGACAATTAATTGTTGGGAACGATAGAAGGCAATACGCCGAGTATACTCTGAACCAAATACAGCCACCTTATCTCCTGGGTGACGGAATACATCGTGGATGGTTGTTACTAGTGGTGGCATTCTGTTGAGTAACAACGTCCAATCATACCAAGGATCGTTAGTTTCTTGCACATGTAAAACATCTGGCTGTATATCTTTGATAATACGCATCATAGCGTTCATAGACAACACATTACGCGGGTCGCGAATCCGTGGTTTGTTAAAGCTAATGACACGGATATTGGGATCAAACGCATCACCGCATACATCTGAGAGCTTTTTCGGGTGAATTAACGTTAAATCAACATATTTAGCCAGACTATTTGCTAATTCAATGGTGTAGTCTTCAAAGCCAAAATGTAATAGGGCAACTTTAATCATAATTTAAATTATATTCTTACTTATAAAACTTCGGATTGTTTGTCTGTAGAATTTTAGATTGAACAATTAATGTTCTCTTAAAAGTTTCATCCATAAAAAACGAAACCCGCCAAACGCACGAATACCTAAATAACTCACAAATAAACCATAGGTACAAGTTGCAATAAGTAAAGTGAATACAAAGTCTAAGTTAATTTTTTGCAATAATATAAATATGGGTAACATTAAAACACTTATTATCAATGGTCGGCGCATAATTCGCCATAAATTTAATGAAAACAAGCGAGTATATGTGAAATAAATATACTGGCTAAAACCCAGAGTCGTCATTAACAATACCATTAAAGCTGCACCTAGCAACTGATATCGGGAAACTAATACCACCCCTCCCAAGCTTCCGAATATAGTAGTAATGACCACTTCACGTAGGTTAACTATCTCAAAACCATTGGCTACCAGTAGATATGAAAGTGAGCGGATGAAGGGCAAAAAAACCAGTGATATAGCACTTAGGCGAAGGGCTAGATTTGCCTGAGCAAAGCTAGAATCATAGACAAAAATTAGTAAATCTTTGCCAAAAAATAACAATCCCAAAAATAAGGGCAATGCCATAATTAGTAGGATTTCAATAATAGTTTCTGCGGTCTGCTTCTGTTTTTCCCTTCCTTGGTCTACTGCCTTTGAAAATCTTGGAAACATTGCTAAAATCATACTGTTAGCAATAATCGAAAAGGGTTGTAGTAATTGTGCTATTCCACCAAATAGACCTACTAAAAACTCATTTCCTAACAATGAAAGAATCAAAATTTGAATTCGTCCAGTGACTACAGATATTGCTTCAATAGCAAAAAATGTACGCGCACTTTTAATTGTATTAATTACAAATTTTCCATCAATCTGCCATTGGATTTTGACTAATCGGCTGATAAAAATCCATTCAATTATTAGAATTAGTGTTTCTGAAAGAAATAGGATCGCTCCCAAATATCCAATTCCGTATTTTAGTTGCATCGCCCAAATCATTATTATTAGGCGTATTGCATACACTGGAACTGTAGCTATGGCAATAAGATGCATCTTCTCTTGAGCTTGAAAAACTGCCTCCGTTATGTTGGAAAGTGCAAAGGGAATGATCGTTAAACCCATTATGTAGCAAAGAGTAGAGGTTGTGGAACTATAGGGAAGTAAAAAGACTACAATCACTAATGCCCCATAACTGAAGAAACTAAATATTAACTGCAACCAGGTACCACTCATTAAGTAAACTGGTGTTTTTTCTGGCTCACGTGCTAGTTCTCTAGTGAACAATGTCTTTAGCCCCTGTGAAGCAATGCCCACAAAGATAAAATAGTAGCTATAGGCTAGTAAATACTGCCCTAAAGCCTCAGCTCCTAAAGTTCGAGCTATAGCAGCGGTTAATACAAAGGCCGTAATGCTTTGTGCTAACCGATTGACTATCATTGATAAGGAATTACTTATAAATTTGTACTTTTCTGCCATTCTTAAAATTATTAATTCAGCTTAATTCGTTTTAAATCACTAAATACTCATGTATTTCATAAATTTATCTTTTTGGATATGTATGGATATATCTTCAGAAGTTTTTATACTCGATTCCACGCATAAATATTTGTACTGTCAGACATTTACTTTTACAAAATTAGAAAAAGCTCACTTTAATCCGCAATAAATTGCACTGTAAATTGCAATAATCATATCAAAACGTAACCATTATAGTTCTTACTGTCTTTTCTAATTTTGTTTTTTTGTTTGACCTTAGCTCAACCTTATCCAAAATTAGTAACCAGGTTTTCTTGATCCGGCAAAAAACCTAGTTTGGTAGCAAAAAATTTTCCCATGTTAATGCTTATCGTTGAATTTGATTAAAATAAAACTGCCGGATCAATAAGGTTTAACGATGAATATTGATGCCTTCAAGAAAAATTGAGAAAGTCGAGCAAATTTAAAGCTTAGTAAGCACCTTCTTTTTTCAAAACAACCATAACTGTTTTGAGTAAAATTTCAAAATCCAACCCAAGAGACCAATTTTCAATGTAGTTCAGATCAAGATTTAAGTAGGACAGGGTGAAAAAACCAAATTGTGTAAAGATAAGTAAATACACATAATGTATCTACCACGGTAACAGGTATATGGGCAGCCGTTTAAGGGTAT